>CAIXKO010000325.1 GCA_903919925.1 uncultured Bacteroidota bacterium | reverse complement strand
TAACAATTTCGTTTTTGCCTCGTTCAATATCGACCATGTTTATCAATACTTTAATGATCTTAGTCCCCGACCTAACCCTTCCCTCATCAGCAAGAGACCCGCAGTTATGCATCCCTACATGCCACCCCATAGCTGTCAACCTAAAGTTCTGGCTGAACCCCCAGACTAAAGATCTGGGGTTAGTAAAGAGCCAAATGCAAGATGTGGTACCAAGTTTTACTCCGGTTAACCGATGGATGGGAAGGTGTCCTGTAACCGGGCTCAAAGCCCGAAGACGGACTCTTAATCAGTTTATTCAGTGATAGTTAGCATATACGGCATTCTATGAAAAATGCCCGCCAACATCCCGGCCATCGCTTGATATACCAATCGACCAATCGACCAATCCTACCGATCCGGGACTTCAGTCCGCAACCCAACCAACTTAACATCAATCGGTTAATCGGGGGAGCACTTTGTACCACAGATTGCATCTGACTCATTATTAACCCCGGGATTCATCCTGGGGCTCCTCACCAAACCGCACAACCCCTACTGCCTTACTCCATATCACTCAACCCTGGTTTTATTGCGGAAATAACCCTTAGGTTGACGGCTATGCACGCCACCCCCCTTCACCCTTCACCCTTCACCCTTCACTTTCCCCTTTCCCATTTACTTCACCCTTCACCCTTTCCATTTACTTCACCCTTCACCCTTCACCCTTAACCCTTAACCCTTCACCACCCTCACCAACCCACACCCCCTCTTCAATGGAACAACAATCCTAACCTCCTTACCAGATGGAATTAGGGCCAGCTGTTCCCCTTTCTCACTTCCCGGAAAAACAACCGTCGCGGTTAGGTTTCCAGATAATCCATCAACATTGCGTAATATTATGGTGACAGATCCTTCCTTGGGGCCAAATGTTACTGGAATCACCCAACCTCCAGGCACCTGAAACAGATTTGCTTTGGCTGCCTGATCTGATACTTCGATGCAATGAGGCTCCAGCACCCATTTCTTTCCCTTCAGTAACTCAAGCATCGGACCATAATCAAGGTATTGCTTATCAACCCACTCACCAGGCAGCAAGGAGTGGTCATTTCCCGGAAATGGAGCCATTGGGTAAACCCCGAGATACAGGTATCGCTGGAAAAATGCATCCGGATCGGGCCGAAGGTTCTTTTCCTCGCTGGTCCAGCCCAGTACCGGCCTTCGCACTCCCATCAATGCGGTTAGGTTCAATGGCGATCCACCATAAGTGAACTCATCAAAATACCCATCGGTCTGTTTTAACAAATCGATCCGCTTATCATGATTGTTGATGAAAATTACCTTGCCTGATTGGTGCATCAGCGGTCCAAGCTTGTTCAGTAAACTGTGCCATGAAATCAGAAGCGAGCGGGTAGGTTGATTGCCAAACCAGCTTACACTATCATCGCGCTCTTCATTGTACATCCGCAGCCAGTCCATCCGGTCGATGCAGATTCCAACCGCATCCGGAATAAAATCAATGTGCTTTTTCGCCTGATCAAGAAGATATTCCTGATAAACAGGCTCTCCGGGATCCATAATTATACCATTACCCCAGGTGTAGTAAGGGCCATTGGGTCTCGATTGGGGATAAAACGTGAGTTTATCTTGCGTAACCGCCGCTGGCACGTGCAGTATCGCATCTGCCAGCTTGTAGTATAGAAAATCATCAGCGTTCTTCCATAAATCCTCATCTGAAACAGCTTTCCGAGGTGGCTTTGGATCTGTTATGCCGGCCCCGAATTCAGTTACGTTAAAATAGCTTAAAACATGAAACCCCTGATTCTTCATTCCTGTTGCGTATTTGCGCATGGCCAAAATCGAAGTTTTTCCTCCTCCATAACGATTCCATTGAGCAGTATCTGATTGAACAGGAGGAATATACATGCCCATATACGGAAAATCAAAACTGGCTTTCCAGTTTACTCCAAAAGCCATCTTTTTCATCTTTTCCCGATCAAAGGCCGTTTCCAGCGATGAGTAAGCGCCGGTACCTGCAACTTCATCTGCCAGTGGAATATTAGGATCAAAATAGCCAGGGTAATTTGCAGTCATCCACCGTAATCCTCCTCGCCAACCCGATTCATGAGAAATAATATCGATATGAAATCGAATCGGTTTTGCCGAGGAAATACGGTGAGATTCCCTCGAAAAAACCAACTCACCCCTGGTGCTGGTGCGTAAACTCAGATCCAGCATCGTATCCTCCGGCGATAATACCATGCTCAATCCGGTATCATTCTGATCTTCAGATATCGTAACCATCGGAATTCCAAAAAGATTGCCCTGGAACGGACAGAATCCAATCCTTGGATTATCATACCGGTAAGGAGGTGCCCCGTACCAGATGGTGTCATTAACAAAAGGAATGGGTACCAATGGATCACTCCAATTTCCGGTAATATCGGATGGTAAAATCCCAATAGATACCTGTTGTTCAGCTGGCTTCTTTAGAATACCTCCAAGCCTTGGATCTCCCCAGGCCGTCCAGAATTTTGCCTTAACGGTATCCGGATAAATTAACCGGGTTTCAATCGGTGTGGTCCACGGCCCTTCCAATCCGGTAATCTCAACTTCCCATCTAATGCTCCCTTTTCCCGGACTGAACCGGTCGGTTACCAAACAGGTATTCCCGGTCGATCTGGAAATCCATTTCCTGCTGAAACTGATCTGATCCTGGTTTCGGGTAACTTTTGTGTGGTCAACCGGATCGCAATCTGCTAGCCTGCTCATAGCCATTACTTCGCGAACCTGTTTGCTTCCGGTAAATTCAACTTGCCTGATCCCGCCGTTTCCATCCAGGTTCAACACCATCCCTGGAATGCGGAATTCATAACCTTGCTCCCCGCCTTGCTTGCAGCCAGCCATCAGCATGCTTCCCAGAAATAAACACACAAATACCTTTTTCATACTCCAGTTATATTCTTTAGTTATTCCGCGTTCCGCTTCTTTCGCTTCACGTTTCACGTTTCTCGTTTCACGTTTCTCGTCACTCGTCACTTCCTCTCTTTCCATCCATAATCCACATACTCACTCCTGATCTCATTCCCAAACACTTTGATCAGCATGAATCCCTCCTGAAGCGTACCAAGCGCACCGCCCCACCAACCGGCCGATACCGCGCCTCCGGTGATAAAATGCACCCCATCCATAAACAAATCTTCATAATAATGCTGATGGCCCTGAAGTACCAGCTTGAGATTCTTTTTACGGAGCATGTCCATAACCTCTTTTCCATTGGTGATCACACTTCCCATGCCATTAACCTGCTGTCCGCCTTCCTGCCATTGATTATAAGCAGTGATAAACGGGATATGCACCGATACCACAATCGGAACAGTATCATTTACCTGTGCCAGATCCTGCTTCAACCACTCCATTTGTGCCGGGTTGATCTTACCGTAATAGCCGCGCATCGGTGTTTGCTCAATTGATTTTAATAAAATGAAGTGCCAGCCCTTGTAATTAAATGATTGCCACGGATCTCCAAAATATCTGCGGAACATGCCTTCACCGTAATCCGGGTCGAGCGTGTCAATCTGCTTGTTGTAAAAAGCAAAAAGTTCATGATTTCCAACGGTATTGTGCACCGGCATCCTGAAGCCCTTCATTAGTCCACTATATAATTGATAAAGCGAGTCTGCCCGGTTTCGGCTCTGGCCCAAGGCATCCATGATCAGATCGCCCCCGGTAATTACAAAAGCAGGGTTCAACCGGTTAACCGTATCTATTGCCTGTTGAAATCCTACCGGAGCACTCTTTTCCGGTGATAAATGAATGTCAGTCATAAAGACAAAAGTGAAATCCGGCTTTGCCTCTTTTTTTGTAGTACACGAGATGTTAATCAGGCTGATCAGGCCAACCAGCCTGATTGTGAGCATGATGTGATGTTTCTTCATTATTGCTGCATTTTAAAATTTGATATTCATCAAGTCTCCACCAATATCTCAATTTCCTCAACCAATAAGCCAGTTTCCTTGACAATCTCGCTCAGGGTAGCGCCGTATTTTTTCATTTGTATGGCGAGTTTTACCGTTAGAGCTTTGCTTTGATCCAAGGCGTCAGTTTCACGATCTTTTGCCACCCGTTCCTTTTCTTTTGCCATCCGTTCCCGGTCTAATGCCACCCGTTCCCGTTCTTCGGCCGACTCTCTTTGTTCCAGGGCTTCGGCCATTTGCCGGAGGTGTCGTGCTTCCTGCTCTTCGAAAATGTAATCCAGCTGTTCTTCAGCTTCCAGATGTCGACGAAAATCATCGTCCAAAAGAGGCCCCTGCAGGTAATTGGCTATATCTTCAAATTCCTCTGGTATGGTTTGCAGCTCCAAAATAAACCCCTTGTCGGTGCACCATGCCTGATTGAACAACATGAGGAACTTCTCCAGCCGGGTTTGTCTTTTTTGTGGTAATCGAAGCACCTGGATAATGTGCGCCTGATGAGTGAGGTGTTCGATAAAAAAACTGCTCACCTTTAGTTTTTCCTTGTTTACGGAATTGATCACATCGCGGTTTACCGTAACTGCCAGATAGGGCAAGTCATCCAGATTGTAACCCAAAATGTAGATGGCGATAATCGGATAAATGGATTGGTATTCTGCTGGCTTAGCCTCGGCAACTACCGACTCCTCCCAGTTTTCTTTTTTCTTTACCAGATAACTGGTCCCAAGATAATTGCGGAATCGCTGGATATCCGTCGGGAACTTTGATTTCTGAAGTTCTATCAGCACCGTTTTTTTACTGTCACCGGCTTCTTTGATCACGGCTTTAAAATCGAGCCGGTACATAACCAGCCCCCTGATTTGATCCGGCACAATGGTTTCCTGCTGGCATAATGCAACTTCTAAAACCTCCACATCTAAAATAACCGATAGTACCTTTTTGGCTAACTTATTGTTTTCCATTAAATACTTAAAGGCCTTGTCGTAGATGGGGTTGATGATTTTCATCGGGTGCGTTTGACTACGAAGATAGGTAAAATGCCTGAAACGGGATGCGGGAAGAAGTGACGAGTGACGAGTGACGAGTGACGTGAAAAGGGAAGCGGAACCTCGCAATATATTTACCGATGGTAGGGCGAGGACCCACGTCTCCTCCCGCCTCCTCCCCCACACCCCTTAGCCGTCAACCTAAGGATTTAATTGGCTTTTTGATGGAGCGTTTTGAAGTGGTCGATTCGAATGCAGAGTTTCGAATTCCGATCAATAAGTTTCAAGTAAAAATGAAGTAGGGGTCCATATTTGCATCCTCTTGAGGGACGCATATTTGCGTCCAAATGTCCTCTCCCCCCTCTATCCACCCCCTGATCTTATCCGTTCCATTGATCCAATCAAAGGCAAGACCTTCAAATTTATATTCATAAGGGTTAAGGCTCCAGAATGGCCGGATATCCGTGTGATGATACAAATACCTTAAAATGTATACCATCGTTTTCCAGGATTGAAAAACGATAGGATCAGTAACATGTATCTGAAATCCACCGCAAACCGCTCCCGTAAACTTGTGATAGGTTGGCTGAAAATGAACCGGACGAAGCACCATTCCCTCCAAATGGTTTTTATGCAGATAATTCAAAAGCTCTTTCCTGATCGAATAAGGATCGATAGCCGGATGACCAAACTGCTCCAGGCTTCGGGTGGTGCCACGTCCTTCCGATAAAACTGTTCCTTCCAGCATCACACTGCCGGGATAAACCAGGCACCCTTCAGCGGTAGGCAAGTTTGGCGATGGATTCACCCACAGCCGGCCAGTATCTCTCCATAGCATCGAAGGATTCCAGCCCGTCATATCAACAATATGCAGATCCAGGTCCCAATGATTCAGCTCTTTGAACCACTCAGCCATTTTTCCCATGGTTTTCCCGTGGCGCATGGGTATTGGTGCCATGCAAACAAAGGAATACCATTCCGGATCCGGCAGGTTGCCTTCTGTGATATCCCCCCCGATAGGATTTGGCCGGTCCAGAACAACTATTCTGATTCCTTTTCCCAGACATGCCTCCATCGTCAGGTACATCGTCCATATATAAGTATATACGCGGGTCCCCACATCTTGTAAATCGATAATCAGCGTATCGATACCATCAAGCATTTCATCCGTTGGTTTTCGCGTTTCCCCGTATAAACTGTAAACCGGAATTTTCCATGCGGGATGAATAGTGTGTGAAGTTTCGATCATATTATCCTGTACCACAGATCCAAATCCATGCTGTGGCCCAAATGCCTTTATCACCCGATCTCCAAACACTCCAACCAACTCATCCAATCCATTTTCCATCCGCCATGAAACAGATGCCGAATGCCCCAGATACGCAATCCGCCCAACAATCAATGCCTGAGCATCAACCGAAGTTAATAGGTTATCAAGACCGCTGTTTACCATAACAATATGCTAATATGCTAATGTGCTAATATGCTAATTTGCTAATTTGCTAATTTGCTAATTTGCTAATTTAAGAAGCTGTCTTATTCTTTCATTGGCACATTGGCACATTAACCAATTGGCACATTAAAAGTCGTACTTTTACCCCAAAATTCAAACTAAATGACAACCCTCGATCAGATAAAAGAGATGGTTGAGCGCGGGGAAGCGCTCAGGAGGTTCCTTTGACGTTGATAACAAGAAGATTCAGATAAAGGAGGAGGAGGAAAAATCCCTTTCTGCAGGTTTCTGGGATAATCCCAAAGAGGCCGAAAAACATATGAAGCAAATCCGCACACTCAATAGCTGGATCAAATCTTATGATCAGGTTATTGCAGCCGTTGGTGACCTTCAGGTGATGTTCGAGTTTTATAAGGAAGGAGAAGCAACAGAGGAAGATACCGATAAGCAGTATCAGGATACAGTTGCCTTGATTGAAGACCTCGAAACCCGGAATATGCTCCGTAAAGAAGAAGATATTCTGGGTGCCATCATGAAAATCAATTCCGGAGCCGGCGGTACCGAGAGCCTCGATTGGGCCGGCATGCTCATGAGAATGTACATCCGATGGGGAGAAATCAATGGATACAAAGTTAAAGAAATTGATTTTCAAGCCGGTGATGAGGCCGGAGTTAAGTCGGTAACTCTCGAGTTTATTGGCGAATACGCTTATGGATACCTGAAAGCCGAAAACGGTGTTCACCGGCTCGTTCGATTGTCACCTTTCGATTCCAATAATAAGCGACACACTACCTTTGCTTCCGTTTTTGTATCCCCTGCGGTGGATGATACCATCGAAATCGATATCAATCCCGCAGATATTGAATGGGATACCTACCGGTCGGGTGGAGCAGGCGGACAAAACGTTAATAAAGTGGAAACTGCTGTCCGGCTAAAACACGGACCTTCGGGAATTATCATTGAAAACAGCGAATCCCGCAGCCAGCTGCAAAATAAAGAAAATGCAATCCGGTTGCTCCGCTCTGAATTGTATGCCATCGAGCTACGAAAACGTATGGAAGAGCGCCAGAAAGTGGAGGCCACAAAAAAGAAAATCGAGTGGGGCTCCCAAATCCGTTCCTATGTTCTGCATCCCTATAAAATGGTGAAGGACCTCCGCACCGGATTCGAAACCAGCAACCCGCAATCCGTCCTCGACGGCGAACTCAACGGATTTATCAAAGCATTTCTCATGGAATTCGGCAAAGTCCTTTAACCCTCCCCCCTTCAAACCTTAACCTTATCCCAGACTTTCCCCCACAACACCTTTTATTCTTAAATCCCCATTATTCTTAAAATCCCCATTATTCTTAAAATCTCATTATTCTTAAATTCCTTCATTCTTATTATCTTTATCCCTCATTCCTTCATCCTAAAATTGGCACATTGACACATTGGCACATTGGCACATTGGCACATTCAACCACATTAGCATATTAGCATATTAGCATATTAGCATATTAGCATATTAGCATATTAGCATATTACCAAATTATCCCATGAACTACCGCACTGAAAAAGACACCATGGGCCTGGTTGAAGTACCGGCCGATAAGTACTGGGGCGCACAAACCCAGCGATCAATCAATAACTTCAAAATCGGAGAACCGGGCTCCATGCCCCGCGAGATTATCATGGCTTTTGCCTACCTGAAAAAAGCCGCTGCGCTGACTAATCAGGATCTTGGAGTTTTGACGGAACAAAAAGCAAAATTGATTGCAGAGGCCTGCAACGAAATTCTGGAGGGTAAACTCAACGACCAGTTCCCTTTGGTCATTTGGCAGACGGGATCGGGAACGCAATCAAATATGAACCTTAATGAAGTGATCGCCAATCGTTCACACGTTATTTTGGGTAACAGGCTCGGCGAGGGTGCCCGCCTCATCCATCCCAACGATGATGTGAATAAATCGCAGTCCTCAAACGATACATTCCCTACAGCAATGCACATTGCTGCCTATAAAGTCCTGATTGAGACTACCATTCCCGGAGTAGAGCTTCTTCGCAATACATTGGATGTTAAAGCGAAAGCTTTTATGGAGATCGTGAAAATAGGCCGTACGCATTTTATGGATGCAACTCCGCTTACCCTTGGTCAGGAATTCTCCGGATATGTATCGCAGCTTGATCACGGGTTGAGGGCTTTGCGTAATACACTGGCTCATTTAAGTGAATTGGCGTTGGGGGGAACCGCAGTTGGCACTGGAATTAATGCCCCAAAAGGTTATGCAGAAAAGGTGGCAGTAAAAATCGCCGCTCTTACCGGCCTTCCTTTCATTACTGCCGAAAATAAATTTGAATCGCTTGCCGCTCATGATGCTATTGTGGAATCACATGGAGCACTTAAAATGCTGGCTGTGAGTTTTATGAAAATTTCCAATGATATCCGCGTACTTTCTTCCGGACCTCGAAGTGGTATAGGTGAAATCAGTATACCTGAAAACGAGCCCGGATCCTCCATTATGCCCGGTAAAGTTAACCCAACGCAAATAGAAGCCATGACCATGGTGTGCGCTCAGATCATCGGAAATGATATGGCAATATCAGTAGGCGGGATGCTTGGCCATTTTGAACTCAACGTTTTCAAACCGGTGATGATTGCAAATTTCCTCCAATCGGCCCGGCTGCTCGGCGATGCCTGTGTTTCCTTCAATAATAACTGCGCGGTTGGTATCGAACCAAATTATCCGGTCATCAACCGCCATGTGGAAAATTCACTGATGCTGGTAACTGCCCTCAATACCCATATCGGATACGAAAAATCTGCCGAAATTGCAAAAAAAGCCCATAAGGAAGGAACTTCACTTCGTCAGGCTGCCATGAAGTTGGGATACCTTACCGATGAGGAATTTACATTATGGGTTGACCCGAAAAAGATGGTTTAAACCTATCCTAATGATGATGCGCCCCGCCGCTGTGCACGTGCCCGTGATCAAGCTCCTGCTTGGTGGCTGCGCGAACTTCAACTATTTCAACATCAAAATGTAAGCTCACTCCGGCGAGCGGATGATTCAAATCGATGGTTACTTCCTCACCTTCGATTTCTGTAACCGTGCCAACAGCAGGCCCATTTTCTGTGTCTATCTGAACCTGCATGCCCAGCTCCAGTTCATCGTCTTCCTCAAATCCGTCGGCCGATACCTGAAATACCTGGTCCTCATCATAAACTCCGTACCCGTCGGCCGGTGCTATAACCGTTGTGAACTTATCACCCGCCACTTTGCCCAGCAACTCTTTTTCAAGCCCGGGAATCAGTGCCCCTACACCATGAATATAGGGTAGCGGATCATGATCAATTGAACTGTCAAGTATCTCACCCTGATCATCTTTCAGAGTGTAATGTATTTGAACCACACGATTTTTTTCAATTTTCACGGGATCATTTTTTATTAATTAAAGTGCAAAGAAAAGGAAAAAGCAGCAAAAGTCTCATCAATAAAACATCATAAAAACTGGTTTGTTTGAATTGGGAAATTGTTGTACCTTTTCATAAGTTTTTCATTGTCACCCATCTTCTGGGCTGATCTATATTTTGATATGCCTTTATTCTTAGTAAAAACCATTGTTAACCAAAGCATTCTGAAATGAAAAAAATAACTTTTATCTCGATCGGATTACTGGGATTGCTCATCAGTTCCAATTGCCTTATTGACGATTACTTAAAGAACAAACAGATAGCGGTTGATTTGCCGTCTTATAATGTTCATGTGGTTCTTGAGTTTGTTGATGTGAATACAGGAAAATATGTCAGTTCTGCCGCCGGAGAGCAGGTTTCAGGACAGTTTTCACAGGTTGGAACAGGTGTATTGCTCAATTATTTGGATCAACCGGTTACCAACTTTACCGCCATGAATGGCGTATTCGCCTGTGCATTGGATCCGGATCAAAATCCGACTCCGGAAAATCCTGTCATTTTCTTGCTCAATGCAAACCTGAACGGGTTTGAACCTGTTAGTAAATGGGTGCGTTTAACAGGAAATGGAGTGCATTCCTTTCGTGTAGCGATGTATCAAACTGCTAATCCGCCCGATGGTGTGGAGGTTATCGCAGATTCTGATGCCGGATCTACGGATAGTTCTGGCAAAGTGTTATCCGCCGTTTCCATTCCTATGGGTCAAAAAGCTGCTATCTCCATTCCGGTGGGTACTATACTGAAAGATGCTTCCGGTAACCCGTTATCCGGAAAAGTCAGCTTCAGGGGAATATACTATGATCCCGACCAAACCTCAGCTCTGCAAGTGTTTCCGGGTGGATTGGATGTCCGCACTAACCGGTCAGGTGCTATTGAGGATGGAACTTTTTTAACTTCCGGTTTGTTTGACCTAACCGTGATGGTGGGTGGGAAAGAGGTGAAAACTTTAGAAAATGGAGGGATTAATATCCGCAACCAGGTTGCGAGGGAAGCCGGTACTTCCATCGATCTATGGACACTCGATGAAACAAAAGGCGTGTGGGTGTACGAACAAACCAGCCAAGTTAAAGTTGTTGAAAATCAGACAGTTTTGGAAGCCACAATCACACACCTCTCGGTGATCAATTGGGACATTTACCTTGGCAATTGCTCCAGTGGAATTAGCTTAAAGTTTGTGCCGGGATCTGAAAATTTGGCTGAAATGAATATATCAATCAATTTGCACCTCAATGTCCCGGAGGGAACTAATTACTCTCAACAGAAGAGTTTTCAATTCAATCCTCAATTGCCTGACTACCCGAATACAATCCAGTTGAATGCTCAAGTGCCCCAACTTCCCGGAACCTTTTCTTTTTCTTCCACCACCAGCACCACTGCAACCTTCAGCCCACCCACGTGGTATGTTAGCAACCTTTGCGGTCCGGAGACCTATGAAATTGTTGTTAATCAAGAACCCGAGGTTCCTCCACATCTGCCGCTAAGTTTCGATATTCTGGTTGATTGTCCTAATAATGATGAGATTGCTTACAGGCCATCTTTTCTGCTTTGGTACAAACCCGAAGGTGCCTCCCGCTGGTTTTATCAGCCCATGGTTAAAGGCAAAATTACTTTGTACCTGAATCCGGGGATATGGTATGACGCAGCGGCACTGTTCAGTAATGACATTTACAGGACATCACGGTTTATGATCGAAAACCAGGGCGATGAAGTATGGGTTCATCATGTAGAATACTTCATGGCTGAAACTGCCGGCAGCTATGAATTTATGATTACCAAGTTTCATAAAACCGATGATGTTTATCTCTTGTCACCCGTTATTGAGCTATCGCAGGAGTCATGTGATGTGTTGGGAGTTGGTAAATAACCGGGAACGCTCCTGGGTGCCAAGGTATTTTAGAAATATTTGAAGCAGCCGATGTGCTGTTCAAAGTCAAAACCCAAACCTGACAATCGCGAGCGCTGCACTCAGGGTATAGTTGTTTTGTTGAAATAAACCAACAATATCCTGGCTTCCAATACCGATTTCCCATAAGAATTTTTCACTGTTCATAGGTCTGAATAGCAGTGCTAACGGGGCATTCATTCCGCAATACTTGCTGTAATTTGCTCCGGCTTCAACTTCCATGAATCTTAGTTTCACAGATACCCCGGCTGATATTACGGGGAAATTATAATCTCCGGCAGCATTTCTGATCAACGGGTAATACACTTCACTTCCAACCTCAAAAACTTTTGATATTATATAACTTACCCCGGCTCTCATGTTCATCGGCAGTTTCCTGGTAATCGGACCGGTGTTGACCAGTTCATAATCTGTCATTGCATCAATTCCTGAAGCCTCAGTAAAAATATTATAACTGTCAATCCCGTTGGACATCATATCTACAAATGGCTCATCGTTGGCCTTGAACACATTTCCGGTCCATTTAACTTGTCCAATATCTTTAATCGATAGACCCCATTTAAATTTCGAACCCACGATGCCCGAAAAACCAATATCAAAGCCTACCCCCGATCCAACCGGTACCAATCCGGTATCATCAACGGGGGATAGAGAGTTGTCGCCCAATAGATTTCCCAAAATCGGAAGGGCACTTATGTCTCCGGTCATCAATTTAGTTGCTTCGTCAACATAAAACTGTGCAAAGGCAAAACCCTGAATATACTTCAGTCCAATTCCAATATTCACCTGATTTTTACTTGTTTTAAGCAGTTGATGTCCATACCCAAAATTGAACTCCCGATACCAGCTCAAGTCTGCCGCAGCTCCTTGGCCCAGTTCAGATAGTTTCTTTGGCTGAGTCGCTATCCCTTCCAGGATATTTCCAAAATTATCTCTGATTTTCTGATCAAAATAATCAGCATTATAGCCTTGGAAAAGAATTTCGGAGACCGCACGGTTAGTTAGTAAATTGAAAAAAATGCGGTCACGAATCGAAAAGGCAAAACCTCCGGCTTTTTCATTCTGGTAAGATACCCCCAGCCAATTTATTGATCCGTTTAACAGAAATCTCGAATCCGTGAACCGATCCATAGCTTCAACTCTTTGGGCAGCATCAAATCTTGAACCGGAAGCAAAGAAATCATTAAAAACCTGTGATCTTGACAAAGGCTCACTATAGAAACCGAAGGAAGATTCAAGAATTCCAAAATGGAACTTCTTAGTTCCGGTAATAGCAAGATTCGCAGGGTTCGACGATAAACACTGGTAGTCGGTTAATGAGGTGACCGAAAAACCACTGGCGGCTGATGGAAAAGGTGAAAACTCTAATTGAGCCGCAGCGGTTCCACCTAATGCCAGAATTAACAAAAGCATACATATTCGTGTTTTCATAACGGTAGGATTTGTTGATTTGTTAATGATATAGTAAAAATAAATATAATAAACATGACAGCTCGGAAATACTTCCAAAATTGCGATTTGAACCAAGTGAATTGATTGCTTTGAGATCGACCTGGTGGTCTGCTTTAAATACCAAAACTCGTATCAGCAATAAGAATAATTCATGCCATTGTCTTAACTTTGATTTTTATTAGTTATCCATGCTGATTTTTTTATCTCTGATTGGATTAATTCTTTCTGTAATTTTCCTGTATTTCAATGCAAGAAGATTCGCATCAAGCTTATACCTTGGAGCTTTCTTTTTTCTGATGAGCCTTTACGGTCTCACTCAATACTCGATATTGTACTCAAAATCAGCTTTCCTGATCACCATATTCTTTATGAACCCTGCATTTCTGTATTACCTGCCAGGCCCTTTGCTGTTTTGGTATATCCGGAGCATTATTACCGATAACAGCCGTCTCAGTAAGAGGGATTTCTGGCATTTAATCCCATTATTAATATACCTTTTAGCAGAGCTTCCTTACCTTTTCTCGTCTTATGCATTTAAATCGGATATTGCAAAGGCCATTGTAGTTGATTCTGCTTTTCTGAGGGAGTTAAAAACCACCGTTTTGTCTGAATGGTTTGGGAACAGCTTGCTCTACCTGAGCCGGCCGGTATTGGTTTTGATTTACACTTTGTGGTCTGTTATCATCTATATCCGCTATCTAACTCAAAAGAAGCATCCGCCGAGGTTCTCAAAGCAAAGTTTTATGATTAAATGGCTTTTTATTTTATTGTTTTTTCAGTCACTTCTGATTATTAGTCATTTAGTTCTCATTTTTAGAACCTTTGTTCTCGATAGTCTTAACTTGTTCTATACGATTAATACCCTGCAGATTCTATCATCGATCGGATTGATCGGGTTACTGATTTCTCCCTTTTTCTTTCCTGCAATTTTATACGGTTTACCAAGGTTGCCCAAGCATTCGTTAAAAAAGTACTCTGCTATGGGTGTTTCGGAGGATTCCGGGTCGGATGAAAAAAAGAATATTCCGATTAATCTTGAAACTGAATACCTGCTGATGATCTGGCGAAAAGCGGAGGATTTTATGATGGAACACAGTCCGTTCCTGCTGCCGGATTTAAATCTGATCAAATTTTCCGAGCTTATTCAAATACCTGCGCACCATCTGGCATACTTTTTCAGAGAAGTAAGAAAGCAATCATTCAATGATTATCGTAATGCCTGCCGGGTGAACCATGCTAAACAACTTATGATGGAAGGTAAGGCCGGTGGTCTCACACTCGAGGCCATCGGCTTACTTTCGGGATTTTCCAGCCGGATCACCTTTTTTAGGGCATTCAAGAAAACCGAGAGCATAACCCCAAGCGCTTTTCTGGAGAAAATCAATGAGAAACCAGCTTAGGTTAAGTCTATTTGAGTACTTTTGATTTTACTTTTAGCTGTAATATGCTCCTCGCACTTTCAATATCGGGGATATTTATCTCGCTGTTGTTTCTGTATTTCGCAGGAAGAAATTTCACATCGAGTATTTATCTCGGGGGATTTTTTCTGATTTTGAGCATTTACGGAATCAATCAATACGCTCTATTATACTCAAAATCAGTAATCTTAGTAGCTGTTTTTTGTACAAACTTTACTTTCCTTTACTACTTAATCGGGCCCCTGCTACTCTTCTACATCCGGAGTGTTATTAATGACAATAGCCGGCTCCGGCCCCGGGATCTTTTGCATCTTATTCCGATGGCAACTTACTTTATTGCGGAGCTCCCCTACCTGTTGACTTCTTTTTCTTATAAAAAAGAGGTAGCTACAGAGATTGTAGACAATGCAGGCTTCTTATTCGATTATAAAGCTACCATTTTATCGGAATGGTTTGGGAATAGTACACTGTACCTGAGCCGCCCGCTAATATTATTACTTTATACATTTGTGTGCCTGGCAATATTTATCCGTTATTTGGTCAATAGTGAGAGTTCTTCCCGATTTGCCAGACAGGGATTTATGACCAGGTGGGTATCCCTTTTATTGGGATTTCTGTTTCTATTGGTTTTTAGCTATTTTGTTTTGATATTTCAAACCTTTATTCTTGATTTCCCTCAATTGTTTTATACTGCTAATGTCCTGCAGATCATTTCAGCAATAGGTTTGACGGGTTTGATGATTTCTCCTTTCTTTTTTCCATCCATCCTTTATGGGCTGCCGAGATACCCTGAATCCCTCTTGCAAAAAGATACGACCGGAGGTAATGAGGACGATCCGATAACCGAAGAAAAGAAAGAGAGCTATCTTAATCTCGAAGAAAATTACCTACAGTCGATCAGAAAGAAAACGGAGTCCTCCATGAGGAATGATCAACCTTTTTTGCTTGCCGGTTTCAACCTCCAGAAGTTTGCTGAACAGGTTCAGTTACCTCCGCATCACCTTGCTTACTTTTTTAAGGAGATCAGGAAACAATCGTTCAACGATTATCGTAATGCCTGCCGGGTGGACTATGCGAAACAACTCATCGAGGAAGGTAAGGCCGCTGATCACACACTCGAAGCCATCGGCTTGCTTTCGGGGTTCTCCAGCCGGATCACCTTTTTCAGGGCTTTCAAAAAAACAGAGGGTATGGCTCCCAGTGCTTTCCTGGAACAAACCAATGAAAAATCGTTCTCAAAGTGATCTTTTGTATCATTTTTGAAAATTGATACATTCCTGGCGGGTCTATTCTATCTCCAAAGCTTTTTCTTAATCATATTTGTGCAGGCTTACAAGGCATCCGGTACCGGTTATCTTTTTAGTGGGAGAAGTAATCGGTGCCGGCTCTGCAAATACCAAAAACCTTTGCGGGTCCATTTTTCCCCTCATTTCATCTTTTTTCTCTTTTTGCACCCGTGGTACTAATTTGTATCTCCTGTTGTATCTGTGAAATCTTTTTGTATATTAGCTCCCATTCTTTGTTAGCACAAATTAAGCTTAAATTTACAAATATGGTAAAGCAAAAGCGAAAGAGTGCAAAGATGAAAGCTCAACTGGTGTTGGAGCTTTTAAGAGGCAAACTCATTGAAGAGGTTAGCCG
>CAIXKO010000324.1 GCA_903919925.1 uncultured Bacteroidota bacterium | reverse complement strand
CATGCGATGGTGCTCGATTTTCCGGATGTGCAGGACACTCTTGAGCTGGTGTCGAAAAGGACCCTTGAGGTCGTTGGAACGTATGTGGTGGCCGGTGTTGACACCTTTCCGGCGAGATGGGAGACCGTGGTTCAGCTCGACAGGCCCTTGCCCGATGGCATTGACAGCTATTACCTGATTGATATCACCCGGCTGCCGCGACTTGAATTTGTGAACACGTATGTGGGCAGTCACCTGGCCCGGGCTGTACTGGTGAAAACCCGGAACGTGCTGATTGAGAATTGCACGATGCGCGAAAGCACCGGCACTGCCATCCATATTGGGGCTGAAGGCGACTGGCGCGAAGGGGCCGGATCGCAGAACGTGATCATCCGGAACAACCGCATCCTCCGCTGTGGCCGCGGCGACGGGACCCAGGACGGTGCCAGTGCCATTGCAATCAATGTTAAAGCTCCCGACATAACTGTTGCCGGGATCCATAATAATATCCTTATCGAAGGTAACCTGATTGAAGGAGACCAGGCCCAGTGCGGAATATCGGTATCTGGGGCAAAGAAAGTGATGATCAGGAACAACGAATTTTCGGGGTGCAAAACGCCGGTGAAAATCCGGCATTCCGAAGGTGTAAGAATGGAAAACAACCTGGAAGGGAAAGTCAGGTTAAAGGATCTTTAACTCAGAATATTTGGTTAATACCAAAAGTGCCATTTTTTAATGTAAGACGATTTGTTGAACTCCACTAAATTTGATGAATATTAAGTTGGACTTTAATTTATAAAAAAACTAGTTGATATGAACTCCGGATTCAGGGTTGGTTATCAAAGAAATGCGATATCCACCAGTACCGATGGAATTTTATATGACATCCTCGATAAGTACCCGGATGTGTCAGCGGTTATGAAATTTCTGAAAATCGGACCTGATCGGTTTTTGAATCCCATTGTTCAAAACAAATTAGGGTTCCAGATCATTCTGTTCGGAATCAGAACTTATGTTTCGCCCCATTTTGGATTAACTGCGGAATTTGCAGTTGGGCGACCTAATTTTATTTCCTACGGAATTCAATACAGGTTTAAGCAAAAGTCAGCCCGCTACTAAAGTACCAGGCCAACGGATAAAGGGCGATACACCGGTGTTCTGATCTCAAAGTAATATCCTCTGGAAAAAGAATAATAAGCAACAGTACCCATGGTCTGAAAAGATCCCGGATATAGTGAAATTCACCCATAACAGGGATCTTACCACGGGTTAATTGTATACAAACTGAACGGTCACATTTTCGGCATCCTGCAAGGGGGTTATCCTCACCCACTGGGCGGAATATCCATCCGGAAATACATGAAATTCATATCCTTTGGCCGGAACTTTGATCGTTTTGTAATGAACCCAGGTATTGTTTCCCGTCAGATCCACCTCTATTTTAAAATCGATTTCCGTGGCGCTGCTGTGTGTAAAATGAACCACCTTCTTGTCGAATCCATTCATGAGATAAGGATCTGAAGGTTGGTTTGCCTTTACGTTCTGATCCCTCCAAACCCCACCCCATCCCGATGGCTTGCCCCATTTCCAGAGATCGTCGATATTCAGGAACTGCAGGTTCGATTGTGGTTGCCCAATGGCATTATCCACCTGGTCACCCGCGAGGACAAGCATCCCACGCCAGTAAGTATAATCGGGGATCACTCTCAGATGGTTGCAAACAGGTTTGATTGGCATCATATTACCACCATAAACCATCACCGGCAGCTCATAAAGAATACCAAAAACGTCCATCATGAATCGTTCTGTCTGTGCTTCACGTATCCGCATCCATTCCGTGTTCCATGCATGCTCCCAAGCCTGGCTTCCCTTAGGCAGGCGGTAGGTACGCCAATTTCCATTCTCAGGGCAATAGAACATCATTTTTACCGATGCCCTGTCCCAACCGGTGGCCCACATCCCGTTGCCGTAAATGTCATTCATTTTGCCCTTTACTTCGATATACGCGGTACTGTCGAGTACTGTCCAGGTTTTTCCATCCCATTCGGCCAGACGCCCGCCCTTTATATTACCGGTATAGTCGCCACCCTGATAGGCATTGTTGGCAACAACCAAACGCTTGTTCCCGGTAAAGGCACCTTTGAAATGGGTATAAATTCCCTCATCATACAGCTGATCCACCGTTTTATGATAAAGCTCATTCACTACATTCGAGACCTGCTTTGATACCAGACTATAGACGTTGGTTTCGAACAATAATCCTTCCATCGTGAGGAAATACACCATGCTGTCAGGATGAAAAAGATGCTCCATAGTGGCTGTCAACCTGTGCTTCGACAAATCTTTGCATGTTCTGACATTCCCTTTTATATCGATAAAATGCGGTCCGATAATCGCCTTATTTGATGGATTGTGAATCATGCGGTTGGCATAAGTGCCAGTTACACTCTCCGGATGCTTATGCATGGTCATATCAGGGCTGATCGCATATAATCCGATGCCGGTACCCTTGATATGTGCCACATACCCGATCATCCATAGTTTATCGGCCCATGGAATCAGCGCCCCGATTCCGGTTTCACTACGGCCGATATGCTCACCAACCAGCGAAAGCGAAGGAAATACTCCATTAATTTGTATCGGCGGATTATTCAGGTTGTTTTTAACTGTCTCATTCACTTGAGCATGGACACTGGAGAACACCAAAATCAAAAGACCAAAAAGAATCCCAATATTTTTAATTTTCATCCCGAACCTCTTTAAGTAAATTGATGATTGCTTATTTTAGCCACATGACAAAGATTGTGAAATTATTAATATCAGCACTTCTGCTGCTGCTACACGGAGGACCATCAGGCGTTGGTCAAGCCCAACCGGAACTAAGTCAGGCCCAGCAAAACCAGGTTAAGCGCGGGTACGGGATGTTCATCCATTTCGGACTGAACACCTTCAACGAAACTGAGTGGTCCGACGGAACACTCCCGGTGAGTTCCTATAATCCCGATCAGCTGGATTGCGATCAGTGGATCAAAACGGCCAGGGAAGCCGGATTTCGTTATGTGATCCTGATTACCAAGCATCACGACGGATTTTGTTTGTGGGACAGCAAATATACCGACTATGATGTGGGAGCATCCCCGGTAAAAACGGATATTGTTGGAGAGGTTGCCAAAGCCTGTAAAAAGTACGGACTCGAACTGGGCTTGTACTACTCTTTATGGGACAGGCATGAACCTTCCCATAAATCAGCTGATCCGCAGGATTATGTTGATTACATGAAGAATCAGCTTTCCGAACTTCTGACAAACTACGGTACGGTTGCCGAAATCTGGTTCGATGGTGCCTGGGCCAAGAAAAGTGCCGAATGGCATGTGGAGGAGATCTATAATCATATTAAGAAACTGCAGCCGGATTGCCTGGTCACGATAAACCACACGATCGGCAAGCGGGACAATATCAACGCAATCGGTCAGCCGAAAGATTTTCAGGAAGGTGATCCCATCCGGTTTTTCCCGGTTGATTTCCGCACCAAGGATCCGAATCTCGCCCGGTGGGATGATCCTAAATGGTACCGGTATGGCGAAAAGAATTACCGGCTGATTTTTGAGCATACCCTTTGTTTGTCGGATTATTGGAACTGGTTTCAGAAGAAGGCCATGATTCCTGCCCGGCCTGTTGATGAGCTGGAGGAGCTTTTTTATTGGTGTACGGCTAACGATAATATTCTGATTATCAACATTCCACCCGATGAGCACGGGCTTTTGCGTGAACATGAGCGGCTTCGGATATTTGAGCTGGCCGACCGGCTTGGCATCCGTAATCAGGCCGGACCGCTCCCGGTTGGGTATAAAAACCTCAGCTTTCTCAAACCGGTTACGGCAACCAGCGCCGACTCCATTTTTATCGCCGCAAATGCCGTCGATTACAGCCTTGAAACCTGGTGGAAAGCCGGCAGGGATACGGCAACCATTGAGATCGACCTGGGTGTGGCAACCAACATCGACCGGATCACCATTTTTGAAAAGGGAGTCGAAAGGAGCCTTCCCGATGGGTTTACCACACTGGTCGATTTTTTCGTCCGGAAATATTCCCTTGAGTGGTTTGATGGAAAATGGAAGACCATTTATCAGGGCGATAGTATCGGGCGGTGCAGGATCATCAGGCTACCGGAACCCTTATCGGGCTCGAAACTAAGGTTGAAGATACTGGCATCCGGTCAGCCGCCGGGGATCTGCCATATCGGGGTGGCGTCGAGCCTTAGCGGTAAGGTCATGGGATTCAAGCTTAATCCGATCAGCGTTTCAGGCTTTTCTGATAGTGCCCGTCAGGTGCCGGTGAGCCAATCGGGGCTGAGCGACCCCGCAAATGACACAAATTAATTAATATGATTGTCCGTAATGATTAACCTAAGCGTAAATAGGTTATGTTCGACCGAAGTAGCTTCATATAAAAATATAGAATTTGAAGCATATGGATTTTTCCAAACTGTTCCCGGACGGGCAATCTTGCAGAGATTATTTTCTGGAACAACGTCAGAAAGAGGGCATTACTTATAAGAATTGTAAACGGACTACCCATTACTGAATGAAAACGATTGAACAATTTAAATGCAAAATATGCAGAACCCGTACCACCCTCCGAAGTGATACCTCCCGGCTCAACAGACAATACTTTGGTGAAAAACTATTCGGAAGATTGTTAATCGCATATATATCATTCTGTTGGAGAGTAGGTTAATCATTAAGGACAATCATTTTAATTAAATGAAAAAACATAAAATATTTCAAAGCACTGCGCGATGGATCCTATCAATTCTATTATGTCTTTCAGCATTTGCCACTCTTCCGGCGCAAAGCCGGCAAAAGCCGGCAGTTCCTCAGGTATACTGAGCCGATCGATCTGGAGATAACCTCCCTGGCGGGTCGAACGGTTGATTGATCCGGCCGGCCGGCACATCCGGCAGAGAGCATCACAATGAGCAGGCAGGGGAAAATATTTTTGGTCATCAAAATATGGGTTGCATTTCGATTACTCAAAATTAAGCATCTTCGTGATAATTTACATCCGACTATTTCAAAAACTGTTTTAACAATGAAAAAGCTTAACAAAAACAGGATGAGGAATCTCCTTCTGCTTTCGCTGCTACTATTTCAAACACTCAGCACCAACGCAATTAACGGTGACAGAATTATTATTTCCGGAACGATGACCGGTTATCCGGATCATACAAGGGTCATATTAAAGAACCTTGATACGCAGAAAGGGATAGATACCACCTATATTCTGAACGATCGGTTCAGTTTTTCGGTTATAAATCAAGAACCCGTTCCACACGGGCTGTTTATCGGACCGGATTACGACTACTTGTTTTTTTGGCTGGAGAATGTTGATGTAACAATAGATGGCGCTAAAAACAATATCAGGAATGTCGTAATAAATGGCGGGAAAATTCAAAGACAGAATATTGATTTTAACTTATTAGCCAAACCGTTAACCATGCGTTTTGACAGTATTAACACCGCAAGCAAAAAAGCTTACGAAGATGATAACAT
>CAIXKO010000323.1 GCA_903919925.1 uncultured Bacteroidota bacterium | reverse complement strand
TTTAAGGGACGACTTATTTACGATAATCAATAAATATTTTGAATAGAACCGATCTCTATGATTCTATCGGAAGATGAAGCGCTGAAACTGATGAACGATCTCGAGGTCCATCAGGTTATACTTGAGCTGAAGAATGAGGAATTAAAACTGGCTAAACGCCAGGTTGAATCTCAGGAATCACAATACGTAGAGTTTTTCGATTTTACTCCTACCGGTTATTTTATGCTTTCGAGAACCGGAATCATCACAGGCATCAATCATCTGGGTGCAAAAATGGTTGGCAGGGAACATTCGCAATTGAAAAATAAGCGGTTTATTAACTTTGTTTCCCATCAGGCAAAACCGGTATTCTCCCATTTTCTGACTAATATGTTTAATAACCGGACACCGGAGATCTGTGAGCTAACTCTTACCGCTGAATCCGGCCTACCTAATATCGTTCAGCTTGCCGGCATTGTAACCGAAAGTGGAGAGGAATGCCTGGTTACTGCTATCGATATCACCCATAGGAAGCACGCTGAAGAGGCTCTTGAAAAGAGCCAGGAATGGCATCGGTCCATTATCCAAACCGCAATGGATGGATTCTTTGTGGCAAATCGGGATGGACTCCTGCTGGAAGCAAATGAATCATATTGCAGAATGATCGGATATACTTTGGAGGAGTTGCTCCTGATGCATATTTCAGATCTGGAAGCTGATGAAGCTGCCGAAGTTACTGCGGCGCACATTGAGTACATTATGGAAAATGGTGAGGATCGATTTGAGACGCGGCATCGTCGCAAGAACGCTACGACTGTAGATGTTGAAATCAATGTGCAGTTTAAACTGATTGATGGTGGACGTTTTATCGTTTTTTTGCACGATATCACCGGACGGAAAAAGGCGGAAGCTGATATCCTGTTGAAAAACGAACAGCTGGCAAAATTAAATGCGGAGAAAGATAAATTCTTTTCAGTGATTGCACATGATTTGAAAAACCCGTTTAATTCTTTACTCGGTTTATCGCGGGTTATGGCAGAAGATCTGCCCTCTTTATCCCAGGATGAGATTGCGCGGATTGCATTGGCTTTAAGAAAATCTGCCGAAAATTATTACGGATTACTTGAAAATCTCCTGGAGTGGACGCGGATGCAGCGGGGGATGGTCCACTTTATACCGGAACCATTTTTACTGCTGCCGGAAATTGAAATCATTATGCAATTGCTTTCAGAGCCGGCGGATAAAAAGGGTATTGAAATTCTGATTAATGTTCCGTCAGCACAGTTGGTATTTGCTGATATCCAAATTATGAGGTCATTGATCAGGAATTTGGTTTTTAATGCGATAAAATTTACCAACAGGGGAGGAAAGATCACTTTAAAGGCAATACCGGTTTCCGGTGACCTCATTGAAATTTCAATCTCCGATACCGGAATTGGAATGGATAAAGATCTCCTTAGCAACCTTTTCCTCCTGGATGGCCAAACCGGACGCAAAGGTACAGCCGGAGAATCGGGTACCGGCCTGGGTTTAATTATTTCTAAGGAACTGATTGAAAAACAAGGTGGAAACATTTGGGCGGAAAGTGAAGAAGGGAAAGGATCGGTTTTTTTCTTTACTGTTCCGGCATGTGAAAAAAGACAGAAGCACCATGAAACCAACTGAATCGGAAATGCTCAGGCTCATCAATGAGCTTGAAATTCAAAAAATTGAGCTTAAGGCGCAAAATGATGAGTTATTAATGGCAAAATCGGACGCACAATTTGCGATTACCCGATATACTGAATTGTATGATTTTGCACCCTCGGGCTATGTTACTCTTTCTCCTGAATCTGTAATGGTTAACCTAAACCTGGCTTTTGCAAAAATGCTTGGGAAAGATCGAAAACAGTTGATTAATTGTAATTTAGACTCTTTTGTATCGGAAGACTCCCGATTGGAATTTCAAAGTTTTCTAACAAAAGTGTTTGAGTCAACAGGGAAAACCACATGCGGAATTCTCCTGTCGGGTTCCGGACAATCCCCCTTATATGTCCAGCTTGACGGTGTTAAATCCAGTATCCAGGGGGAATGTCTCATCACGATCAGTGATATTTCCAGGCGCCGGCATGCGGAAATTGCTTTACAGGAAAGTGAAGAAAAACACCGTCAGGATCTTTTATTATTAAAATCCATTTTTGAGAGCCCGGTAAGCATTATTATTTTTTCATTAGATACCAATTATTGTTATACCGGTTTTACTCAATCGCATAAAGAAACTATTAAGCATATTTGGGGAGCAGAAATCAGAATTGGTATGAATATGCTTGATCTGATTGCCAATCCGGAAGATAGATTAAAGGCAAAAAATAATTTTGACCGGGCAATAAATGGTGAATTCTTTATTATCACTGAGGAATTTGGAGATAAGTTGCTGAATAGAACTTTTTTCGAAGATTATTATAGCTGTGTAAAGGATTTTAATGGGAACATAGTTGGCGTATCGGTTTTTGTTATTGACGTTACTCAGCGCATGCAGGCACAATTAAACCTGGAACGGGGTGAAAAACGATTCCGTGAGGTTGTTGAACAAAGCATGGAAGTGGTTTGGGAGGTTGACGATTCTGGTTTATATACTTATGTAAGTCCTATAAGTTTAAATGTTTATGGTTATTCCAGCGATCAATTGGTTGGAAAGATGCACTTTTACGACCTGAATCCGGTGGAGAACAGACAGCACATCCGGGACCAGGCCCTGGGCGTTTTCAGCCGAAAGGAATCTTTTAAGAATTTCATTAATACGATTGTTAAACCCGATGGTACTCTGGTTACCTTGTCTACTAATGGTATACCGCTTTTTGATGAAAGTGGAAACCTGATTGGTTACCGGGGAATTGATGCAGATATCACGGAGCAGAAGATTGCGGAGCAGCAGATTAAAGAGTTTACCAATGATCTGGAACGGGGAATTGAAAAAAGGACAGCGCAATTATCAGAAATCAATCATGTTCTTCAGCTGGAAATCGGGGAACGCAATAAAGTTTCCAGCGCACTGGAAGAATCGCTGGAGAGGCTTAACAAAATTGCGAGCCGTTTACCCGGTTTTATTTACCAATTCAGACTGCGTTTGGATGGTACCTCCTGCTTTCCTTTTGCCAGCGAAGGGATGAAAAGCATTTATCAGGTTAGTCCTGAAGAAGTGACCACGGATGCTGCACCTTTTTTTAAAAGACTGCATCCTGATGATTTCAAACAGGTTGTTGATTCTATTCAGGAATCAGCTGCTTCACTTACTATCTGGTCGCATGAGTACCGCGTCAGGTACATGGATGGCAATGTTCGGTGGTTATCGGGTAATGCCGTTCCCCAGCGCGAACCGGATGGCTCAGTTCTTTGGCACGGTTTTATTTCGGATATCACCCGGCAACGGCAAGCTCAGGAATTTGAGAATGAGCTATTAGAGTTATCCCTGCAAATGACAGGCATACCGGGTTCACAGATTGCTGCCGCTCTGGATCTTTCACTAAGAAGGATCGGCAGTTTCCTGGGTGCCGACCGGGCTTATATTTTCGAATTAAATCCCGCTGATAACACCATGAGCAATACACATGAATGGTGTGAGGATAGAATTCAACCGGAGATCGGCAATTTGCAGAATGTTCCCTGTGATGCTTTCCCTAACTGGATGAAGGCACTTTCCAGGTTCGAGAATGTGATTATTCCGGTGGTTCATGATTTGCCGGATACCTGGCAGGCTGAACGCGAGTTCCTGGAGCTACAGGCAATAAAGTCGGTAATTGCCATGCCGATTCTGAATGAGAACAAATTGATTGGGTTTGTTGGGTTGGATTCCGTATCGGCTATAAGAGATTACGATATCTCTGAGCTCAACATTTTGAAAGTATGGGGGAATTTGCTGGCGAGTTTGATCAACAAGCAGAAAATTGAAAATATCCTGGACCAAACCCGGTTCAATTATGAAACTTTTTTTAATACCATCGATGATTTCCTTTTTGTTCTGGATGTGCAGGGGAATATCATTCATATTAACAATACTGTTGAACAAAGGCTGGGTTATACTTATGAGGAATTATCCGGTCAATCGGTATTATTGGTTCATCCGCCGGAGCGCAGGGCGGAAGCCGGCAGAATTGTTGGAGAGATGCTGGTTGGAACTGCCGATTTTTGCCCGGTACCGCTAATAACAAAATCAGCTGCTTATATTCCGGTTGAAACGCGGGTTAAACCTGGGAAATGGAACGGAAAACCGGTGATTTTTGGCGTAAGTAAAGATGTTTCCAAAATCAAATTGTCAGAGGAGAAGTTCTCCAAAGCATTTCAATCCAGTGCCGCTCTGATGGCCATTTCCAGCCTAAAGGATGGAGTATTTATGGATATTAATGAAACCTTTATTAATAAGCTTGGTTATAGCCGCAATGAAATCGTTGGTCAATCATCCAGGACCCTGGAATTGTTTGTTGACAAAGCCATGCGAAAGTGGATTGTTGAGCAGGCAACAGCCGGGGTTCCGGTGCGCGATATCGAGGTGGAGGTATTGAAAAAAGATGGAAGCACAATCATTGGTTTATTTTCAGCCGACATCATACACTTTGGAGTCGAAAAATGTTTGCTCACCATGATGGTTGATATCACCGAACGTAAGCAGGCAGAAGAAGAAGTGATGCGTGCCCGCAATGAAGCAGAGAAGGCAAATCAGGCTAAAAGTGAATTCTTATCCCGCATGAGCCATGAGCTAAGAACCCCGATGAACTCAATTCTTGGTTTTGCTCAGCTTTTAGAAATGGGTGAATTAACAAGTGGCCACCGGAAGGCGGTAAAGCATATATTAAACAGCGGTAAGCATTTGCTCGATTTAATAAATGAAGTTCTCGATATTTCGAGGATCGAAGCTGGCAAGATGATGCTTTCACTGGAACCCGTGCAATTGGCCGGGATTATTCATGAGATGATGGAGGTTGTTCAATTTCATGCTCAAAACCGGCAGTTAACTCTACAATTAATACAATCACCGTCAAATCAGCTATTTGTAAAGGCTGATAACCAGAGACTAAAGCAGGTTTTATTGAATTTACTCAATAATGCAATCAAGTATAACCGCGTGGGTGGATATGTAACCTTGAAAACTGAACCGCAACCCAATGGAGACTCCGGAATTCCCATGGTCCGTATATCGGTCACCGATACCGGAATCGGGATTTCATCCAACGATATTCCAAAGCTTTTTATGCCTTTTGAGCGCATTGGAGCGGAGAAATCGGAAACGGAAGGAACCGGACTCGGATTAGCGGTAATAAAGAAGCTAATGGATGCAATGGGGGGGACGATTGGTGTGGAAAGCATTCCAGGTACCGGGAGCATTTTTTGGATAGAGCTGCCCGTGAGCGGGGATCCCAGAACTTTTAAGGAGCAAAATGCAGATGAAATTCTACCCGCAACCAACCTTTATGAAAATAGAGGAACTGTTTTGTATATCGAAGATAATATCTCGAATATTGAATTGATCGACAACATTTTGTCCACCCAGCGGCCTGGAATTCACCTGATTGCCCACACGGATGGAAAAAATGCGGTTAATCAAGCAATTGAGTATAAGCCGGATTTAATTCTGCTTGATCTGGATTTGCCGTTTGTTCACGGTCAGGAGGTATTGGCAAATCTTCAATCAAATGTACTGACAAAATCAATTCCGGTTGTCATTATCAGCGCCGATGCGATACCTCAGCAGGTGGATAAGCTGATTGGGGCCGGGGCCCGCAATTATCTGACTAAACCGCTGGATATCGTCGTGTTTTTACATATGCTGGATGAATGGATAAGCCGGTAGTGAATTTAATTCCGGTTACCAATGGAAATTGTATATTTGTATCCTTATTGAAAATGGGTTTTATGGTGCGTAATTATTTGGTTATTAAATAATAAGTCAGAAAAGCAATGAATAATCTGATATTTAAAAACTCAAGAATTCTCATAATTGATGATAAAGAGGCAAATATCGATATTTTGTTGGGGTTGCTTGAAATGCAGGGTTATAGCCACATTCAAACTACTACCGACTCCCGTTTGGCATTAGGCTTGTTCAAATCGTTTAATCCGGATTTGGTGCTGCTCGATCTGATGATGCCTCACCTGAGCGGTTTCGATGTTTTAAAGCAACTCCGGGAAACCATCCCCGCTGATGCTTATTTACCGGTTTTGGTACTCACTGCCGACATGACTGCTGAGGCCAGAAAGCGGGCGCTTGCCGGAGGAGCAAAGGACTTTCTGGTAAAACCGTTTGATTTGGGTGAGGTCAGTTTGCGCGTTAATAACTTATTGTTTGCCCGATTTTTACACCAGCAATTGTATAACCAGAATCAGATTTTGGAGGAAAGGGTGCAAGAGCGAACGTCGGAACTCGAGCAGGCCAATTTAGAGCTTATTGTGGCAAGAGATAAGGCCCTGGAGAGCGACCGCCTGAAAATCTCATTTCTGAATAATGTGTCCCATGAGATACGGACTCCTTTCAATGGTATTCTGGGATTTTTATCGTTGTTGCAGGATCATGACCTGTCCCCCAAAGACCGGGATGATTATATTGATATTATCAATCAAAGTGCCTACCGCCTGATGAACACAATCAATGATATTGTGGAGATCTCACAGATTCAGGCAGGGCAGAACCGTCCGGATGTTTGCGAAACCAATATCGACAAGCTGGTGGAAGAACTCGCTTTGCGATACGGGCCTGATGCGGAGAGTAAAGGTATTGAATTCAGGCTCCACAAAAATCTGCCTGACGGGTTGCAATACATATACACCGATGATATTAAGTTAAGGACGATTCTTTCCAATCTGTTAGCCAACGCTATAAAATTCACTGAAACCGGATCCATCGATTTTCAGGTCCGGCAGAATGCACATAATCTCGAATTTTCGATCAAGGACACCGGGATGGGAATACCTGCCAGTAAGCATAGCGTGATTTTCGAACGCTTTATGCAGGCTGACCCATCAAATACCAGAAAATTTGATGGTTCCGGATTAGGCCTTTCCATAGCAAAGGCACATGTTGAATTGCTGGAAGGCAATATATGGGTTGAAAGTGAGGAGGGACAGGGTGCCACCTTTTTTGTATTGATTCCGCTTTATCCATCAAAACTGCACCTGAATAAAGAAGTTCAGGTTTTAAATGAACCGCTTATGGCTGAGAAAAAAGATGTTAAGATTTTAGTTGCCGAGGATGATGAAGTAAATTTTGATTATGTGTATTTAATTCTCACTAAAGCAAATTATCCTGTTTTGCGGGCCAGAACCGGCAATGAAGCCGTTGAACTTTGTCGGGATAATTCAGATATCGATTTGATTTTAATGGATATTAAGTTGCCTGGTCTCGATGGTTATTCGGCTACAAAAGCGATCCACAGTTTCAGACCCGAAATTCCAATAATTGCGCTTACCGCGTACGCTTTATATGGAGAGAGCGAAAAGGCAATGGAGGCAGGGTGCAATGACTATCTTGCCAAACCAGTTAAGGGGGAAGACCTTTTAGCCGTGATGAGAAAATTTATTTAAATGAATAATCAGAGAAAATACTATGCTTAACGAAAATTTAAAGAATGCAAATATCCTGATTGTGGATGATAAAGATGCCAACATTGATATTCTGGTTGGACTGCTTGAATCACAAGGTTATAGCAATGTTAAAACAACCACCCACCCCCGGATGGCTATCGGTATGTTTAAATCATTGAGCCCTGATATTATTTTGCTTGACTTATTAATGCCACACCTTTCCGGTTATGAAATTATGTCGCAGCTGAAAACTCTGATTTCACCGGTGAATTTTTTACCTATTCTGGTGCTTACTGCCGATATTACCGTAGAAGCCAAACAACGTGCCCTGGCCCTTGGTGCAAGGGATTTTCTGACTAAGCCCTTCGATTTGAATGAGGTAGCTTTCCGGATCAAGAGCCTGCTGTACACCCGGTACCTTCAGCAACAAGTGAATTACCTGACCCAGTTAGTTGAAGGTAAGGTTCCGGACAACAGCCTGACAGATACCAATAATCAGCAGCCGATAACCGATGGTCCTGATGAGGAAAGCCAGGAACTGGAAACCGATAACGAGTGAAAAATAGCATGAAAACACAATTAAAGAAAGACGAAAAATTAATACTGCTTACCAAGCCACACTGGTTTACCATGATTGTGCCGTTTTTTGTACTGGTTGCAGGAATAGTAATCGGCGTAGTGATTGGCAGTTATGGTTTGTTGATACTTTTGGTGGTGGGCGGTTACTTCTTTTTCAAAATGGTTGAACGGAGAAATAATATCTGGGCAGTAACCAACTTAAGAGTCATTGACGAATTTGGCGTTTTTTCCAATAACTCTAAGGAAAGCCCGCTCGATAAAATAAATAACGTTTCCTACAATCAAACTCTGATGGGCAAGGTGTTTGGTTTTGGCAACGTTCAGATACAAACAGCCGCCGAAGTTGGATCTACCGTGTACACGGCTGTTACGCATCCGGGTAAGCTTAAAGACTCCATAACCAGGATGCAGGAGGAATACAAAGAGTATCAAATAGCCAGGCAGGCATCGGAATTGGCCAATGCAATGTTAACCGGACAGCAGAGTAATAAAACGGATGTGCCGGAAGAATTGGAAAAGTTATTCGAATTAAAACAACGCGGCATTATTACTGAAGAAGAGTTTGTTACCCGAAAAACCAAACTGCTTAACTCCTGAAAATCAATTACGCCTGGGTGGACGCAAGTATGCGTCCCTACCTATCACGCTTCCCGTTCAATACATTGCATTCCGTTTTTCCTTCAGCTTGTCATCGCTGATGTAATCATCGTAATCGATCATCCGGTCGATAATGCCTGTGGGAGTGAGTTCTATTACCCGGTTGCATATCGTCTGGATAAATGCATGATCATGGGATGACATCAGAATATTACCCTTAAACTTAATGAGCGTATTATTAAATGCCTGAATAGATTCCAGGTCCAGGTGGTTGGTTGGAGTATCGAGGATCATAACGTTAGCGTTCCTGATCATCATGCGGGCAATCATGCAGCGCACTTTTTCACCTCCGGAAAGTATCCGGGCCTTTTTATAAATCTCCTCACCAGAGAATAGCATCTTTCCCAAAAACCCACGTAAATAATTTTCGCTGGTATCCTCCGAAAACTCTCCCAGCCATTCGATGAGTGTTTGATCTTTATCAAAAAACTTCTCGTTTTCCAGGGGCAGATAGGCTTTGACAATAGTTTGTCCCCAAACAAAAGTGCCGCTGTCGGCCTGCTGATGACCTTTAATGATTTCAAAAAAGGTGGTCATGGCACGAGTGTCTTTTGAAAGGAAAACAATTTTATCGTCCTTATTGATCACAAAGCTGACGTCTTTAAAAAGTACTTTCCCTTCAACTGTTTTCGTGAGGCCGTTTACCTCCAGGATGTTGTTTCCAGGCTCACGGCCAGGGGTGAAAATGATCCCCGGGTACTTTCGTGTGGAAGGTTTAATCTCCTCGATATTAAGCTTTTCGATCATCTTTTTGCGGCTCGTTGTTTGTCTCGATTTGGCCACGTTGGCACTAAACCGGGCGATAAATTCGAGCAGCTCCTTTTTCTTTTCCTCGGCCTTTTTATTTTGATTAAGCTGTTGCCTGAGGGCTAATTGGCTGGATTCATACCAGTAGGTATAATTTCCGGCAAAAAGCTGAACCCGGCTAAAGTCGATATCCACAATATGTGTGCAGATTGAATCCAGAAAATGCCTGTCGTGCGATACTACCAGAACGGTATTCTCAAAGTTTGAAAGGTAGTACTCGAGCCATTCCACGGTATCCAGGTCAAGATCATTGGTAGGTTCATCGAGGAGCAGATTATCGGGTTTCCCAAATAATGCGCGGGCCAGCAGAACTTTTACCTTATCCTTTCCGGTAAGTTCACGCATGTATTTCCGGTGATTCTCCTCTTTTATCCCGAGTCCGCTCAACAGGCTGGCTGCATTACTTTCAGCGTTCCAGCCATCGAGCTCAGTAAATTTCTCTTCCAGCTCTGAAGCCCTTAAGCCATCTTTTTCGGTAAAATCGGCTTTCGCATAAAGAACTTCCTTCTCATGCATGATATTCCAAAGGAGCTCATGTCCCATAAGTATAGTATCCAAAACCACACAATCATCGAATTCATAGTGATTCTGCTTAAGTACGGATAACCGTTCGCCGGTTCCGAAAGACACAGACCCCTTGGTGTTTTGAACCTCACCATACAGCAATTTCAGGAAAGTTGATTTTCCTGCTCCATTGGCACCGATGATTCCATAGCAATTGCCCGGAGTAAATTTCATGTTGACATCCTGGAACAATATCCGTTTGCCGAATTGGATGCCGAGGTTTGAAACTGTAATCATTTGATATATCGTTAAAAAAGCCCGCAAAGTTAGTAAAATTGATGGGTTTTTCTGGTTTTATCGTAGTACTCGGATTTTCAATTACAAATGGTATCTTGGGCCATTATTTTGTTGATTATGGCGTCAATCGAAAATTCAGAGATTCTTTTCATTATTAATCCGAATTCCGGGCCTAAAAGATTCAATCATCTGATTAGGAAAATAAAGAAATCAGACCCTGAACTAACCTGTATTGTTACTAAAAATGAAACTGTAAAGCAGGTTTTTGAAACCAATCTCGAGAAATATAAAGCTTTTATCGTGGTAGGTGGCGACGGCACCGTGCATGAGGCTGCCCGATATTTATACAATCGCGAAGATAAAATGCTCGGGGTAGTTCCAAATGGCTCTGGAAATGGTTTTGCTTTTGAACTGAAATTTAACAAAAATATCAAATCGCTGCTCGAAGATATTCACGCCGGAGAAACGCTTAATCTGGATGTTTTGGAAATCAATGATATTGAGTGTATTAATATTGCCGGGTTGGGTTTCGACAGTTATGTTGCCCACCGGTTTAACACCCGCGCTATCAGGGGATTTTTAAGTTATTTTTTTGTTACTATAAAATCCTTATTTGAATTTAAACCATTTAACGCAACCGTTTTAATTGAGGGAAGAGAAATAAAGGGTTGTTATCAGATGATTTGTTTTGCTAATAATAAGCAATTCGGAAATAATGCTTTTATTGTTCCTCATGCCAAGCCAAACGATGGTTTTTTTGATATTGTTTTGGTAAAACCTTTCCCTTTTTATTTTTATCCGGTATTTACTTTACGGATGTTTTTAGGTCAGCTGAGCGAGTCGAAATATGTAAAATATCTGAAAACTGCTGAAGAGGTTACCATAAAGGCCGATTCCAATGAGTTTCATATCGATGGAGAACCGGTGTTGTTTGACGGTCCGATAAATGTTAAACTTGGTCATAAGTACCTGAGAGTTATTAGGACCAAGCGGAACATGCTTTAATTCTTTAAGGATCTCAATCCTTTTGCTTTAAATTTATCCTAATTTGGTGTAAAAATTCACCAATATGAAGGATACGGTAAAATCGCAGATTCGCTCCTGGATCATCTTTCCTATTATTTTGATTTTCATTATCTTGAGTACATCTTCGAGTGTAGAAAAACTACGCTCCATGAAGTATTCAGGCCGATCGGAGCGCTTAGCTGAAAAATGGCAAACGGAAGTTCGCACCAGGCTTACCGGATTGCTGAGCATCGAAGACCTTTTAGCTGTTGGAAAGAGTATTCCATTGAATCCGGTGGAGATCAGGACCGAAAACAAGGGCGGATATCTGTTGAAAGAGATGGAAATTAATTCAACTGCTACCCGCAGAATCCGGGTGATTGTTACCTATCCGCTGCAGAGCACCGGACCATGGCCGGCAGTGGTTTGCATTCACGGGCATGGGGGCAAGGCAACCAGTGTTTATGAAAAGGAAACCCCTTATAAGGCCTTTGCTTCAGAGCTGGCCTCCAGAAATTACGTGACCATAGCACCTTTTGTCAGCCAGCACGAGGTTTATGAAACTGGCCGGACGCTTATGGGGGAGAGGTTGTGGGATTCCATGAGGTGCATTGATTATCTGGAATCGATGATCTCGGTGGATGCCACCAGGATTGGGTGCGCCGGGCTATCTCTGGGTGGTGAAATGACGATGTGGCTGGGAGCGCTCGACCAGCGGATAAAGGCCACCGTAAGCTGCGGATTTCTTACGCGGATGGATCAATTGGAGCAGGGGCATTGCATGTGCTGGAAGGTGCCCGGCTTGCGTGAGCTGGTTGATTTTTCTGATATATACTGTTTGATTGCCCCGCGGCCGCTGATGTGCCAGAATGGACTTAAGGAGCCTCCTCCTGATTTTACGGTGGAGCTGGCAAAAGTTGCACTCAAGGAGATTCAGGTTATTTACACTAATTACAGCCAGCCCGATAAAGTAACATTGGTTGCTCACCCGGAAGGCCACGTGGTAGATGTGCAGAGTTTACTGATCTTTTTTAAGCAACAATTTCACCCGATAAAGTCATCATCCGATGAAGAATAACCGCAGAGATTTTTTAAAATGGACCGGTTTGGCCGGAATTGGTTTGGCCGGTAGCAGCCTGTTGAGCGGATTTACCTCTGCAAAAGAAGCGCAAAAAAACCACCGTCAGCGATTTAATATGTCGGGGTACGTGGCACCAAAACTCGATAAAGTACGGATCGGGATTATAGGTTTGGGGAATCGGGGACCTTCACACCTCGAAACCATGCGGATGATTGATGGGGTGGAGATCAGAGCATTGTGCGATGTATTGCCCGAGCGTACCGCTGCAGCTAAAAAAAGGCTCGATGGCTCCATACACAACCCAACTCTTTATAGCGGTGATCAGGATGCCTGGATGAAATTATGCGAACAGGAAGATATTGATTTGGTGATGATTACCACACCATATTATATGCATGCCGGGATGGCGGTATATGCTATGGAACACGGTAAGCATGTGGCATCCGAAGTTCCCGCGGCGGCTACTCTCGAAGAGTGCTGGAATCTGGTGGAAACGGCTGAACGAACCCGTAAACACTGCATGATGCTGGAAAACTATGCGTATGGGTTTTTCCAGCTGCTGACATTGAATATGGCGCGCAAAGGGTTTTTCGGAGAGATTGTTCACGGCGAGTGTGCCTATAACACCAGCAAAATGGGGAACAATTTCTCCAAAAAAATGTATTGGGATATGTGGTGGCTGAGGATGTACGGGAGTAAAAAGGGGAACATTTATCCAACTCATGGATTAGGATCCATAGCCCAAATCATGAACATCAACCGGGGCGATCGGTTTGATTACCTGGTATCGATGGAGAGCAACGATTTTATGATGCAGGCTAAAGCCCGTGAGCTGGCAGAGAAGGATGAATTCTTTAAAGAATTTGCCGATAAAAATTACCGGGGCAATATTAATACCAGTATCATCAGAACGATTAAAGGGCGTACGATTATGGTGCAGCACGATGCCACCTCTCCCAGGGGGCCGCATACCACTATCCACCATATTACCGGTACCAAAGGCATGGCACAGGAATATCCCCTTCCGGCCAGGATTTCAAAGGATCTTAGCGGTTGGGTTCCACAAACCGAATTTGATGCACTGGCTGCAGAATACACACCAACCATCATTACCCGCATAGGTGAACTTACCAAACAGGTTGGCGGTCATGGCGGGGGTGACCTGTTGGAGGACTGGAGGATTGTTGACTGCCTGCGGAACGGGCTGCCCCTCGACCAGGATGTTTATGATGCGGCTGCCTGGAGCTCTATCGGGCCGCTGAGCCAATGGTCGGTACTTAACCGGTCGGATTCTATTGATATACCTGATTTTACCGGTGGTTCCTGGGAAAAGAATCTCCCGAATATGGATATCAACCTGAACCGCGGAGGGTTTACTAAAATTCTGGTTTAATAAAAGTTTGTTTTAGGCAAAATGGATCCCGATTACAGAAATCCGCTCATCCGTTCCAATCCGCTTCCCGTTGATGTGGTTTTTCATCCTTCATGGTGGAACAAACATGCGGGAATTGTTTTTGATGAGGACTTTTTCTATCATCCGTTGAAACGGGTTGAAGTGGAAAAGCAAATGGAGCAGGAGTTGTATGACCGGTTTGGGCAGTTTGGATTGGGTGAAAAGCGCGATAAAAATCTGCCGGTCATCGGGGCCGTGCACCTTGCTGCTGGTTATATTATCCAGGAGATGCTGGGCTGCAAGGTGATTTACCGGGAAGATTCCCCTCCACAGGTTATCCCTGCTGGTTTTGAAATCCTTGATGTTAATCCGGATAAAGCTTTTCATTCTGATGTTTTCAGGAAACTGGTAAATCTTCAGGATGAACTGGAAAGAAAGTATGGCTATGTAACGGGCGATGTCAATTGGGGCGGGGTATTGAATGTTGCACTGGACCTGATTGGTGAGCAGGTGTTTACCAATCTTTATCTTAACGCTGAAGAAACAAAGCGTCAGTTTCTTATGATAGCCGGCGTGATTGAACAATTTGTATCCCGAATGGTCAGCTTAACTGGAACCTCTTCGATTTCAGTAAACCGGAACTTGCGGCACATCGAAATGCCGGTTTTCCTTCATTCGGAGTGCACCCATACCATGATTTCAACTGAGCAATATGAGGAATTTCTGATGCCGGTTGATATTGCCTGGAGCCTGAAATACAGGCCTTTTGGTATTCACTACTGTGGCAAGGACCCGCACCGGTTTGCTGAATCATTCAGTAAAATAAAAACTATTGATTTTCTTGATGTTGGCTGGGGCGGAGATATTAAGGAATTACGCAAGTTTCTGCCTCATACCTTTTTAAATATCAGGCTCGATCCGGTTACCATTCCCGGTTACCCGGATGACGAACTGGAAAAAACGATCACCTCTCTGATTTCGGACTCCGGAAATCCATATCTGACCGGCATTTGCTGCATTAATATGGATGATCGGGTGGAGGATAAAACGGTGGCGGTGATTTTAAGGACCGTTGAGAGGATAAGGAACGGGATACGGGAACCGTGATCGGGAAACTTGACACGGGAGAATACAACCCCAAATGATTATTTTATATATTGTCCCATTATAATTCTTATGCTATGATCATTAACCGCAGGTTCTTTTTAAAAGCAATGGCAGCCGGTGCGGGTGCTATGGCAGTTCCGTCATTAGTTGGCAACCAACTGATGGCGAACGAGTTGCCTCTTTCAGGTGTTTCCATCGACACCATACGGGAGGGAGAAGACGTGTTTTCTTATATATTGCGGAAACGAGGAAAATTCGACGAGTTGTTTTATAAACAGATACTTGGCGCAGCAAATGCCTATAAGGAGGGTGATGAAATTATCGGGGTATCTGCTTCTGATGAGGGTTCACGAGCCAGGGCCCGAAGTTTAATGTCCACAACAAAGATTGGAGATCTGGCTGCGCATCCGCTGCTCGACGACAATCTGGGAAAGGCGATCAGGGATAGTCTTGATCCGGTGGCCACAAAAAAGAATGCCGGAATGACTCTTGGCGAATTAAAAAGGGTTTTGCTTACGGAGCCTGAAAACGTGGTTCGTTCACTGGCTATGGGGCTCCACAGCGAGGTGATCGGCTGCGTGGTCAAACTGATGTCGAATGAGGAGCTGATCAGGGTGGGTTCCAGGATATTTAATCCTTTGCCCGGCAGCCATATTGGCGACAGGGGATATCTGGGAGCACGCCTCCAGCCCAATTCGCCCACCGATGATGTGGATGACATCCGTTGGCAGGTATTTGATGGTTGGTCATACGCGGTGGGTGATGTGGTTTTAGGCACCAATCCGGTTTCGAGCGATCCTTCGTCCATCCTGGCCATCGAACGGATATTGCGAGATCTGTTGACCACCTTTGAGATAGAAGACACTCTTCCTCATTGTGTTCTTGCGCATATCGACCTTCAGGCAGAGGTGGAAAAATCCGATCCCGGAAGCACGGCTATCTGGTTTCAAAGTATTGCGGGGAGTGACTCAGCAAATGAAACATTTGATATTAGCCTCAGTAAAATGAGGAACTATGCTTCAGAAAGATCCGGGAAATTCGGACTTTATTTCGAAACCGGACAGGGAGCCGATTTTACCAACGGGCATGCACATGGATTTGACATGGTGATCCATGAATCCCGGAAATACGGGTTTGCCCGGATCATGGCCCGGGATGTAGCGAACGCACAGCAAAAAGCGGGTCGGGCAAGCACTCCATGGGTGCATTTAAACGATGTGGCTGGGTTTATTGGTCCGGAAGTATTCCGGAGCCGGGATCAGCTGGTGCGCTGCTGCCTCGAGGATATTGTAATGGGTAAACTGCACGGCCTGACAATTGGTTTGGACGTTTGCTCTACTTTACACATGGATGTTACCCTGAGCGATCTCGACTGGTGCGTGGATCAGGTGATGCCGGCCTATCCGGCCTATCTGATGGCTCTTCCAACCAAAATCGATCCAATGCTGGGCTATCTGACCACCGGTTTTCAGGATCATGTTCGGGTAAGAGAGAAATTTGGATTAAAGGTTAACGACCGAATGGCAGAGTTTTTCAATAAGCTTGGGGTGATTGATATATCGGGCAAACCTGATGTTCATTTCGGTGACCCTTTGTGGGTTAATCTTCAATATCGCCGGAAAAAGGGCGACGTAAGAACCGATGGCGAGATTATGGATGAAGGGCGCGTTCAGCTCGACAAGGTCAGGAAACACGGAGTTTTTGTTGCGAGCGGGCATGGGGCAAATCCGTGGGACCTGGAGCCGGAGCTTGAAAAATCCATTCAGCGCATTTATGACGATGCAAGAAAATGCATCTGGGCTGAGCTCTCAACAGCATTTATCAGCAAAATACCAGGCACGATCCGATTATCCACTCAATCTGAAAACCGGTCCGACTATATCCTGCATCCGCAAACCGGTGAGAACTTTGCAGCCGCGTCCACCGCTCAGCTGATCAAACTCAAAGAGGAATATGGCGGACGATACAATGTTCAGATTGTTATTTCCGATGGTCTGGATGCTTTGGCCATTACCGATGAGGGCCATCTTGAGCCTTTCCTCAATGAGTTGAACAGGAGGTTGGTGAGTGATGGTTTCCGGCCGGCACCTAAATCTATTGTTCTCAATTCAGGCAGGGTAAGAGCCGGATACAGGATTGGAGAAACTCTGTTTGCCAACTTGCCCGGAAGCCGCGCTATCCTGCACGTTATCGGTGAGCGGCCGGGAACCGGGCACCACACGTTTTCTATCTATATAACATCACCCCGTGGTGATTATTGGGGCCAGCCAAACAAGGTTGATCACAACATAACCAAAGTGGTATCGGGGGTGGCGGTTACTGCATTGAAGCCGGTGGAGGGAGCAACACAGACGGCAAAAATCCTGAAAACAATGGTTCAAATTAGCTGAAATAAACTATACTAACTACTTTGATAAATTCTTTTACCACTGCCATTGTTCGCCTTCCGTCCCCGGAAATGGTAAATGGATTGACCTCCGCCAATCTTGGCAGGCCGGATTATACGCTGGCCTTGATCCAGCATCAGCGGTACATTTCTGCTTTGGAAACGTGTGGATTGACCGTAAAGGTGCTGGAGGCTAACAACCGTTACCCGGATTCAGTATTTATTGAGGATGTTGCCTTGTGTACCCCTGCCTGCGCAGTGATTACCAACCCCGGGGCAGCATCAAGGAAAGGAGAAACGGAAGGGATGAAGGTGGTTTTATCGGCTTACTATCAGAATATTGAGCATATTCAGAATCCGGGTACTCTGGAAGCAGGAGATGTGATGATGGTTGGATCTCATTATTATATTGGATTATCGGACCGAACCAACCGGCAGGGAGCCGACCAGTTAATTCAAATTCTCAGGCGATATGGGATGAGCGGATCGGCTGTACCTTTAAAGGATGTGCTTCATCTTAAAACTGGAGTTTCTTATTTGGAAAACAATAGCCTCCTGGTATCAGGGGAGTTTATTGACCTTCCCGAATTTAAGAAATTCAAAAGGATTGTTGTGCCTGCCAATGAAGCATATGCTGCCAATTCACTTTGGATAAATGGAACGGTGCTGGTGCCGGAAGGGTTTCCGGAAACCAGGGCAAACATTGAAACGGCAGGTTATACAGTTTTGGAGGTTGATTTGTCGGAATTCCGTAAACTGGATGGGGGATTATCCTGCCTTTCGCTCCGTTTGCCGGTGTGAGAGAAAATCTAATAACTTTGCCGGCAATTGAGGGGAAACCTTTGATTTGTTATTTCGGCAATGTGTTAATATGATAGTCAATGGAAAAAATTGAATATAACATTGAGGAGAGGGCGATTTCCACTTTTCGGGGAGGCTTGAACTGTGCTCAGGCAGTATTTTCTTCATTTGCTGAGAAGTTGGGATATGATAAAGAATTAGCGCTCAGTGTATCAGCTGGCTTTGGTGGTGGTATGGGCCGGCTTCAGGGGACTTGCGGGGTTGTTACGGGCGCCTTTATGGTTATCGGTATGTACAACAGCCAAAAGTACACGGAAAACCTGGACAGGAAAGAGCATTCTTATTCCATGATTCAGGAGTTTAACAGCCGTTTTATGACCGAACATGAAACTACCTGTTGCAAAGATTTGATTAACTGTGATCTGAGTACGGCGGAAGGGCGGACGATTGCAAAAGAAAAGGAATTGCATGAAACGATTTGCGAGGTTTGCATGGCCACCTCTATCCGGTTACTGAATGAACTATTAGTTGTTAATTAATTAAACTTTATAAATCATGAAATCAATTATCACACTTGCGGGGATTCTATTAATCGCCACGGGATGCTATTTTATATACGATGGCTACCAGGTTAGGCAAACCGCTGTTGCACAGGTTGAACAGGGAATTTCCTCTGCCATCAGGGCGATTACTGATAATACGGTAAAAACAAAAACGAATATCAACAACGAATCGGCAATCAAAATGATTGGCGGAGGTGTTGCCGGGATCACTGGTTTATTGCTGTTGGTTGGCGGACTCAGGCCTGGTAAAAAAAGGCGTTAGCGTTTATTAGGCCGATTAAGTTTTCATGAATTGGGTATTATTTTAATTGGCGATTGAATCTATTTATTTTCCATTTTAAAAGTGTATTTATGACAATTAAACTGAATTTCATTGGTATTTTAATCCTTGGCATCCTGGCTTGTCAAACAGCAGGTGTTCAGGCACAGAAAGGGTTAACTGATTCTGAAAAGAACTGGCCTCAATGGCGCGGTCCGGCAGAAACCGGGGCAGCCCTTTTTGGCAATCCTCCGGTAGAGTTCAGTGAAACAAAAAATGTAAAATGGAAAACAGAAATACCCGGCAAAGGTCATGCAACACCTATTGTATGGGGAGATCAGATCATTTTATTAACGGCTGTTGCTACTGACAAAAAGCCTGCCGCGGGTGAGCTTAAGCAGGAAGCAGGAAGAATGGGCCCCCCATCCAGCGGAACCGAGTTTATCCAAAAGTTCCAGGTGATTTCTGTTGACCGGAAGTCTGGAAAAATCAATTGGGAGCGAACGGTAAAGGAGGAGATCCCGCTGGAGCGTACGCATAACCTCGGAAGCTGGGCATCAGACTCACCGGTAACGGATGGTGAGAATATCTATGCTTATTTTGGATCTCGCGGTTTATTTTGCCTCGATTTTAAAGGTAATGTATTATGGGAAAAGGATTTCGGCCAAATGGAGATCGTGATGAGTTTTGGTGAGGGCAGTTCGCCATCGGTTTATAAAGACAAAATTGTGGTTGTTTGGGATAACGAAGCCGGGTCATTTATTGTTGCCCTCGATAAAAAGACGGGAAAGGAAATGTGGAAGGTTGATCGGGAGGAAAAGACTTCCTGGGCCAGTCCGTTGATTGTTGAAGTGAACGGGAAAGCGCAAGTAATTACGGCGGCTACCAATAAGGTGCGAAGTTATGATTTTGAAACGGGGGAGTTGCTATGGGAATGCTCAGGATTAACGCGGAACGTGATCCCGAATCCGGTATACGCTGACGGAACACTGTTTGTGATGAGTGGGTACCGCGGTAATGCATTGTTTGCCATAAATCTGGCTAAGGCAAAGGGCAACATCAATGATACAGATGTAATCCTCTGGAAATATCTTCAGGATACGCCCTATACGCCAAGCCCTGTGCTGATGGATGGCAAGCTCTATTTTCTGAAGGCCAATAATGGTACCATCAGTTGTTTGGATGCAAAAGATGGCAAAGTCAATTACATTAATCAGAAATTGGATGGTATTGTGAATATTTATTCATCTCCTACTGGTGCTGGTGGCTATTTATACATCGCAGCTGATGGGGTTGTAGATGTGATTAAGGCTGGTGCTTCATTTGAGCTTAAAGCAGGCAATAAGCTGGACGACACCTTTCATGCTTCACCAGTTGTGATTGGTAATGAGCTGTATTTAAGAGGTTTCAAATATTTATACTGTATTTCGGAGAAATAAATTTACCACTCATTACGATATTTTCGTAATAAAATTTATGACTTCGGTCATAAATTTATTTTTTTTTACCAATCTGAAATTGAAGGTAATCATATGATTACCAGACATAAGCTTTAAGGAGCGAGCTTTATTTTTTGAGCCGGGAAACGTTTTTTTATGCATTCCCATGCTTGCCACCGGGCAACAATGGTTATATTTGCACGTTAATTCAATTTAAACCATGAATAAAACTGCACATACCATTTTTATTGGTGCTATGGTTATCATTATCATTGCTTCTGTAATTGGATTAACCTATAAAGGGTTTAATTATTACGGAATCACTCTTGAAGACCGTTTCTTCCTTCCCCAGCATGAGTCATTGAAGCCAAGCGGTTATCTGGGCCATGGGTATGGTATTGTTGGTTCTGCGATGATTATAGTTGGTTTGTTTTCCTACATGGCAAGAAAGAGGGTAAAGCGATTCGCAAGGCTTGGATTTCTGAAACATTGGTTGGAATTTCACATTTTCATGTGCATTCTGGGCCCTGTTTTCATCGTATTTCATACCACCTTTAAATTTGGAGGAATCGTAGCTATTAGTTTCTGGAGCATGGTGGCGGTGGTATTAAGCGGGGTGATCGGACGATTTATATACATTCAGATTCCAAGATCGGTAGAAGGGCGGGAATTAAGCCTAAACGAATTATGCGTAATGAAGGCTGAATTAACTGACATTATCAGTGAATCCAGTGAAATTGAAGGAGACATTTCCGGTATACTCCAGGATGCCTTTGCGAACAGGCCGGATTCTTCAAGGAAAAACATTTTTGCCAAGTTGTTTAACGGATATCGATATGACCGGGCAATATTTAAGAAATTGAAGCGCGATCTTAAGAAGAAAAACCTTACCCGGGCAAATTACAAGAAGGCCTGTAAGCTGCTGAGTAACGAAATTTCATTAAACAGGAAAATCGACATGTTGAATTCCATGCGTAACCTGATGGAATATTGGCATGTTGCCCATCTTCCTTTTGCCCTGGCTATGCTGGTGGTTATGCTGATACATGTTGGTGTTGTTCTCACTCTGGGATACAAATGGATATTTTAAGATATGGAAGTATTAATAGAGAAGATTGTCACTTATTCGGTGGTTGTTATCCTGATCGGGATATTGCTTCTTATATACATCAGGAAACAAAGACGGGAATCCAGGATTGTAGATGAAAAGATCAGGATATCAAAGGAAGAAGGGATCCATGAACCTGTTTCCCTTCATCCGGTAGTTGATGTGGGTTCATGCATCAGAACAGGAGCTTGCATTACTGCCTGCCCTGAGCATGATATACTTGGAATTAGAAATGGCAAAGCAACCATTATTAATGCATCACATTGTGTAGGGCATGGCGCCTGTTTTCATGCCTGTCCGGTTGAGGCGATCACCCTATGTATCGGAACCGAAAAACGCGGGGTGGACCTTCCCCATGTTAATCAATCATTTGAATCAAATGTAGCAGGTCTTTATATTGCGGGTGAAATCGGCGGTATGGGTTTAATTAAAAATGCAGTTTCGCAGGGCAAGCAAGCGGTCGAGAATCTCACCAAAACAATTGTTAAAGAAACGGTGGCGGATTACGATCTGATCATTGTTGGTGCGGGTCCGGCAGGGATTGCAGCTTCACTTACTGCAAAAAAGAACAATCTCCGGTTTCTTACGCTGGAGCAGGATACCTTGGGCGGAACGGTATTTAATTTTCCCCGTACTAAAATTGTGATGACTTCTCCAATGGATCTCCCTCTTTATGGTAAGGTGAAACTGAACGAAACCAGCAAGGGGGAGCTTTTAGAAATTTGGCATAAAGTATTGGCAAAGAATGATATATCTATCGTTCAAAACACCAAAGTTGAAACCATTGTATGGAAATCAGGATATTTTGATGTAGGAACTTCAACTGGCAATTCCCATACTGCAAAAAAAGTATTACTTGCGATAGGCAGAAGAGGAACACCCAGAAAACTAAATATTGCGGGCGAGGAACTGGAAAAAGTGGCTTACCGGCTTTTAGAACCTGAAATCATTGAAGGGAAGCGAATTGTGGTGGTCGGAGGGGGAGATTCCGCCATTGAATCGGCTTTGCAGCTGATGGACAAGAACACCGTACATCTGGTTTACCGTAGTGATGCTTTCGGAAGGATTAAACCAAAAAATAACGAAAAAATTAAAAAGGCGATGGCTGATAAAGCTGTCATTGTACTCTATAATACCAATTTGACTTCAATTGAGGGAGATTCGGTTTATTATTCAACGAAGGATGGTGGACAGAATGTGAAACTTGAAAATGATTTGGTTTATATTCTGGCCGGAGGTGAGTTGCCAACGGCATTTCTTGAAAAATCGGGAATCACCATTACCCGCAAATTCGGAGAAGCGATCCTGAAACATGAGAAATAGAACTTTATATATAGGGATGAGGAGTTTTGTGATTTTTTTGCGGAATGCATTGGTTGTTTTGTTTTTTCAACTGGTTTATACACAAAATGCCACCTCTCAAATTTCTCCGGGTCCATTAACCAAAGCGCACGCTGAACTCGAAGGCATGTCGCATTGCGTAAAATGCCATGAAGTAGGGAAAAAAGTTACTTCAGCAAAATGTTTGGATTGTCATAAAGAGATCAAGGAGCTGATTGATTTAAACAGGGGTTATCATTCATCAAGTGAGGTAAAAAGCAAAGATTGCTTTTCCTGCCATAATGAGCATCACGGATTGACTTTTAAAATAATCCGGTTTGATTCTACTAAATTTGATCACAAAGATGCACGGTTTGATTTGGTGGGAAAGCATAAAACCTTATCGTGCAAATCATGCCACAAGAGCGAGTTGATTAAAGTAAAAAAGTCGCAGAAAACCTCTGATACCTACCTGGGATTGGGAATAAACTGCCTCGATTGCCATACCGATTATCATCAGGGGACGTTATCAACCAACTGCTCGTTGTGCCATACATTCAATTCCTTTAAACCGGTTGTGGGTTTTGATCACAGTAAAAGCAAGTTTCCGTTACTTGGCAAGCATCAGTCGGTGGATTGTGTTAAATGCCATAAGGTTACGGAACAAAATGGCAAGAAGTTTCAGAAATTCAATGGGTTGGTTTTTTCCAATTGCACCGATTGCCATAAGGATGTTCATGAAAATAAATTCGGGAAAGATTGCAAAAAGTGCCATACGGAGGTATCCTTTCACGTGATCACAGGATTAAACTCGTTCGACCACAATAAAACCGACTATCCTCTTCAAGCGAAGCACCTGACTGTGGAATGTAAATCATGCCATAAGCAATCCCTTACAGCCAAATTGAAATTTGGTAACTGCACTGATTGTCACAAGGATTACCACAAGGGTCAGCTAAAGAAACCGGGTGTTTTATACGATTGTAAGGAATGCCATACACTGGAAGGATTTAAGAATTCAATGTACACGATTGAAAAACATAATGCCGGTGTTTTTCCTCTGGAAGGGGCCCATTTAGCCACACCATGCTTCCTGTGCCACAAAAAAGCAGAAGATTGGGTGTTTAAAGATTTGAAAAAGAGATGTGTAGATTGCCATGAAAATATTCATCGGAATTTCATTGACATAAAATATTTTGGCGATCAGAAGTGTGAAAACTGCCATGATGCAACTGCCTGGAGCAAAGTAAAATTTGATCATAACATCACTGATTTCAAGTTAAACGGCAAGCATGGCGAAACGAATTGCAAGAAATGCCATTTCAAACCTGACACAGACGGAACCGTAAAACAGCGGTTTTCAGATCTTACCACGCGGTGTTTGGATTGTCATACCGATGTTCACAACAATCAATTTGATACCAGCGATAATGTTTCCTGCACCCGGTGCCATGGTTACGACAAGTGGAAACCTGTTGTTTTCAATCATGACAATACCAGATTTAAGCTTGATGGCTTTCATAAAGATTTAGCCTGTGTTAAGTGCCATAAAGAGGTTACAAATGGTACCATAAGATACGTTCAATATAAATTTGAAGATATAAAGTGCGCAAGCTGTCATTCACGCTAAGCTTTTTGCTTTGGATCTCCTTCCTTTTCGGGCAGTCACCACATGGCAAAGGCTTAGTGGCAGAGTGTTCATTGTGCCATACAACAAAAGGTTGGAAGGTGGATTTAAAGAGTGTCACCTTTGATCATAACCTAACAAATTACAAGCTGGTTGGCCAGCATAAGTCAGTGGGTTGCCGTTTCTGCCATTTGTCGCTTGAGTTTTCGAAAACGGAGCATGAATGTAAAAGTTGCCACAGCGATTTACATGAAAACACTTTAGGGCCGGATTGCGAAAGATGCCACACTCCAAAATCATGGATCATTGAAAATATCAGTGAAATACATCGCCAGAGCCGGTTTCCTTTGTTGGGAGCTCATCAGATAACAGATTGCTCCGCTTGTCATAAATCAGGTTCATTGCGTCGGTTTGACCCACTGGGAATAGAATGCATCGATTGCCATCGCGACATTTTTATGGCAACAACCAAGCCCAATCACCTGGCATCAGGTTACTCAACCAATTGTGTTGAGTGCCATTCCGCAGGCGCAGAGGGATGGGATGCAGGTAATATTGAGCACAGTTTTTTCCCATTGAGCGGAGGACATGCTATCAGTTGTAATCAATGCCACCTGACCGGCGCTTTTGGTAAGGTCCCTGCAGAATGTTATTCATGCCACCGAAAGGATTTTGATGCAACGACCAATCCCAATCATTCGAAAATTAACCTGTCAACCAATTGCCTGGATTGCCACACTACTAATCCAGGATGGAAGCCTGCAAAATTCACTGAACACGATGCTCAGTATTTTCCAATTTATGCAGGAAGGCATTCAAATGTTTGGGACAATTGCACGACTTGCCATCAGCAAACGAGCAACTATAAGATCTATACCTGTATTGATTGCCATGAGCACGCCAAAACCAGCATGGACAAGGAGCATCGTGAAGAGCGGGATTATCAGTATAACAGTGTAGCTTGTTTTACCTGCCATCCACGGGGAGATAAAGGTGATAGGCCAACCCCGGGCACAAGCAATATGCGACCGGCAAAAGGACATGAGCCGGTGTTGTGCTCAAAGTGCCATGCCAATAATTCGCGTAGAAGTGTTCAGTACAAAGTAAATTTGCAGTAAGTGAAAAAGATATTAATATTAATTGGCTTTGTTTTATCCATTTATAATCAGGTAAATGGACAGGCAGCGGATTCGTTGCTGGCCGGTAAGGTTTCTTATATTACTGCTCAGAACGTATATGTAAAGTTCGCGAACACTGAAAATATACATCCCGGCGATACCATATTCCGGAAGGTTAATGATAAATTGGTTCCTCTTTTCATCGTTGAAAACATATCATCTGTTTCTTGTGTAGGGAAGCTTTTCCCCAATATTGAGTTAAAAGTTGATGAAGAGATTGCTTCCAGAATACCAAAAAAGAAAAAACCGGAGAATACAAAAGTGGCCACTCCGGCTAACACATCATCACCACAATCAGGGAAAAGCACTGATCAGGCTGCATCAACAGAAAAAGGGACTGGATTGAAGAGGCAACAGGATATACAGGGCTCATTGTCAATTTCTTCCTATTCAAACCTGTCCAATACTGATATTGATAATACTCAAAGGATGAGGTATACTTTTTCTTTGAGGGCAAATAATGTTGCAAAGTCGCCTATTTCAGCGGAGAGCTATATTTCATTTACCCATCGGTTAAATAATTGGTCGGAGGTTCAGCAAAATATTTTTACTGCTTTAAAGATTTATAGTTTGGCGATTAAGTACGACATTGGTACAAAAGCCAATATATGGGCTGGCCGCAAGATTAACCAGAATATTTCCAATATCGGAGCGGTGGATGGAATACAGGCCGAAGCTATTTTCGGGAAATTCACTTTTGGTGCGGTTGCCGGTTCGCGGCCTAACGATGTTGATTATAACATAAATTTTAAACTCCCCGAATTTGGTGCATTTATCGGGCATATTTTGCCAACAAAAAATGGCAGGATGCAAACTTCGGCTGCTTTTTTTGAGCAAAGAAATGGTGGGACAACTGACAGGAGATTCCTTTATTTCCAGCATGATAATTCATTGTTGAAAAATTTATATTTTTTCACTTCCTGTGAGTTGGATTTGTATAAAGTTGTGGAAGGTATCCCGAAGAATTCTCCCACTGTTACGGGTCTGTATTTTTCGCTCAGGTATAAGGTAATTAAGCAGTTATCGTTATTCGCTTCCTATGATGCCCGCAAGAATGTTATCTATTATGAAACCTATAAAGGTGTAGCTGATCGATTACTGGAAGAGGCTACCAGGCAAGGTTTGCAATTCAGGGTGAATTATCGCCCGGGGAATATGATCAGTATGGGTGCCAATGCTGGGTACCGATTTAGAGATAACGACCTTAATCCCAATGAAAATCTTAATGGTTTCCTCACCTTTAATCAGCTTCCCTGGATTAAAGCATCGGCTACGTTAACTGCAAATTTCTTGAAAACCAGTTACCTCGATGGAAAGATATTCGGGATCAGATTATCAAGGGATATCATTCCAGGAAAGTTGTATAGTGAAGTTAATTACCGGTTCATTGACTATAATTTCAAAAACTCGAGTACAAAACTTATTCAGAATATTGCTCAGGTTAATTTATCTTGGCAATTTAAAAATAAGATGTCGTTATCAATTGATTATGAGCTTACTCTTGAACCAGTTAATAAGTATCATAGAATTTATGTTAGTTTTAATAAGCGATTTTAGATTTAATCATTAATAAAGTGTTAGTATGAAAGTATTTGTTGGTGTTATAATAGCTCTTGTGGTTGGTTTTTTAGTTTTTCAACTTACTAAAAAGAAGGATACCCCGATTGATTTAAATAGTTTACCACAATCGATGGTTACGGGTATGCCTTCAGCAGCAGCAGCAGAGCACAACGTTTCAGTAGAGGAAGTTATTCAGGCGACTGCATATACCTACATGAGGGTAAAAGAAAAGAAAGTGGAGTATTGGATTGCCACTGCAAAAATGGATATGGCTGTTGGAAGTAAATATTCATTTGGGAACGCATTGGAAATGACCAACTTTACCAGCAAAGAGCTTAACCGGACCTTTGACCGTATTCTTTTTGTTAGTGAAGGTGGTGATCAGGCAGGTGGACAACAAAGTAATGCTGCACCGCTTACCACCATGGGCCGTCCAAAGGTTGAGCTTAAGAATGATGTGGTCATTCCTCCTACGCAAGGGGGTATTTCCATAGCTGAATTGTATAAAAACCGGGATCAGTATGCCAACAAAAAAGTGAAGGTTAAAGGCAAAGTTGTTAAGGTTAACCCTGAGGTTATGGGTAAGAATTGGGTGCACCTGCAGGACGGTACAAAAGATGGAGGAAATTTCGATTTAACTATTACCACACTGGAAACAGCTGCGGTGGACGAGATCATTGAGTTCGAGGGTACTATTGTTCTGAATAAAGATTTTGGTGCCGGATACGTATATGAATTGATCATGGAAGGTGGATTAATCCGAAAATAGTAAAATGCTTAAGCTGTCATTATCATTAAGCTTCTTGTTTTGGGCGATTTGTCTATTTGGGCAAAATCCTCACGGGAAGGACTTTAAAGCCGACTGTTCTCTCTGCCATACTTCTGCAGGATGGAAGGTCGATATTAAAAGTATATCGTTTGATCATGACAGCACCCGGTATAAATTGGTAGGCCAGCATAAGGGCGTTGGTTGCAGATCGTGCCATAAGTCGCTGGAATTTGATAATATAAAAAGTGATTGTGCCAGCTGCCATCACGACTTGCATGAGAACACTTTAGGGCCGGATTGTTCCAGGTGTCATACTCCAAAATCATGGATCATTGAGGATATCAGCGGGATACATAGGGAGAGCCGGTTTCCCTTGACCGGAGCCCATCAGATTGGAGATTGCTCAGCGTGCCATAAATCGGGATCATTCCGGAGGTTTGAACCCATTGGAATTGAGTGCATCAATTGTCATCGAAACAACTATTTGGCTACCACCAAACCAAAGCATCAGGAGGCAGGGTATTCCACCAACTGTATTGAGTGCCATAAAGCTACATCAGGAGGATGGCTTGGAGGCAATATCGAGCATAACTTTTTCCCATTAACCGATGGCCATGCAATCAGTTGCACCGATTGCCATAAATCGGGTGATTACGCAAAAATACCAACCGATTGCTATTCCTGCCATAAATCAGATTTTAGTGCAACCACCACCCCGGATCACGAGCAGATAAATTTGTCGACAAATTGCCAGGATTGCCATACCACTAAACCGACCTGGAAACCGGCAAAGTTTGGTGAACATGATTCCAGATTTTTTCCGATTTACTCGGGAAAGCATGCAAATAGTTGGGCAAGCTGTGCAGATTGTCATAAGCAAGCCTCTGTTTATAATGTTTTCTCCTGCATTGATTGCCATGAACATGCAAAGGCAGCCATGGAAGAAAAGCATAAGGCGGCCAATGGATTTCAATATAACAGCACTTCTTGTTTTACTTGCCATCCCAGGGGAGACCGGGTGAGTGGGTTTAACCATGGTGCAACCAATTTTCCGTTAACCGGGGCACACAAGGATACTGATTGTGTTGCCTGCCATGCTTTTGGTTTTGCGGGAACTGCCTATGATTGCAATTCATGCCACAATGCAAAATATAAGGAGGCGCAGGCTCCTGTACATACTACCGCAGGGATTCCCACTTTGTGTGAGCCTTGCCATAGCACAACTGCCTGGAAACCATCAACTTTTACTCATGTTTCCACTGGATATGATTTGATTGGCGGGCATTTAAAGGTTCAGCAATGTGTGGATTGCCACAAGGGGACCCTGGTCAATACCAAAACGGAATGCATTGCCTGCCATCAGGTTCAATATGACATGGCCAAAGAGCATAAATCCAAATCGTACCCGGTTGATTGTAATCTGTGCCACAATGCAAACAGCTGGAAAGAGGTAACCTTTGATCATGCATTATCAAAATTCCCGCTTACCGGGGCACACGTGGGTACGGAATGTGCTGGTTGCCATGCCAATGGTTATGTTGGCATATCTACTGATTGCAGTTCATGCCATACACCCGTTTACACGAGTTCGCAGAATCCGAATCATGCAGCGGCAGGATTACCTAAAAGTTGCGAGACTTGCCACAGCACTAATGCCTGGAAACCATCTGGCTTCAATCATACTTCAACCGGATATGAGTTAACGGGTGGCCATCTAAGGGTAGCTCAATGTTCGGATTGCCATAAAGGGACTGTGTTGAATACCAAAACCGAATGTATCGCCTGCCATCAGGTTCAATATGATCAGGCAAGAAATCATAAGTCGCAGCTATATCCTGTGGAGTGCAAACTCTGCCACAATATAAACACTTGGGATAATGCATCTTTTGATCATTCAAAAAGCAACTTCCCCCTCACCGGAGCTCACAAAACTGCTGTTTGTGAAAAGTGCCATACCAAGGGTTATTCCGGAACACCATCGGATTGCAATTCGTGCCATACCACCTCGTATACAACATCACTAAATCCGAATCATGTTGCAGCCGGTTTACCTGCAGCATGCGAAACCTGCCATAGCACAACTGCCTGGAAACCATCGGGATTTAATCATAATTCTACCGGATATGAACTAACCGGAGGACACTCACGAATATCACAATGTTCTGAATGCCATAAGGGAACGGTACTGAATACCAAAACCGATTGTATAGCCTGTCACCAGGTTGATTATAACAATGCGAAAGATCACAAATCGCAATCGTATCCTGTTGATTGCAAGGTTTGTCACAATATTAATAATTGGGACAATGCATCGTTTAATCACTCGCTGACCAGTTTCCCGCTTACGGGTGCCCACACTTCAACATTATGTGCAAAGTGCCATACATCAGGGTATTCCGGAACACCCACTGATTGCAACAGTTGCCATACACCTGTTTATAATACAGCGCAGAATCCTAATCATGCTGCTGCCGGAATCCCCAGGTTATGCGAAACCTGCCACAATACCACTGCCTGGAAGCCGTCCGCCTTTGATCATAACACCACGGGATTTGCTCTAACCGGTGGCCACTCCAGAGTTTTGCAATGTTCAGATTGCCACAAAGGAACGGTGCTCAATACCAAAACTGATTGTATTGCTTGTCATCAGGTTCAGTACGACAATGCTAAAGATCATAAAGTTCAGGCTTATCCGGTTGATTGCAAGCTTTGTCATAATATGAATAACTGGGATAATGCCGC
>CAIXKO010000322.1 GCA_903919925.1 uncultured Bacteroidota bacterium | reverse complement strand
GTGGGCTGCAATTCGCCGGTGCCAGTGCGGGAGTGCTGAAGCATGCTGAGCACAATGCTGTCGGCCCGCTTGCCATGTTCCAAAATCTTAGCCGAGTTTTGCCTTAGGATAGATAAAACTTCACCAATCTCAGCCATCTTACCGGGTGAAATAAATGCTTTCGACTCAACCATTTGTTGCTGAAGCTCTTCTACCAGTTCGGCATTCAGTCCGGCGAAATTGTTGACAAAGTTTAACGGGTTTTTAATTTCGTGCGCAATACCGGCTGTTAAAGCACCAAGCGCCGCCAGTTTCGATTGGGTTACGAGCTTATCCTGTGTGGCTTTAAGGTCCTCAAGCAGATCGGCCAGCCGCTTGTATGCATCGGCGTTTTCCATAGCAATGGCGCTGTAGGTGGCCAGGTTACGCAACATATTAAGCTGGTAGTTGCTGTAAGCCTGCTTGTTAAAACTCTGGGCGGTAATCACCCCGATCACTTTGTTTTTATTCCACAAGGGAAGGTACAGGATCGATTCCGGATTTTCACCGGCGAGGTCAGGATGTAGCTGACCTATGTATTTGCTGTAATCCGATCTGAAATCATTGATAATAACATCCTGCTGATGCTTAAAACACCATACAGCCAGGCGGTCCTGACTATCGAGTGAAACGGAAAAAGGCAACAGAGGCTGGTTTTTTTCAATGGTTCCTGGAAACTCCAGCGAATTTTCTTCCGGATTGTGCAGTCCGATACCAAAAATGGAAGCATCCATCAAGGTATTGACATTCTCGTATATGGTTTGAATGATGTTTTTGATAGATAATGATGCAGTAATATCCTTGCCGATCTTGCTAAGCTGTTCCACATTGTTCTTCTGCTCCTGTATCTCGGCAGTCCTTTCTAAAACAATTTTTTCGAGAATCCCGCTGCGTTCCCGAAGCTTCCGGGTGCGGAAATGGACGAGTGCATAAACGGATAATCCGGCGACTATGAAATACAAAAAATAGGACCACCATGTTGAATACCAAGGAGTAATGATCGTAAAACCAAAATTATCCTCCATACTTTCCTGTCCTGTCAGGTTCCTGGCCCTCACGCGGAAGGTATAAATACCGGGTGATAGGTTTGTGTAATTGTGTCGCTTTTCTCTTGACCAAGCCGACCACTCCTGGTCATATCCCTCGAGTTTGATCTGAAACTCATTTGACTCTGGTTTTACATACGACAGGGCGGAATAGCTGAAGGTAAGGGCATTCTGATGAAAAGGAATCCTAGGTTTGTCTTGAATCAGATCCGTTTTGGCATTGCCCGATCTGGTGAGGATGGTATCATTGGAGAACTGCACTGACCGGATCAGGGCTTTCCAGGGGACGGCGGCACTCCTGTTTTCAGCCGGAAGATATCTGATCAATCCTTTTGACATTCCGAACCAGGCTGTTCCGTCTTTTTCCGGGTAAAGCAGATTGACCATTTCATCGGAAAAACGGGCAAACTGGCTCTTTTCCATCCGATAACTGCCATCAGCCATCAGCCTGTACAAAACCGTTTCTCTTCCGCCATTAACCCAGATATTGCCTGCTTCATCATTGGTGATAAAGCTTTCACCCGGATTGACCCCGTAGTTGAGGTCGCGGAATAAGGTATCGGGTCTGAACTGCTGCTTTTCATCATCAAAGCTCAGGTATCCCGCAGGAGAGCTAAAAACCAACCGTCCGGAAATCTGGTAAGCGAGGGCTGTCCCCTGGGGTAATCCGTTTTCCTTTCCAAAACGCTCAATCAACGGATTGGCATAGTCATGATCATTGATTGTCAGCCGCAGAGCGCCTGCATCGAAGGTACCAATCCAGAAAACACCCGGACGATATTCCACTATTTTGTATACATATTCGAAAATATCTGGTATATCGCCTTCAAAAACGAATTGCTGCTTTACCGGATCCATCCGCAGAACCACTATCCCTCCCATTGTGCCACACAGGAAGCGGGTACTGTCAGACTTCACCGGTAAAACTATTTGTAAAGTTTGAACCAGACCTTCGCCGCGGAAAGCTACCCGGGATGTTATTCCTTCGATCCGTAAAATATCACGCTGCGAACAGACATACAAATTCCCGTTGGCAATAGTAAAAAACCCGGTCTGAAACGGTGGACAGCCCTGAACGGCTTTGATTTGACTATCTTTGGGATCGAGGTAGAATACACCATTTGAGGTTGACAAATAGAGAATTCCCCGATAACGGACTATGTCATTCATGCCTGAACGTTGATCAAAAAGCGAAAGGCCCGATGCGAATTCGATCATGGCGAGGCCATCTTCCAGTGCCAGCCAGATGTTGCTCTGCCGGTCGATAAAAATGCTCTTTATACTATTGGATGGCAATCCGGATTCAACAGACAACTGCCTGACCAGTTTTCCTTGCTGATTGATGATCAGCAGACCATCGAGTATTGATCCAATGGCTAAAGTCCCGTCCGGCAATGCTTTGCAATCATAGATACCACGATCAAAATACGATCCGGCATCTGTGAGGAACGGATGTATGGTTGTTCCATCCCACACGTACAGACCATTATTCTGTGTTCCCAGCAAAAAGGTCCCTTTCCGACCCGGAAATGACACCATGAACCTTAACCGCATATTGGACAGGCGTTGCCCATCGGGTACAGGAACCAAGGAGTCTCCCAC
>CAIXKO010000321.1 GCA_903919925.1 uncultured Bacteroidota bacterium | reverse complement strand
CGCTAACAGCAAGAATCGGAATTTCAACAACAACTGCGTTTCCGATCATGGCTACCGTATGCGTTTCATCGGCTCCGCTGACCGTGTATTTCCCAAACAATTGTTTTCCGAAGCTAATGGCGGAACCGGTTCCTCCTACGGTTGGGGACTGTGCCACGTTATCTTTGTAAAGTGTGTAGGTAACACCGGATTCTGAACCAGACAGGCCAACTGCCATTCCGCCTGAATTCTGGCAATATGAACCACCACCCGTAACAGAAAAAGCTGCCGGACCATCAATAAAGTACGGTATGGCCAGACCGGTAATTTCTGCTCCTCCTTCAAAATTGCCGATTTTTATGGTAGCTCCTGTAGCGGTGTTTACCCAGGCCAGCCATCCCGATGAGGAACAGGCTGCCATATAAAGTTCTCCGCTTTCACGATCAAACTCCATATCCTGCGCATAGTTGGCATTAAAACCTACCGGTCCTATAACGTTGAAAATCCCAGTTGCTAAATCAATCCTTCCCAGCATATCTGAATTGATATCAACCGAATAAGCTTCTCCCGCACCATTGATAGCCAGGTTAATCAACAGAGCCACTCCGGAGTTGCCAATTAATGTGGTTGCCCCGGTTGCCAGATTAACAGAATACAACCCCGAATCAGTAACCCCATACATGGTGCGGGTAGCCGTATTGTATGAAAGTCCATTTAACCCAACAGATTGTATTCCTATTACCGTACGATTACCTGTGGGAGGATCAATCTTTATAAACTCATTAGTGCCATAAACAACTGCATACCAGGTATTTTCAGCCCAGGTAGCTCCATTGATAAAGCTCAGTGCACTCTGATTAACCAGCGAATTAAGGGTTCCAGGATCTGAGAGATTGAAGGTAGTCGGTCCTACCGGATCGGTACCTGACCCTTGATAGGCATTGTAAGCATAAACCTGTTTATTCAGATTAACGATTTTAATATCCCGGGTTTTACAATCGTTTCCAGTATTTAAATCTCCTGCTAATTCGGTACAAACCTGAACAGTAGCTATTCCTGCAACGGCTACCCAGGAATCAAAGGTAATCTGCCGTGAAGTAACAGGTTCCAGTGCAGTAACTGTTTTGGTGGAAGAATAGGCCCCGATCTGCATGGTAACCATGAATGTTTCAGAGTTGGTTCCCAGATTACTGACCGTAGCCTGAGGGGTTGTGGAACCGGTATTATGAACAGATGGAATATCAACCGATGAAACATAAACATCGTGATCAAGCGGACCCGAACAGGCCGACCGATAAGCGGCAACAACAGATTTTGTTTGCCGTAAAGTTCTCGCATTATCAGCTTCCACAGCGTCTCCGGTTGCCACACCGATATTTTGAATATCAGGGTTTGAAAAAAAAGCAACCCTGCTGTGCGTAATTCCATCCGCAAAATAACTACCATCTTCGTAAGTCATAACCGAGCAATAATTTCCACCATCGGTTCCTGTCCAACGCCAACCGGCCGAGTAAGTATAGAGCCCCGGACCTGGTTGAAAATTCTGCAACTTATGGTGATGAAGACCCATGTTGTGTCCGATTTCATGAATGGTGGTGTAGGTCCAGCTTGCCTGCTGAACCCTGGATAACGAAAAAGCATAGTCAGGCAAACCCGATTCCGTATTTAATAACCAGCCTACTCCACCGGTAAAATTGGTCTCCTCCAATAATACCACCACATCGGCACAATAAGTATCCCTTAAACCATGAACATCGTCCATAAAACCATCATCTGCATTGGTCAGGTTGTACAAATCGTTCACACTATGCTGTTCTGTGTAGCTTACCTGTCCCGTATAAACAAGCTGGATAGTCAATAAAGTATTGCTGTTATCCAGCGCAAGCTGTGCCTTTGCCATTAATAAACTGATCGTATTATTGATACCACCCTCATAAGCTTCCGACCATGCTGCGGCTGCCGGTGTGTAAACAATCATTAAGGACACAACTTCCGGATCATTTTCACCGTTTTGTACCGGGTAATCAAGTTCATTATTCCCCTTTTTGATTTCGAATATTTTCTCATCCGGGATTTTATTACGGGAATCCGGATCCTTTGATCTTTTTAAATTATTTTGTAGTTGATTATCGATTAATGGCACTAACGGAAGGCTACCTTCCAACGATTTTTGTTTTGATTTATCTATTTGTTTCAAAAAATACTTACTTGATAAAGAATCATAACCTGACAAAAACAATTCATTTTTTTCAGGCAATTCGATTGATAACAGACTTTTACCATTACTGGTTGAAATAATACAATAACCAAAACTGCTATTGACCAAATGGGCGCGGATGGTTAAGGAACCATTAACATCAACCGTAATTTTATCGATGCAGGCCCTAAATTGCTTATCAATAAATAAATCCAGCAGAATAGTATCATTAAGCCTGATATAATCATTACTTTGAACAATCGGATTAATAACCAGCTCCCTGATTCTTAAAGCATTATCAAAGGCAGCTGTATTAATGGTGTTTGAAATTGGAATTTCAGGCTGAAAACGTAGCGGTATTTTATTTATATTGAATGATCTGCTCTGTGAATTCGCCGTAAAAAACGTACAGAACATGATAAAAATAAAAAGAAATAATTTTTTCATAAATCAAAATTAGGATTGTTTTTTGATTTACGAAATAGATATTTACGACGTTTTGTTACTGTTGAGGCAGGTGATCAGCCTCACCCCGGGCAGTATCACAGTTTCCATGGATCCCTGAAAGGGCGCTTTAACAGCCGGGTTGCAGGAATATCGTTGTCTGTAAATTTCTCTGTTTGAGGATCCCAGTGGATTTTTCGGCCGGTTATCATAGCAATCTCGCCAAGTAATCCCACGCTGATAGAACGATGCCCCACCTCAGCCGGAGTAATCGTTTCTTTTCTTGATCTTACACAGTCAATAAAATTCTGATGGTGGTTGGTACTCCTGTATAAATTGATTTCTTTTTCCCCGATTACCTCTTTAAGTATCTTATCATCCGACGCCTTGATCTGCCCCCTCGATACATAAACCCAGCCATCGCTCCCTTTCCAAAGGATTCCGATATCCTTTGCTTTCCACAGGGCTCCTGCGTTTTCCAATTTTGATCTGTTGGCAACCCTCATTTTCAAGCCATTGGCGTAAACACAGGTAAAATCATATTCAGCAAAAGCATCATAGATTCCATCCGGATAAGATCGACCGGTACCTTCAACCGAAATAGGCCCGGTACGGTCAAATCCAAGCCCCCAATGGGCTATGTCGATATGGTGGCCGGCCCAGTCCGTTAATTGTCCCCCGCCATAATCATTGATAAAACGCCAGTTTCCATGCATCACTCCCCGATAAGGCACCTTTGGGGCGGGCCCCAGCCACCGGTCCCAGTCCACTCCGGCG
>CAIXKO010000320.1 GCA_903919925.1 uncultured Bacteroidota bacterium | reverse complement strand
ATCGCTCAACCTCATATTTTTAAAGTGTCACAGACTGATCATCAGGAGTGTGGCAGGTCGATTATTGACGAGATGAACTCTTAATCTTTATTCAATTAAAATCCGAATGTAATTCCCTGAGCTAATGGAAGTTCAGATCCGTAATTGATCGTATTGGTTTGTCTACGCATATAGATTTTCCAGGAATCAGAACCGGATTCGCGCCCGCCCCCGGTGTCCTTTTCCCCTCCAAATGCACCGCCTATCTCAGCTCCTGAGGTTCCGATATTCACATTGGCAATACCGCAGTCCGATCCGGTTTCAGAGAGGAACTTTTCGGATTCTGTAAGATCCAGTGTGAAAAGGGATGAAGACAAACCTTGCGGAACACTGTTATTCAGCCTGATTGCATCCTCTATGGTTGAGTATTTGATTAAATATAATATCGGAGCAAAGGTTTCTTCCTGAACAATTTTAAAATGATTTTCTGCTTCCACCAGTGCAGGAACAACATAGTTGCCGCAGGAATAAGCCCCTCCGCTGAGTACATCACCTCCGAAAATGACCTTGCCGCCTTCCTTTTCGGCCTCCTGAAGGGCATTCCTGAATTGTGCAACGGCTGCATTGTCAATCATAGGGCCAACCAGTGTATGTTCCAGGAAAGGATCGCCGATCTTTTTGGCTACACTTTTGTATGCAATGATCAGCTGACTCTTCACTTTCTCATAAATACTCTCATGAATGATCAGTCTTCTGGTTGATGTACACCGCTGTCCGCAGGTACCCACTGCTCCAAAAACCACCGATTTGACAGCCATTTCCAGATTGGCCTTTTCGGAAATAATAACCGCATTATTCCCACCCAATTCCATGATCGACCGGCCAAGCCGGTTTCCGACAATGGTACCGATTCTTTTACCAACGGCTACGGAGGCTGTAACTGAAAACAAGGGGATACGGTTATCTGCGGCAAAATTATCACCCAACACACTGGATTTTGCAATGATCATGTTGAATACACCTTCCGGAACATTGCATTTACGCAATACTCCTGAAATGATATTTTGGATGGCAATAGCCGTGAACGGTACTTTTGAACTGGGTTTCCAAACGATGACATCGCCGGCAACTGCCGCCAGCATGCTGTTCCAGGCCCACACGGCGGCAGGAAAATTAAATGCAGTGATCAGGCCAAGGATCCCCAGCGGATGGTATTGATCGTAAATCCGGTGATCCGGACGCTCTGAATGCATGGTATAACCGTTTAACATACGCGCCTGACCTACTGCGAAATCACAAATATCGATCATTTCCTGGACCTCGCCCAATCCCTCCTGATAGGTTTTACCGGTTTCAAGGGTGATCATAAAGCCCAGGTATTTTTTCTCTTTTCGTAAAGCTTCTCCAATCTGTCGGACAACCTCGCCCCTGATAGGTGCAGGAGTTTTACGCCATACCATAAAGGCTTCCTGCGCCGTTTTCATTACTATTTCATAGTCTTCCAGTGAGCCGTTTTGTACTTTCCCGATTACTTTCCCATCAATAGGCGAAACAGATTCTATCGAGGTTCCTTTTGACTCTATCCATTGGGTTCCGGTACTAACTCCTGAATTTAATTCTTTGATTGACAGTCTGTTGAATACATCAGCTCTTTCCATTGTCCTAATTTTATTAACAAGAAGGTGGCAAATTTATTGTTTAAATTCAAATGGCTCAATGGAAAAGGTCATTGTTTTCTACAGGATAACGAACTAAGATGGCAAACACATCAAAGAAGAAACAATCGAGATCTACCTGAAAGGATTTGAGAATAAGATATTGGACGATGCCAGCGAGCTGCTCAATTTGAAGTAACGACATTATAACATACAGAGAACAGGGGCGATGTTAAATGATGCATAACGAGAATTTTTCTCATTATACATGATGATAATTAGAAATTGTGTAATTTTGCTCTTGTTTAAAGAGAAATTTTCACGCTAACTCTTACTATCATGCTACTTAGCTTCAGCCTCGAAAATTGGATGTCATTCAAAGGAAAGACCTCCTTTTCCATGGTGGCAACCAAAGAACGTCAACACGGCGAAAGGATTCCAAAAGTTGACAAGTACCAGACCAGAATACTGCCGGTTGCAGCAATATATGGTGGCAATGCATCCGGAAAAACAAATTTGTTCAAGGCTTTGAATTTTGCCAAGTATCTGATTGTTAAAGGAACCCAACCTGACAGCCTGATCCAGGTTGAGCCCTTCCGGTTGGATGTTACCGGGACCGAATTACCT
>CAIXKO010000319.1 GCA_903919925.1 uncultured Bacteroidota bacterium | reverse complement strand
TCGCCGATGCCTGTTGGCATGGGGGATCCTTTCTTTAATTCGGTTGAGTCGATGCTTGCGCATGCGGCCTTTGCTATTCCGGCTATCAAAGGAATAGAATTTGGCAGTGGATTCAGCGCTGCAAAGATGAGAGGATCGGAGCATAATGACAGGATTATTTCCATTGAAGGAAAGACTGACACCAACTATGCCGGTGGAATAAATGGTGGCTTAACCAACGGTAATGATCTGGTTTTCAGAATTGCTGTAAAACCAACATCCAGTACTTCACAACCTCAGCAAACCATAAATCTCGAGAGCGGGAAGGTAGAGGAGCTGGTGATTGGCGGACGGCATGATACCTGCATAGCATTGAGGGTGCCGGTAGTTCTGGAGGCCGTTACTGCGATTGTCCTGGCTGGGTTTTCACAGTAATCAAAGGTTAATGTGCCAATGTGACAATGTGCCAATGTGCCAATTGAGGAAAGTTCCAATCGAATAATATAGCCTATTAAGTCAGTTTTTTTACTTATTTTGGTAAAGAAATTGAAACCTTAATATGTGATTTATGGAACATTTTGATCCAGCCTCGAGGATACAGGACTTGTTACAATTTGGCGAATATGGAGATGTAAACCCTTCGATAACAGATAGTGCCACGTTTACCTTTATGCAGGCAAAAACGATGGCTGATACCTTTCACGGGGATACACAGGGTTGTTTTCTTTATTCGCGACATTGGAATCCCAGTAACAAATATTTATCCGATGCACTGGCAGCTATGGAAGGTACGGAAGCTGCCTGGGTAACCGCTTCAGGGATGAGTGCGATTACATGTGCCTTGCTTCAGGGAGTAGGATATGGTGATCATATTGTATCCAGTGTTACCTCATACGGAGGGACTTTTGCTTTTCTGAGTAATTGGGTGAAAAGATTCAACATAGAGGTAACCTTTGTAAACATCACTAATCTTGAAGCGGTTAAGAGTGCACTAAGGCCCAACACGAAAGTGATTTACACAGAAACCATGACCAATCCGATGCTTCAGATATCGGATATTCCAGCACTATCGAAAATTGCTCATGATCATGGTTCAAAGCTTATAGTTGACAATACTTTTACGCCGATGATTGTATCACCCTGCCGACTTGGCGCTGATATAACGGTTTATAGCATGACCAAATTCATCAACGGAAAGAACGATTGTGTGGCTGGTGCAATTTGTTCGTCAGCTGAGTATATCAGTTCACTTATTGATGTCAATATTGGTACTGCAATGTTGCTAGGGCCGGTATTAGATCCAATGCGATCCTCATCGATTTTAAAGAATCTTCACACACTTCATATCCGCATGAAGCAGCATAGTTATAATGCTCAATATCTTGCAGATAAATTCAAAACCATAGGTTTGAAATTCAATTATCCGGGGGTACCTGAGCATCCGGGTCATGATCTTTTGAAATCGATGATGAATCCGGGATTTGGGTTTGGAGGGATGATTGCGATTGACCTGATCACTGCTGAGCGGGCGAGTAAGGTTATGGAGGCTATGGAAATGAAAGGTGTTGGATACCTGGCTGTTAGTTTGGGTTATTTTAAGACTTTATTCAGCAATTCAGGAAAGAGTACATCATCCGAAATTCCGGATGATATTCAGCAAGAGATGGGGTTATCAGAAGGGTTGATTCGTTTTTCGGTAGGTTTAGATAATGATATTGAGCGAACATTTGAGTTAATTAAAGAGTCATTAATAGAATAAAACCAGGCTATCATGATCAGAAAAATTGAAAGCACACTAGGAAGCACGCCGGTTTTAGAGGGAGCCGGAGTGAAGTTGCAACGGGTATTTGGTTATCCGCGCAAAGGGTGGTTAGATCCATTCCTGATGCTGGATCATTTTGGATCGGGAGACCCGGCTGATTACATGGCAGGATTCCCATGGCATCCACACCGGGGAATTGAAACGGTGACTTACATGTTATCGGGTGAGGTGGAGCATGAGGACAGCATGGGAAACAAAGGATTGATTAAAACAGGTGATATTCAGTGGATGACGGCTGGGGGAGGTATTTTGCATCAGGAAATGCCAAGGAAATCGGAAGGTACCTTGAGTGGGTTCCAGTTGTGGGTTAACTTACCGGCATCTCATAAGATGATGGCTCCCCGTTATCAGGATATTCCAGCACACCTGATCCCAGAGTTTGACTGGAAAGGTATTCATATCAGGCTGGCTGCAGGCAAATTCGGAGAATACACGGGGCCTGTTAAGGACATTGTGATCAAGCCATTTTTCATGGACATGTACGTTCCTGCCGGGATTCAGCAAACTTTTGATGTTAATCCGGAGCACACGATTTTTGCATACGTTTTTGAAGGTTCAGCCTTCTTTGATTTGCAGATGGCACATCCGATAACAGCTGGGACCGTAGTGAAATTGATCTCCGGAGACCAGGTGTTTATTGCATCAGAAAAATCTGATGCGCGATTCCTGCTGATCGGGGGCAAGCCGTTACATGAAGAGATAGCTTGGCGCGGGCCGATAGTAATGAACACGAAGGAAGAGCTTTACCAGGCATTTGAAGATTATCAGACAGGAAATTTTGTGAAGCGGTTAAGCTGAAACTGTGTGCGGGATTTTGTAACACATGGACAATAGCCCTGGGCATTTAGATGCTCGGGGCTATTGTTTGTGGGGGGGGCTATTGTGTGGGAGGAGGGCTATTGTGTGGGGGGAGGGCTATTGTGTGGGGGGAGGGGGAAGAAGGGAGGACGCGTGGGTCCTCCCGTACCTAATATTCAAGGCGGACAAATTTTACGGCAAACGGAGTTAATGATACCGATTGCAGAGGCTGACCGATTTCTTCTCCGAGTACGTTGACTTCGATCATTCTACGAATGGGGCGACCATCGACAGAAGATAGGAAAGTTGTGGTTCCCGGCAACCCATCCAACTCACGAAGATGAATCAGCACGCTGCCCTGCTTATTAAAATCGGGTCTTGAATTTACCAGCATAATATTTGAAGATCCTGCAATTTTAATTGTTTGGAACAGCGGTATGGACAATTCATTTTTCCCGGCGGGAAATGTACGGCTTGGGAAGGGGTTCCGAATTCCCCAGGCAAATTTTGAAGCAGCAGCATTTGTAGTGTCCCTGGTCGTAGTTATTTGGTAGGTCCAGTGAAATCCTCCTTCCTGATAAGCCCGGAAATTGGTAAACCAATAATTATTCATCACCCATGAATAGAGCCAGGGCTTACAAGGTGCCTGATTTCGCTCGAATTTGCCCAGATTGAATCCACCAAATTGCCAGAGAGGAATTTCATTACTAACCATAATAATCTGAGCTTCAGGACTTCTGACAGAAACATAATTCTGAGCAACAATCCAGTCCGATGATGATCCAGGCAATTGTTTACCCTGAGTCAGAGCGCCTCCTATAGTTTCGAACACAATTCGTGATCCAGGCAGACAAAATGGAAAAGTAACATATAAAGCTTCGGGAGAGGTTAGGATTTCCTTTCTTCCCAGAAAATGAAATTCGATCAATTTAGATTTGTTATATAGTCTGATCTCCCATTCCAGTCCTTTTGGAGCAGAGGAAGTACCCTTTTCGAAACCGTCGAGATCGGCCATAAACTTTACACTTTGCCACAAATCCCCTTTTGCACCACTTTCCATTTTCACATTGGTGACCGTAGTGTGTGTTGTTTCTTTCATGTTATTGCGATCGGACAATGTTTCCCTTATGATCTGGCCGATTTTCCAAGGATTTTCAGGATCCAGCAATTCCTTTTTCAGATCCTTATCGTACAGACTTTTGATAGCCCCTGTTGCAACATCAAAGTTTAATCGATAATATTGATTTTCAATTTCTTTTATTGTTTCCACCTGGCTTGCCGGAATGGCATCGAGCGTGCCTGCCTCTACCTTAAAGGCTTTCCAGCCCAAAGCAGGAATATCAACCACATTCAGGGCCCAATAAGCTCCTTCGCTCCTCTTACGGACAAGTTGAACCTGAATATCTTTATTTGTTGCCAGATCAATGACTCTGAATTGTTTAGCAAACGGAATAATCTGGTTATCGACAAATAGTTCGACTACTCCTGAACGCTCCCATCCCATTGAGTTTAGGACATAGATTACCGGAAAGTCAGCTTTCTTTAACCAAGGCTGAATACGACCCAGCGCATCTTCATTCAAGAGGGTAACTTTTTTCAACGCTTCCCAAGCATAGGCTCCTTTTTGCAGCCATTGTTCAGTTGTATTTTCGGAATAAGGGCGATCAATACTTTCATCGGCTCCAACGGTATGCTCATCAAAAAACAGGGCATTTTCGCTGATATGCTCGATTTTGCTTTTCAAATCGGTTGATAATCCACCGCCCAGCATAGTAACCATTGCGAACAGGCCCTCATCGGTTTGTTTCAGATTCTGTGTCAGTCGTGTTTTGGCTGTTTCCCTGGAAGTTGATCCGAATCCGTCGGTCCACCAATCGAGCCAAGCATTCCGGTACACAGGAAGGGATTCCGAGTAGTTTTTCTCTACATATTCAAAGAATTCTGAAGCAGTTGCCAGACGGAGTTTGGGTGATTCATATTTCTCATTCCACGCTTTAATAATTTCACAGGCACCGGTTGAAGGCGGGGAATTATCGGTAAAATATCCAGAGAACTGAGCAGCAACGCGGCTAAATGGATAACCATTATCTTCCAGTTTTTTGATATAGTCGAATATTTTATTTGGATCGAAGGAAGCTTGTTCAGGAAGTCCAAAGAAATTGCCGGTCATATAGTGATCACTTCGGAAGGCGAGCAATCGGGATCCGGAAGGAGCCTCCCACCAGAAACAGGTTGGAATTTTAAATGGCAGAATCGAACGGGTTTCATTGATTCCCATGGTCAGATAACGAATGCTGGTATTTTTAAAATAATCGGGAAGGCACCAGGCAACGCCGTTAACGTCGTTCTGCATAGTTGTTTTAACGGTAATGCCCTGATCTTTAATTTCCCTGAGCGGTTGAAGGAAATCGAACATTATATTTTCGTCGGCAATTTCCGCCATATTGAAATACATGCCGGTTACCTCTACCCTACCTTCAGTGATTCGTTTTTTTAGCCTGTTGATCTGAGATTGCGGACGGGTTCGTAAATACTCCCTAACCACCCATGTTGACTCGCAGGTCCAGCGGAATTTCGCATCATCAGGCAGGTTATCGGTTTGGTCGCAATAATCAAGGGCATAATCGATATAACGAACGTGTTCAGCAAGGATCTCGGATTGTGGGCGTGTGTATCCGATATCAGTATGAGCGTGCTGGACGAGATATATTTCCCATTTTTTAACCGGTGAAATGGTTGTGCTGAGGCTTTCGGAATCACCTGTGCCATATTTAGCGGTGATAGTTAATTTTTTATCTGCTTTCACCATAGGTACCGGGACATAGAACTGGTTGAATCCAACTTTTGTTTGGCTGGCAAGAAGTTCTTTGCCTCCCAAGCTGAAAGTAATTGGGCCCGGTTCCCTGAATTGTATCTGTGAAACGGTAACTTGCTGATTAAGTGTTCCTTTTTCCCTTACCAAAACAGGAGAGCTGGTAATTGTGGTCAGGTTTTGCAGTGACTTTTTGAAGATGATTATCCATGAATTCTTATCGGTTGGCAAAAGTGTCAGTTTAAAATCAAGAGGTTCTTTTGATTTTGCTTTATCAGCAAATACCGTTAAGATCATAAATCCATTAACCTCGACACCGGAGATATTTTTGGCTTGATAAAAAGCCAATTCACTGCCCATTGAGCCTTTTGCTGACCATGTTTTTGCTGTGGTGTTAGTAAAGCTGAATACCTCGCCATTATTCACTTTAAGCTGATATTTCAGATCCGGGCTATCGGTTGACATGGCTGCCATGAAGATAAAAGCAATTTTTCCTGCGGTGGCAACTTTGGTTAGAGATGCTGACTTCCAGTTCATTTCCGATTTTTCAAAGGAATTTCGGAGGATATAGCCATCTTCATTTTGTGGCAATGGAGATCTGTAGTTGAAATCCACACCGTCGATCCCTTTATCGAATCCGGGGAGAAAAAAAGTTTGGGTACCCGGCTGGGCTGAAGCTACATTTAGATAAAAAGGCAGCAAAGCTAGCTGCAAGAGAATGATTGTTAATGTTTTTTTCATATTAATTAAGGTTTTCCGGAGATGTATTGAGAATTTACTTTGCCACTTTTATTTTTAAGATGGTAAACGACCGAGCTTCAAACGCGTATTGGAATGTTGATGAAAAACCACTGTACGTTTGCGATACAGGAGAAATCTTTAACGGCTGCCCAAACGAATTTTCATCCTCCAATGAATCAGCCGACAAAGTAATAACTTCTCCTGTTGATTCAACCCGGCCGGCATTACTGATATTGACAGATGAAATCCATGGGGCATCATCAGCATTAACAACTTTTAGTACCACCTCGCCATTTTTTTCATTATAACCACTTACCGCAAATTGGTGCAAGGGATTGGTTGGCTTATATTTGATTATAGGTACACCATCGATCCAAAGGGTAGCATCTTTGGAATTAACTTCAACTTTTATTTTATACCACCGATCTTTTTCAAGGGTTTGCGGAAGTTGCTCTCCTAAAATCCCGGCTGTTGTACCGCCTTGTACTTTTTCCAAAGCAGTGAGGGTGTTCATCCAACCGCCGATATTAAAGAGATATCCATTATTATTTTGACCGGACAATCCAAAACAAATTAAGAAGCCTTCACTACCTCCGGTGATACGGGCCTTAAGCTCCAGTGTGTACTTTCCGGATAGAGGTTTGTTCCATACCAGGTTTGTCATGGTTTTATCTGAAGTTTGTGACACTGTACTATCAGAAATCGTCCACTCACCGTTAATCTTCTCCCATTCACCGATAGCAGGTTTTTCAGTTTTACCATCGGCGGTTGTTATAATAAAATCCTTGTACTCAGATTGTGTCCTCCACGTACCGACTCCAAAGCGACCATCGGCAAGAAAAGAGGCAGGTTTCTCCGAACGAGGGATTAACTCTGTTTTAAGGTTATAATCGGGTTTATTTTCAGCCATCATTTTTTGGACATAATAGGATGAGCGTCCGATCACCTGGGTGGAATTGATCCATATCAGATTAACGGGCCAGGTCCGGTCGTTACTATTTTCAAAAAGTGGAGCATAAGAAGCCATTGTAACCAAATCGCTGTTGCGTTCCATCCCGGTAATAAAGGCGGCCTCGCTTAGCGCAGCGAGCATATTTCCGCTGCCAACTCCGGAATTACAGGCATACTCGCCAACATAGATTTTAAAATCGCCGCGAGGTTGCTTATCAAAAATATCAGCATTTTTAAAAAAATAGTCAGGGCCCACATACCAGTGTGGATCAATCATATCGGTTTTTTTAATGTTTCCGACGTCTTTACCTAAGCCATGATTGGAGATCAGGGTAAGGTTAGGATATTTTGCTTTGATAGCATCATAAAACAGGTTGAATCGATTGTTATAAACCGGTCCGGAATTTTCATTTCCGATTTCGACATATTGAAGAGGAAAAGTTCCAGGGTGACCGGCGGCTGAGCGTTTGGCCCCCCAGGTTGTTGATTGATCTCCAATTGCATATTCGATAGCATCCAGCACATCGTTGATATAAAACTGCACCTCTTCGTCCTTACAGGCATCTCCAACCCTAGCCTGGCAACCGATTCCGATGTTACAGACGAACATACCCTTTGCCCCGATATCCTCGCAATACTGAAGGAATTCATGATATCCAAAACCATAGGTATTTCGGTAACCCCAGGTATCATATTCACCGGGACGAGTCATTGGATCGCCAAGAGTTTTTTTCCACTCCACCCTATTGCTTAATGATATCCCCTCTACTATGCAGCCACCTGGCCAGCGAATAAATGCGGGATGGAGATCGGCGAGGAATTCTGCGACATCTTTTCGCAAACCATTGGGACGATTCATGAAGGTAATCTCTGGAAACAGAGATACATAGTCGAGCTGTACGGTTCCCCTGCCGGTAAAAATGATTGCCAGCCTTGCTTTTGTATCGGTCTGATTGGAGGAAAGGATGAGCTTATATTCATTCCATCCCGAATTTCCAGCCAATTTCACCGGGGTTGTAGCCAGTATATTTCCTGATGAACTTATTAACCGGGTCATGATCCCGCCCTTAAAATCCTGATTGCGTAAATAAAACCGAAGCTGGTAGCGGTTGTCGCTTTTTACACCCATTCCCCAATAACCTTCATTGACCAGGGTTACCACTTCGGTTGATCCGGGAATATTGATTTGCAAAGAGTTCAGCGATTCTGCGTGGAGCGGATTGGTTTTTACGAGTTTCATCTTAGCTTTTAGAGTACCTGGGGATTCCAGGGTCCACCCGGGAAACTCCTCTTCAGTCCAGCGGAATGATGCATCGCTTGTTGATCCGCTAAGATGGTTTTTGGCCTGGCTGGGGTACAGTTTGTTTTCCTTTGCCGAATACCCATCAGGAAGTTCATTCTCATCAAAACTACGGTTACGTACCATTTCAGCATAGAGGCCACCATCACCGGCATGGTTGATTTCCTCGAAGAATACACCGTACATGGACGAAGGTATTGTGGCACCTTTACCGGACATGTCGATACTAATTGACCCATCGGTTTGCGACTTTTGAGTGCAAGACGCCAGGATCAGGGAGATTATTAAAAACTGGTACCGGAGTATTTTCATAAATTTAGGTTTAAGGAACACTGGTTTATCAATATCGAACAGTTCATTTTTATTTTTGACATTATTTATGAGTCAGCCGAATGATTTTATCTTGCCAATCTGGCCCAAAATCAATATGGAGGTAGTTGTCCTTCAATTTTATGGATTCATCGGTTAAATCAGTGTATTTCAATGCTTTTTCGGAGATAAGGGTAAAAACCTGCTTGCCTGTTCCACTGAAGCGGAGTTTGACTTCATTCTCGTTGGAGTTAATAATTTCGGCACCTGAACCGGGAACGAAATAATTAATCATCAAGTTATTATTGATCAAAATATTGGTTACGAAACCTTCTTTTACCGAAACCGGAAACTCCTGTCCACCTGTTTGAAGTGCGATACTTTTGATGTTCCCAGCTTTTGTCCAATCGGTATTAAGAAAAGTGATTCTCGTGGAGCCATCGGGTAGCTCATATACATGATAATCAATCTCTTTAGTATCGCCTGTTATAGAGAAATCGTTTTTATGCATTTTGATGAGGGTATCGCCAAGTTGTTCGCGGAAACTATCGAGAGCTGGCGCCCCCCAGTATTCTCCAGCGATGAGTGTCCATACCCTACCCTTTCCTAAGATTTTTTCAACCAAAATGGGCTGCCCCTTCTCACCTTCGGCCAAAACAATGGTATTGGCATCAAGGTGTGCGTTAAGGCCGGGCAATCCGGGCGTGGTGCATCGGCGTCCATCCTTCCAACGAATTGATTGAACCGTGGGTGCAACCTTGTCGACTGTGATGCCGCATAAACTGGTCAGATCTCCCTGATTGTAGAAATCAAAATCTTCCTTTTTAGTCAGAAAGTCACGGGTGATATGGTTGGTAGCTTGTGAGACCGCCAAAATGAGGTGTCCGCCACTATTTGCAAAATCAATCAGTTTATCATAATTCGCTTTAGTCATGGTGTTCCAACCGGGGAGAATAAGGAGGTCATATTTTTTCAATTTTTCAGCGTCTCCGTCTATGGTCACGAGATCGACCTGTCCATTAGGTGAAGCGCCAAAGAACATTCTGATTTTGGAAACATCTTGTTTTACCGGATAAAGCCAAACTCCGGGCATAAAAATATTGAGTAATTCCCAGCCACGCTCAGGGGTATCGAATTTCCAGGAATCGGTTTCGGGGCCAAACATACCCCATACTTTTGTTGGCTCCATTTCAGGTGAAGATTGCACCCCACCCACCAGGCAATCATATTTACCAACAAGGAATCCGGTTTTCACCAATTCCTTACCTAAAGGATAGGCAGAGCCATAATGAAAAAGCTCCTGCATTTGTTTACGGCGGATAAAGCTCATCGGATCGGACCAGGAATAGGAGGTACTATGAATACCGTAGACAGCACTTTCCTCATCATATATTAATCTTGCTCCATAGAGCCATGATTGCCAGATAAATAAAAAATTTCTCCTGAGGGTACTTTCATCATCAGGCATTCGCAATACATGGTTAGCCAAGTGTACACCCCAGAAAGGTTTGTCATAGAGGTATGATCCTCCGCGGTTTGCTGCCATCATTAAGGTTGAGTGCCCTGTAGGAAACTCGCTGGATATAAAATTCACGCCTGACTTATAATCCAGGTTACACATTGGCAGGGCCTGTCCCAACATTTTAATCGATTTCATCCGTGCAGAATAGGCAGCTTCGCACTCTGGTAGGGAACGGTTAACTCGGGCAGCTTTTGGTTCCGAATCGCCCCATCCATAGATCAGGTTACTGCATTCATGCTGATGAATTCCCAGGAAGTTGGTGCCGATTGTTTCGGATAAAGTTTTGGCCACATCGCCGCCCATGGTTGTTCCGGCACTAAAATTATTCTGGTGTACCTGGTTCCCCCACCTTGTAAAATCGGAAATCGTTGCGGAGTTGGATTCTTCGATTCTGAATAGCAGATAGTTACCCATTTGCTCTTTGTACATCCGGCTGATCAGTGAATCGACTTCCAGGTTTTGAGTGGTTGAGGTATTGAGATCGTAACCTACCCATAAATTGGGCTTCGCTGGAAGCGGCGGAAGTTTTGATACATTATCTAAATGAGATACAGGTGGTTCATTGATATAGGTACGGTGAAGAAGCAAAGTTTTGGAGGTATCATTGTTCGCTATTGAGATGGAGGTTTTACCCTTGACAAATGCATTTTGGGGTACATATAAATAGATATCGAACAATTTCTCAGCTTGCCGGAAGAAGGTAAAAAAGTGCCGCACCTTTTCTGTGTAGCTCCCGATACTTACCACAAAATCGATCCACCCGGAAGTGGTTTCGAGGGCTTCATCAGGCGTTTTATGTTCAGCAGCCATGATTTGTAGTTTAACCGGAATTTTATTCGTTGAGATGGCACCAAAAACTGGGGTAATAAAATCAGCAGATATTATATTTTGAGGCTGAATGGCAGCACAATAAGCACTCATAAAGTTTGCTTTTTGACCAGTAAAATCGTCGGGAATTAGCATCGTTCCGGATCTGTGTTCGAGAGCCAGTTGTTTGGAATAGGCTTTTTGGGACATTCTAGGCCGTGCATCGGGGCCAAGGAAAACAGATATTGGCTGGAAGGAATAGTAGCCTCCGAAAGGAAACTCAAGATACTCTTTATCGATAAGATTACCAAGTGTAAACTGTGCGGTTCCAGCTTGAGTAATTATAGATATTATGGTATTCTTATCGCCTTTTATAAATAACCGGATCCCCTCCAGGCCTCTTCCGGAGCCCGGCCTGATATCGGTGATCCACTGCTGTTTATCCAGTTTTTTCGAATTCTCGCGTGAGCATCCTCCGTATCCTTTTTCCCAGTCGATCATACCATAAGTCAGTTTAAAGAGGGAATCAAGGGAACCTCCTTCGATTTTCAGATTGCCTGTCCAGTTAAGTATTTCATTGGAATGCGGAGAATAGGCCCAGGCTTTTCCGAATGTAACTGATATTTGAAAAGTTTGTTTTGGCTCTGAACAGCTTGTTATTATAAGCACAATGCAAACAAATAAGAAGAAATTGAAAAGACTTTTCATAGTAAAAGTAGATGTATGGGAAAATACAACTATTTTTCAGTACAAAAAACAGCAGCAAAAGCAAAATCAAAAAATGAAAAATTTAGCCATTAAAATTTCACTATGCATCATGGCCTTCGCTGTAATGACGGCAGGTGCTCAAACCGTAAAGACTTCAGGTAAGCTGGGTAAGAATCAAAAAAACAACACGTTGACCGAAGCAGAAAAAAAAGAAGGTTGGACTTTGTTATTTGACGGAAAGACCACTGACGGTTGGCACGGATATAACATGAAGGTTTTTCCGGATTGCTGGACGATTGAAGATGAATCATTAACCATGAACAGTAAAGGTGGTGGCGAAAGTCTGGATGTGCTAACCAATAAAGAATACAGGAATTTCAGATTGGCAGTTGACTACAAGTTAACCAAAGCGGCCAACAGCGGAGTTATTTTCCAGATTTATGAAGATCCGAAATACAAATTTCCTTACGAAACAGGTCCGGAATTTCAGGTGATTGATCATGAAAACTGGCCCGATAAACTGGAAGACTGGCAGATCAACGGGGCCAATTACGCGATGTATCCTCCAAAGGCACGGCCCTATAAACCGGTTGGAGCGTGGAACAATTTAGTGCTTGAGGTGAAGGGAAATCAGGTAAAGCAATTTCTTAACGGGAAGCTGGTTGTGCAATATGAAAAGAATTCTGAAGAGTGGTTAAAACTCCGGAACAGTGGTAAATGGGTAAATTTCCCTGACTGGGGCAAGTTTGATGAGGGATTTATCTCGCTTCAGAATCATGGTACGAAGGTATGGTATCGTAACATCAAGATCAAGGAACTTTAATCTGGACTAAAAAACATAATCATGTTGGAAAAGAATTATTCGCGACGGAAGTTCATTAAAAATGCAGCGGTTGCCACTGCGGGCATTTCGATTATTCCGAGTGGAACGGTCAGTGGTCTGGGGCACAAGGCCCCGAGTGATAAGCTCAATATTGCAGGGGTTGGGATTGGGGGGAAGGGGCATCCGAATTTAGTTGGGATGGCTACTGAAAATATTATTGGATTGTGCGATACTGATTGGAAATACGCTGATAAGTGTTTCCAGGAATTTCCAAAGGCAAAACGGTATTGGGATTGGCGCAAGATGTTTGATGAGATGGGCAGTTCGATAGATGGAGTGATGGTAGCGACTGCGGACCATACCCATGCGGCTATTGCTGCCACTGCATTATCGCTGGGCAAGCATGTTTATTGCCAAAAGCCTCTAACCCATTCAATCTATGAATCGAGGCTGCTCACCAAACTTGCAGCCCGGCATAAGGTGGCCACACAAATGGGTAATCAAGGAAATTCAGGTCATGGAGTACGTCAGCTTTGCGAGTGGATCTGGAACGGAGAGATTGGGGAAATCAGGGAGGTACATGCCTGGACCGACCGTCCGATCTGGCCGCAGGGGATGCAGCGCCCGGCCCAATCCATGAATGCTCCAAAAACTTTGAACTGGGATCTTTTCATCGGGCCGGCAAAAATGAGACCATTTCATGAGGTTTATACCCCTTGGAACTGGCGTGGCTGGTGGGATTTTGGAACCGGGGCATTCGGCGATATGGCTTGTCACGTATTAGATCCTGTATTTCAATCGCTTAAGCTAGGGTATCCAACGAAGGTACAAGGGAGTTCGACTCAAATAAACACTGAATCGGCACCACAGGCAGAAACAGTGAAGTTTTCATTCCCGGCTCGCGACAATATGCCAAAGGTTGCCATGCCAGCGGTTAGCCTGCACTGGTATGATGGAGGATTACTGCCCAGCGTAAAGGAGATGCTTCCGGAGGGCGAAAATCTGATGGCAGACGGGTTAGGCGGATGTTTGTTTATCGGATCGAAAGACACTTTGATTTGCGGGTGTGGCGGGTTTAACGGACGATTGCTTTCCGGCCGGATTCCCCAGGTAAGTCCCTACCTCCATCGCATTCCAGGGGCAACCGGATATGTTGATGGTCCGCATGAGCAGGATTGGATCCGCGCATGCAAGGAACCTGCTGGAAGCCGGGTGGAGCCCACTTCAAACTTTGCTTATTCAGGCCCGTTTAATGAGGCTGTGCTTTTGGGAGTATTAGCCATACGTTTGCAAGGGCTGAACAAATCTTTGCTATGGGACGCAGAAAACATGAGATTCACAAATATCTCAGCAACTGAAGAGTTGAAAATTGTTACGCTCGATGAATTTAAAGTGATTGACGGGCATCCGAATTTCAACACTCAGTATGCGAAGTTTAATGCATTGGAAAGTGCAACCGAGTACATTCGTCATACCTATCGGGAAGGATGGAATTTACCAGCAATGCCTTAACCGATTCATTCACAGAATTTTTTTTATTGTTTAAAATTTATCATTTATGAAATTAAGATTAGCAGTAGTCACTCTGATGATTAGTTGTTTATCAGGGTTTTCGCAGGTAACGCTTCCGTTAACCGGTCATCCGGATACCAAAGGTTGGGCCGATTTATTTAAAGCCGATTTATCGGACGCAGATTACAAGGCAAAAGTATGGACCTCTGAAAACGGAGTTTTTACTGCCGATGAGGACCAGATCATTTTTTCGAAAGCAGTGTATAAAAATTTCGTTTTGGATCTTGAGTTCAATGTAGAACCTGGCGCCAACAGCGGTGTGGTTGTTTATTGCACCGACAAGAAGGATTGGATCCCTCATTCGGTTGAGATTCAGATTTTGGACGATACCAGTGAGAAATGGGCAAGCGTTGCCGGCACCTGGCAGTGTGCATCCATTTTCGGGCACCTGGCACCATCGGAAAAAGCAATAAAAAAGCCAGGCGAGTGGAGCAGGATGACAATTGCCTGCAAGGGACAGATGATCTATATCGTGCTAAACGGAAAGCCTGTAACCACTATGGATATGTCGAAATGGACGAGTGCAAAAAAGAATCCTGACGGAAGTGATATTCCTGAATGGCTCAGCACACCGTTTTCAAAACTTGCCACAAAGGGATATATCGGCTTACAGGGAAAACATGCAGGAGCTAAAACTTATTTCAGGAACCTGAAGATTAAGTCGTTGTAATTAATTGATGTTTTGGGAAATGCATTTGCTTATGATGAAAAGTAAAATTCTTGTTGTACTTGGGGCATTATTGATCGGGTCCAATTTATTTGCACAGGTCATAACGCTGGAGTCATTGCTCCATGAAATGACTGACAGGAGTGCGATGGCGAGATTTCCGGAAAAGGAATACCGTTCACTACAAGCGAGCAGTTACAACAGAGCCTCGGTATCGCCCGACAAGCCCGGCTGGTTTGCCGATTCCGATGGTGTAAGCTGGATCAGGGAAGAGGAGATGGACGGAAAAAGGGAGTACGTAGTCATGGAGCATACTGGCCCAGGCTGTATCACCAGACTCTGGACCCCATTCTTCTATTACGATTTTAATAACCGTAAAGGTCCAAATATCAGAATTTACCTAGATGGGAGCAAGGATCCGGTGATTGATGAGTGCTTTATCGATTTGGTTACCGGAAAGGGCACCATTAAACCCCCGTTTGCCAGTTTTACAGCAAGAGCCGGAGATTGTTTTTTGCCGGTTCCATTTGCCAAAAGCTGCAAAATCACCATCACCGATAAAGCATTTTACAATATCGTCAACTACCGCGCCTATCCGCGGGGTACAAAAGTTAAATCATTTTCCCTAAAACAATTTCAAAAGGCCTTGCCTATAATTGAACAAACGGGCAAGGCCTTGCTTGATCCTCCTTCCGCGGTAAGTTCATCATCTCTAACACAGACTATTCACCTGAAAGCAAATGAAAATTACGAGATTATTCTCCCTTCAGGAAACAAGGTTATTCGCGAATTTACCCTCCGGATTGATCCAAAAAGCGGATCACAAGCCTTAAGATCAACCATTCTGGAAATTTCCTTTGACGGGATCCGGACAGTTTGGTGCCCTGTTGGCGATTTCTTTTGCAGCGCAGATAAAATCAATCCTTTTCAAACCTGGAACAGAACAGTTCTGCCAGATGGAAAAATGATTTGCCGGTATGAGATGCCTTATGAAAAGAGTGCAACAGTTAAACTGATCAATCTACAGAATAAGGCCACAGATGTTTGGATCGATATGAAAAGCGATGATTGGATTTGGGACCACAACTCTATGCATTTCAGCGCTTTCTGGAAACCAATTGGAACGTTGCCGGGTGATAAATTCATGGACATGAATTTTATTGACATTAAGGGGAAAGGGGTACTGGCCGGTGACGCTCTTAATGTGCTGAGCCCGGGTCATGGCTGGTGGGGCGAGGGAGATGAGAAAATTTATATTGATGAAACCGATGTTTCCCGCAGGTTTCCCTCTCATTTTGGCACCGGCACGGAGGATTATTACGGTTGGGCGGGTGGAGTAAATCCTACTGGCCGCGATACCTTCTCGATACCAATAGGAGCCAATGTTTGTAACGGAAATGCCGCTGACCCGCGCGGCTATAATACCTGCACCCGCAATCGTATTCTGGATGCCATTCCATTCAAAACCCGTTTGGTATTTGACATGGAAGCCTCTCCGGGAACAGACATCCGGGAGAATTGGAATCTGCTTGATTATTCTCTTGTTACGTTTTGGTATGCGGTTCCAGGAGGTACAAATAATGGAGTTCCCCAGCCTGAAAAGGCTAGCAAGGCAATACTTAAGGTTGAAGATATTGACTGGATGCAGGAATTCCGAAAAACAGGCATGATCACATTAACCCCATTTATTCCATTGATTCCAAAGGAATTAAGTTCCGAGCCCGGACGATTTTTCGTTTATCAGATCAGTTTATTGGCAAAAGAATCGGGAATAAAGGATCTTCAAATCAATTTTACCGATCTGGTCAATAGAATCGGCGGAAAAATACCTGCTGGTAAAATGACTTGTTTCAACGCCGGAGGAGTCGATTTTAAGGGAAAGCCATTTTCAAAACGGATAGATATTGAAGCAGGTCAGGTGCAGGAATTGTGGATGGGAATTGACCTTGAGGATGCTAAGGAAGGTATATATGAAGGAACAGTAAGTATCGGTTCAGGTAATGACAAGCAAATTATTCCCATCAACCTTACCGTTTCAGGCCAAGTAGTTCCAAATCATGGTTATGACCATGGAAAGAGCCTTGCCCGCTTAAACTGGCTGAATTCCACAGTGGGAATCGACGATAATGTATCCAAAGGGTTTAGTCCTGTTCAAGTAACCGGCAAGCGGTTCAGCATTTTAGGGCGCACGCTGGAGATTTCGGATAATGGGTTGCCGGCTGCTATCACCTCATTTTTTGGCCCCTCCAATCAAGAAGTTAAGGAACGGGGCGAGCCGGTGATCAACAGTGGGTTCCGGTTTGTTATTGAAAAAGAAGATGGCACGATTATACGGCTGAAACCAGGTAAGCTCGATATAGAGGAGCAATCGGAGAGGCGTGTAACCTGGAAAATAACAAATACTTCGAAGGAATTTGATTTAGAGTTATCCGGAGCCATAGAATTCGATGGTTTTGTTGATTACCAGTTGAAACTCACCGCGAAAGCCGGGATAAAGGTCAAGGATATCCGATTGGAAATACCCATGAATAAAGAGAAATCGGAGTATATGATGGGGTTGAACCATGAAGGAGGAATTCGTACTAACGACTGGAAATGGAAGTGGGACGTGACTAAAAATCAGGACATGCTCTGGATCGGGGGTGTGAATGGTGGAATGCGGATTAAGTGGAAAGCTGAGAATTACCGGCGCCCACTCATCAATATATATTATGCCTTTGGACCGCTAAATTTACCTCCGTCATGGGGAAATTCAGGAAAAGGCGGGGTAGATATTTGTGAGAAAACTCCTGATATTGTGGTTAATGCCTACACAGGCTCCCGAGATATCAGGCCGGGAGATGTTTTTAATTTTGATTTTGAATTGCTTTTGACCCCATTCCGGACAATTGATAAAAAGGTAAAATTTGGGGATCGCTATTTTCATGGCGGGGGCACTAACACTTCGGTTAAAATTGCCAATGCGCAAGCAGCCGGCGCCAACATCATTAACATTCACCATGCCGAGGACTTGTACCCATTCATCAATTATCCCTATCTGGATGAGAATATTTCAGAGCTGAAACAACTGGTTTCGGATGCACACAAGGCCAATATGAGGATGAAGTTTTACTATACCACACGTGAGCTTACTAAGAATCTGCCTGAGTTTCGTGCATTTTACAGCTTGAATGGGGAGGTGATTTTCCCGGGTCCCGGTAATGATTGTAAAACACTTATATGTCCGAACGGACCGAATGATTGGTTGAAAAAAAATCTGAACGGGAAATACATTCCAGCCTGGTTCAACCTGGTAAATGAAGGGAAATTTAAAGGTGAAACTGATTTATCGGTTATTACTACTCCGGACAGCCGTCTCAATAATTTTTATGTTGCCGGTTTGGATTGGATGGTGCAAAACATTGGAATTGATGGGGTTTACATTGATGATTCGGCACTTGACCGGTTCACCCTGATGCGGGCCCGGAAAATTATTGACCGATACCGGCCCGAAGGCCGGATGGATCTCCACAGCTGGAACCATTTCAACGAGTGGGCCGGATATACGAATTGCTTAAATCTGTACATGGATCTTTTGCCTTATTTCGATTTAATCTGGATTGGAGAAGGAAGGGATTACAACCGTATGCCGGATCATTGGCTGATAGAAGTATCGGGCATTCCATTTGGTTTGCCGGGGCAAATGCTTGAAGGGGGAGGAAATCCATGGAGAGGAATGGTTTATGGGATTTCGAACCGTGCAGGGTGGACTGCCAATCCGCCTGGTTCACTTTGGAAATTCTGGGACGACTATGGGATCGGGAATAAGGAAATGATTGGATATTGGGATAAAAAATGTGCCGTAACCTGCTCCAATACATTGGTTAAAGCTACGGTTTATGCTGGAAAGGAAGTCACTTTAATTGCTGTAGCCAACTGGAGTTCAAAGGATCAAACAGCAAAGCTTAATATCGACTGGGCAAAGCTGGGTATTGAGGATGCAAAAGCGGAGATTTTCATCCCGGAGATAAAGGATTTTCAGGTGGAGCAAAGGTCAGTTAGTATGGGACATCTTGAAGTTCCGGGGGGGCGAGGATTGGTGATTGTTATCAGGGGGAGGTAAAGAGTGGCAAGGTAGATGAAGAATGGCAGGATAGATGAAGAATGGCACGCGAATGACGCGAATCCCTGCGGGAGCGCGAATTGGCGCGGATCTATTTATTTATAAGCGGGGGTGATAAGGGATGTAGTGCATTAGCGTATGACTTTAAGAGACACGCAATTATGCGTCTCTGCATTGTGTTGTCAAAAGTTATTGGCAGAAGATGGGAATATGCGTCCAGGTTAATTTTGATGAAAAAAATTATGAAAACCAATCGTAGACAATTTCTCAACCGCTCACTTGGGGTGGTTGGTACAGTGGCACTGGCGCCAATGGTATCAGCCATCGGGCCGGGTTTCGAACAAAAATTATTGGAAGTGAATTCGTTATCGCCCAATGAACTGGCTACAGATGAGGAATTCTGGCAATTTATCAGGCAAGCCTTTACCATTTCGCCTAACCTCATTAACCTCAACAACGGTGGAGTAAGTCCGCAGCCTAAAGTAGTTCAGGACAAAGTTACCCATTACCAGAGTGTCAGCAATGAGGGACCAGCGCATTACATGTGGGCTGTGCTTGGTGAAGAACGCGAGCCTATGCGAAGAAAACTGGCAGCAACAGCTGGGTGTTCCGCCGACAACATAGCAATTCTCCGTAACACCACTGAGGCGCTTGATCAAATCATTTTTGGTTTCCCATTGGAGAAAGGAGATGAAGTGGTACTGTGCAAATATGATTATCCCAATGTAATTAATGCCTGGAAACAGCGTGAAATGCGCGATGGGATCGTATTAAAATGGATGGACCTGCCTATGCCGGTAGAGAATGACGACTTCATAGTTAAGGCTTATACCGATCAGTTTACTTTACGGACCAAACTCGTTAATATAACCCAGGTTATTAACTGGACCGGCCAGATTCTACCCGTGAAAAAGATTGCGCAGGCTGCACATTCGCGAAATATAGAGGTAATGGTGGATGGAGCGCATGCTTTTGCTCACCTGGTTTTTAACATACCTGATTTGGACTGTGACTATTTTGGAACCAGCCTTCATAAATGGCTGTTTGCACCGTTCGGCACCGGACTGCTTTATGTTAAAGCTGATAAGATCAGTAAAATATGGCCGCTTATGGCCGCACCAGACCCGAAAAGCCCGGATATCCGGAAGTTTGAAAATATCGGAACCCGTTCATTTGCCGTTGAGCTGGCCATCAGCACGGCCATCGATTTCTACAATATGATTGGCCCTGCACGCAAGGAACAGCGTTTACGTTATCTAAAAAATTATTGGGTAGATGGAATCAAATCACACCCAAAAGTCAAACTCAACATCTCGCAAAAACCCCAATATTCCTGTGGCTTGGGGAATTTTGGTATCGAAGGTAAAAAACCTGAGGAGATCCAGTCCTACCTGATGACGAAATACAAAATACTTACCACGCCAATCGTTTGGGAAAAGGTTAGTGGCATCAGGGTAACACCGAGCGTTTACACGACGATTGCGGAGTTGGATTTATTTATCAGGGCGATCAGGGAGTTTGCAGGGTAGAGAGCATAGCCATCCACCTAAGGTTTTAATGATTCCATGAGTTTCCGAATACCCTCTTTGGGGGTGGTAGCTTTAACGCCAAACCGTTTCTCAAATTTACTACTATCGAAAAAATAATCCTGTTCATATTGATAGAGCATTTCAGGGAATTCTTTCATAGCAGGAATAAATAAGCCGAGTATGTGCAACATCCAGACTGGAACTGCCTGAATCTTCGGTTCAACCTTAAGTTCACCCGCAATGAGCTGAATCCATTGTAAGTTGGTTAACCTTTCTTTTGTTGTTGGAACGTGCCACACCTGGTTGTATGCGTCCTCCGTGTTACCGAGCAAAGCGGTTGCTTTGGCTGCATCGGGAGTATATGTATAGGTGTGTGTTTTGTTTAAGTTTCCAAATACCTGAGCTTTTTTCCCTTTTATCAGATTATCAGCAACCATAATGGATAAAGCGCTGTTTTTATTATCAGGCCCATAAAAATCAGCCGCTCTGGCGATCAGTGCAGTCAGGCTCTTTTTCTCTACTTCCTGCATGATCATTTCGTGCAATTGCTTTCTGACTTCACCTTTTTTGCTTGGGGGTTGGATTGTGGCGTTCTCAGTCATAGCCGGAATGGCAGACTTGGCATACATATAAACATTATCGAAAAAAACCAGTTTGGCATTATAGGTTTTGCAGGCATTTATTACTGCCTGCATAAATGGTGGCCAAACCTTTTGCCAGACTTTTAGATTATATTCAAAGCCGATTACCAGGTATACTACTGTGCTACCAGCAATTGCCTTGTCGATTTGACTCAGATCATTTAAATCAGCCGGGAAGAGTTCATCTGATTGGTTTACCTTTTTCGGATTTCTGCTAACCAGCCTGATTTGCTTTGTATAATTACTTAATTCTTTGGCTAATGGTATGCCAATACCTCCGCCTGATCCTAATATTGTTTGCATCTGAATTTAGTATTGAATTAATTGTTTAATAGGTTAATGAAGTACAAAAATAACGATCAAAAGTTTAGTTTCCCCAAGGTTTTTGGGGATTTGTTTCTCCACCCGGATCACTTAAAACAGCAGCCTGGATTCCAAAAAGTTACCTTTTTCATCCACACCCTGGATAATCATGCGCCAGGTAGTTTTCAGGACTGGCCTGGGGATGCTGAGGTTAACCGGGGCAGAAGATTTAGTTTCAGTTAGCGGGCTCCAAAATAGTGTTGGATTGAATAAGTTCTTTGGTTTTGATGATCCTGCGCCTGAGTCAGGTTGAGCCTTTTTTGTAGTAATGAGCACCAGACCTCCTGCATCGGCTGAATACTTCAGAATATCAGAAATCTTTTCGGTGACTTTAATAGTAGCAATATCAAAGGGGCTGAAATAGCTGAGAACGTCAACTTTATAACCCTTTTCAGCGCCATCGATAATAAACAATGCGCCCTTCGGATATTCCAGTGAATTCTTGCCTTTGCTAAAATAAATCTGATTATCAGTTAGCGTGTAGGGTTTTATTGACCGGATAATGCTGAGAATTGGAACCCCAATCTCCAGCTGCTGGCGGATTCTATCGTCCGGAGTTAATTTTCCAGGAAGCACACCCAATTCCTGAAAATACTTTTGATTGTTTTTAATAAAGGAAGGAAGGTTTGGTTTAGCGGACAGTAAATATTCGTTAAAAAAACGGTCCTTGTGAAACTGCAAAACCAGACTTTCGAGGGGACCTGGCTTAAAATACTTAAGGAGCCTATTTCTGAAAGACTCAACAAGGGCAGTTGGGGTTCGATTCAAGGTAATATCGGGCACCAGTGAAAGCATCAGATTATCAATCAAATCCCAATCTACTGCGGGTGGATCTGAGAAATAGCCAGGGGGAAGGGCATTTGCAATCAAACCTAAAAGAGACCATGACCTGATATCGGGTTCACGGTTCCACTCCGGGCTCATAACTGCATCGTAAACAGAGATACTAAATGTCCCGGCCAGAGGATTACCACCGGGGCTCATAATTGCAAGGCAAACATTATTTAATTCCACTTTTTTCCCTTTTCCCGATTCGCTGCCGATGATAATCCCCGGTGAAGGTTGACCTAACCAGACTGTCCTTTGGGCCACCACCTGACCATCGTTCCTGATCAGGATTATTCCAACTGATTCTCCTGATATTCCAACGATTGGCACCTGGATGGAAAGTGAATCAACAAGATCGAGAGTAAAGGTGGAGATTGTTTGTCCGCCCGATATCGCTTTGGCCAACAATTGCAAACCTTTGGCAGGATCATTAGATCTGATAATAAAATCCAGTGATTCAGCGTTACGTTTTGCCAGTTTCAATTGAACCCCTTTGTTCTGAATCTTTGGCAGAAAAAAAATCTTATCGATTCCTGCTGGTTTGGTAATTTTCACTTTGAGCGAATCCAATGCTTTTGCGGTAATGCTGAAGCATCCGATACCCAAATCACTGCTTTTGATATTATCAACCGGAATATTTTTGCTATTCAGTATTACCCCTTCAAATGGGAACGGATTTCCCTCGCAATCGCTCGCTCTGAATGCAATTTTAGAATTCAGCTTTTCCACAAGAAATCCACCTTCAGGGAAAAAATCCAGTGTTACCGGCATTCCGCCTGCCGGAATCAGGATTGAAGCCGATCCGCTAAGCTTATCAAATTGCGTATTAACAGCCACGGTTATCAGACCCTCCTCCTGTGAGCCCGGGATTCTGACCAGAAAGCTATCGTTACCATTCTGATCGGTTTTACTGATTCCATTTTGATAAGGCACTCCATTTTTGCAGGCCAGATAAGCGAATTGGCCATCACTAAATGGTTTGCCATCCTGATAAATGATTTGGATACTTAGCTGAGCTGATTCGCCTGGAACATACCATTTAGCATCCAGTTTGAGTGAGATCAGGAGACCAGGAAAAACATTTTCTCTGATAAAAAGTTTTCCGGACCAGGCATCCCTGGGGGATCCATCCTCCATTTGATCAGTATACGCAACTAATCGATACTCCCCTTCGGTCAGAGAATCAGGCAAAACCAACGCTCCGGCTGCCTGATATTTCTCAACCGGGGAATTAAAATCAACAGCTGGTTTACCAGCGGGGTCAAGCAAACACAGGAAAAGCCGATTACTTTTTGATGCTCTGGTTGTTGGATTATTCAGATAGGCTTTGAAGTGCACTGTATCGGATGAAGCGTACACTTTTCGGTCGGTATGAATGAAAACCCTTTCACCTGAAGTTTGGGAAAACAATCCGGTGAAGGCAGTGAAAAGAAAAAATAGAATTTGTAAAGATTTCATAAAGAACTGTTTCAGAAAGAACGATATATCAGTTTTTTGATATCTATGGTAAGTGAATGGCTTATCGGTTTCAATCGAATATTGGCCCTTACCTGCTTGCGTGAAAGATAATCATAACAATCATAATAATCAGTGGGAGTGGGCGTCATTTGTCGCTATTTTCCCTATTTTCAAACCATGAAAAACCTGATTACGCTTTTGATTTCGGCCCTAATTTTCACCTCTGTTCAAGGCCAGGTGAGCCAATCGAAAAATGCGGTTGAGCAAGTTATCATTGTTTACAAAACTCATTTTGATATAGGATATTCGTCAACAGTTCACGATGTTGTCCATGAATATCGTACAGAAATGGTGGACCGGGTATTGGAGGCGATTGAAAAGAACAGCCACCAGCCAAAGGAAAGCCAGTTTGTGTGGACGGTATCGGGATGGCCGATGAAGCAGATGTTGTGGGAAGGGCAGGCACCGGAGCGCCGTCAGAAAATTGAGCAGGCTATCCGGGATGGCAATCTGGTAGTTCATGCGTATCCTTTTACCACACATACAGAGACCGCAGAGATGGAAGATCTGGTGCGCGGTTTGAATATCTCATCAACGATATCGAGGCAGTTTGGTCAGCCATTATCCATAAGTGCAAAGATGAGTGATGTACCGGGGCAATCGTGGTTTACCCCTACCCTTTTTGCTCATGCCGGCATCAAATTCTATCACATGGGCGGTCCGGTAGTAAACATGGAACATGGCTTGCCCCTGTTTTTCTGGTGGGAGGGGCCCGATGGTTCCCGATTGCTCACGCTTTACAATAACGGTTACGGCAGCAGCCCGCTGCCACCCGATAACTGGCCATTTAAAACCTGGGTTTATATCAATATGACCGGTGATAACCAGGGCCCTCCTGGACCGGAAACGGTGAATAAGGATCTGGCGTTTTACCAGGGCAAGGGAATCAAAGCAAGGGCCGGAAGCATGGATGATTTTGCAAATCTCATTATGAAAGAAGATCTTAGTAAGCTTCCGGTGGTTCGCAGTGATATTGGCGATGTTTGGATCCATGGTCCGATGAGTCAACCCGCAGCCAGCAAACTCGCTCAAAATATCAGGCCTGAAATTGGAGGGGTGGATGAGCTTACCACATTAGAGAAGTGCTGGGGGATATTCATTCCGGATATCTCCAAGGCCGTTTCGCAGGCATACGAAAAGAGCATGCTTTATACGGAGCATACGTGGGGGCTGGCCAACCAGCATTATCTGAAAATACCTTACGGCCCGGCCTGGGATAGCTTATGGGCCGAGGGCCTTCCGCCGCAGTACCGGTTGATGGAAAAATCGTGGAAGGACCATGCTGATTATGTAAATTCCGTTCAACAGCTTATTAAAGAGCCCTATGACGATGCGATTGCCACATTGGCTGATAACGTTAGTATCAGGGAACCACGTATTGTTGTTTACAATCCGCTGCCCTGGAAACGCGATGGGGAGGTGGTAATGGATACGCGCATCCTTCCGGCATTCAAGTCATTAAAGCCTGCCGATGGGGGGCCGGCAGTAGTGATTTCACCTGAATACCCTGCTCTTGAAAATGCCGCACCTGTATCGAGGTTTTTTGTTAAAGATATTCCACCGATGGGCTATCGGACCTTTATTGCCTCTCAGGAAATCCCGGTAAAAAATGAATTAGAGATAGATGAAACGACGAGCGTCATAGAAAGTCCTTTTTTCAAGGCCACTTTTGATGCAAAACGAGGCCTTATCAGCAGCTTGATTGATAAAAGGTCAGGAAAGGAACTTGTAGATCAGTCGGCGCCGCAGGGATTCGGTCAATATCTTTATGAACGTTTTGGCTATCAGGATCTTTCCAATTGGCTGGCAAAATCATTATATCCGCAGTATGTGGGCCACCGGGTATGCTTTGTGGCTTACGATATGCCAAAGGATAGTTTGTATCGTTCGGCCTTACTGGCGAATATGACCCTAAAACTTAAGAAAAGCCCGATTGATGTTACCGCGGTGATGACCGGCACCATTCCAGGACCCGGTCAGCCCCAGCGAATATCTATCCGCCTGACACTTCCTGCAGGGCAGCCGGTGGCCGATCTGGAGGTAAGTTGGCAAAAGCAACCAGATGGCTGGCCCGAAGCCGGGTGGATTTGTTTGCCATTTAAGGTTGATAATCCCAAATATCGGTTAGGCCGGCTTGGTGCCGATATGGATCCGGTAAAAGACTTTAAGATCGATAACTCGAATTTTCATTTATCGTGGATCAATACCGGGGTAGCTGTTTATGATGGAAATTCCGGAAGCGGAGTTGGTCTGTGCTCCGAAGATTCTCCGGTAGTGAGCCTCGGCATGCCTGGTGAATATCAGTTTGATAAGCGATATGAGCCATCCAAACCATACGTATATATTAATTTGTACAATAATCACTGGCGCACCAATTTTGTTGCCTGGATCGGCAACGGGGAGCGCATGAGCTCACGGGTAAGGTTGTGGTCATTCAACAAATTTAACTCGGAATCTACCCTTTACACACCAGCTATGGAGGCACGGGTTCCACTAAAAGTTGGACGATCAAGAAGTAATCCGGGAAAATTGCCGGTTACCCAGGCAGGTGTAGGCTTATCGAGGAAAGGCGTTGCGTTAACGGCCTTTGGCCCGAATCCGGATGGCCCGGGAACCATTCTGAGAGTTTGGGAACAGGGAGGTATTAATGGAAATCTGGAAGTTACATTGCCTTCAGGCAACAGGTTTACAACCGCCACTCCGGTAAATCTAAGGGGGGAAAAGATTGGAGAGCCAATCAAAATCAGTGGTGGCAAAATTACTTTTGGGTTGAAAGCTTATGGACCGGTCAGTTTTGTATTAGGGGATGTGCCGGACTAAAAAGGCGCTAATTAATCTCGAAAAGCATTGGTTCTCTGGCTGAAAAAGAATAATCAATTTCTGCTTGTATGGAATGCCCAGGTGCTTTTAGTCCCTTAAACACCTCACCGAAATCCCAACATCCTTGTAATCAGCGTAAATACTTTGCACAACACTGGTAAACCAATTCAAGGTGGTGTGAAAGGCAATTGTTCCTGAATACTCTGAAGCAGACCAGAAATAGCCGTAAGCTCCTAGCCCCCGAAAGCCTCCGGATTGGTCCGTGATCCTCAAACCACCAGGAAGACCATTGAAGCCACTTGAATTATTACCACTGCCGCTACTTTCTACCCAGCCCGAAGTTGCTTTCATTTTAAATCCGGCATCTGCGCCCAAAAAGTTTATCAGTTCATCCCATTCTGCCTGGCTGGGCAGGTGCCATCCTGTTGGGCATGCACCCTGAACTCCACTGGGATTTTCCTTGCTGCCGACGGCACCGTTCATGGCTGCAAGCCAGTTATAAATAACTCCGTATTTCTGGTAATTCGAGCTTTTTTTGGCTTCAGCAACACTAGTACCCTGGTATTCATACACATAATAATAATTCGCCGTTGGTGATCCGAACCAGACAGGACTCACTTCAGTGAGCCAGGCCAGGTTTTCGGCCATCCACCATTGGTCCCCGATTTGAACTACCTGATAATGCGTGCCATCAGGATCAGCGCAGGGAGCAAAATCCACGGAGTAGTTTCTTGATGAAGAAGGAGAATCAGTAATTATCGTGATATTATTACCGCTTTTACACCGGTATTGGAGGATATCCCCCAATGAGTATCCGAGGGTATATCCCGACTGAGTGCCATTTAGTTTTAATTCTGTATGATTACCATTTCCGCCAGACGTATTTCCATGGTAAAGAACCGCATTCCTTCCACCGGCTGCATCGGTACAAAAGATTTTATAACTAACTGTTCTTTTAACAGTTGACATAGTTACCAAGTAAATGCCCGATGTACTAACCGAAATTGAAAATTCATTCGTACCCGGTTGAATAAAAACAGTTGTTTGAGAAACAACCTGCCCCATCAGGTTTTGAATCTTCAGATACACCGTCTGAGATTCCTGAACTACGGAAATGAATGCTGCATTTCCCTGAAATGGATTCGGATAGATTATTTCCTGATCTGCAACAATTGGAATAGCAGATAAACCGGTGATCGGTGACAATGCCAGAGTTTGGTCCCCCGGCAGTGTGACGCTCCGGGTTGTCCTTTGGTTCGTAACCTTTACTGTGTCGATGCTATTATCTCCGCTGGTTGCTGAAAATGTAATACTGATATTTTGCGCTGATGATATTTTATAGCCAAAGATCAGAATACAAAACAGAGCTGATCCTGAAAGAAAGCTTTTAACTGACATCGGTGAAATATTTCAAGGGAATTGTTCTTAAAGCTGAGAGGGATTATCAAATACAAAGATGGGAAAATGAAAAGAATGATTGAAAGTATGCTGATGATAAATGTTAGACGATTCACACGTAACGCGGAATAGCCCGAATTGCCAAAGCCAAACCACTTCATCGAATCCTCTGATATTTCCTTCAAATTCCTTATTATTGCTAAGAAATCTCACTCATTGCCGCATGAAAACTCTCCTTCTCTCCATTGTTGCCTTACTATCTCTTACCAGTCTTGCCCAACAGCCTGCAATCAAGGTAAATCCGGCTAAAGCACCTGTTGAATCCTCATTTCCCACCGATATCAAATGCACCTCTACCAGCATCTATCGGTTCGGGAAAGATGGCAAACCAGCAAGGGAGGTAGTCCTCACCTTTATTGGCGGTAAATTATATCATCCATCTGATATTGTTGCTACTGTAGATGACAAGTCCACCGTTTCCCATCTGATTCCGGGAGAGAATGGGATTGATACCACTGCCGTCACGCTCCCATCCGGATTAGGAACAGATAAAGAAATTCAAATTTTCGTCCAGGTAAATTCCGGAGATAAAATCATCAGGAAATCATTTGTTTTACCCAAACAAAGGCAATGGACCGTATATATTTATCCGCATTCACATGTTGATATTGGATATACCAACACACAGGCAAATGTTGAAATTATCCATAAGCGGAACCTGATTAACGGGATGAAACTGGCAAAGGAAACGGCTCATTATCCTGAGGGTGCACGTTATGTTTGGAATCCTGAGGTGATCTGGCCTGTTGAACGGTATCTAAAAAACGCAACTCCGGCTGAAAAGGAGGAATTAATGGATGCCATTCGTAAAGGTTATGTTTGTTTGGATGCAGGTTATATCAATGATAATACAAGCGTTACAGCAGATGAGGAGTTTCCGCGCCTCTTTGGGGACGCTAAAAATCTGGAAAAACAAACGGGTGTACCAGTTAGAACCATTGTTCAGGTGGATATTCCCGGTATGTCGTGGGGAATTGTGCCGATGGCTGTTCAGTTTGGGATTAAATACGCATTTGTACCTTTTAACGGTTCCGATCGTACAGGGTTATCCGACCAGCTCAATTTCAAGCCGTTCTGGTGGATCGGGCAGGATGGGGTTTCGAAAATACTATTTCTCCAACCGGGCGATTATACCCCTGGGGCCAGGGCCAAAGGATTCAAATACTGGCCATTGATGGCCGGTCAGAAGGATCCGGAAAAATTAATTCAGATCGTAAAAACCGATCATCCCCGTGATAACTTTATTGACAACTATTTGTGGGCAAAACTTAAGGAACTCGAAGCCAACATTGATTATCCTTATACTATTTTCCCGATGACCTGGGCGATGGCCGATAATACCCCGGTAGATGCGGATTTGCCTGATGCGGTAAAAAGCTGGAATGAGGAATATGCATTTCCCCACCTGGTCATTTCAAGTTCGACCGATATCATGTCGGCTTTCGAGAAAAAATATGGAGATATAATTCCCTCATTCAGAGGTGATTTTACCGAATACTGGACAGATGGTTTAGGAACAGCTGCCAAGGAAACCTCCATGAACCGCCAGGCTAAGGAGCGGTTGATTCAGGCAGATATACTTTGGTCGATGCTTCATTCAGGGGAACAAGCTCCCCGGACGGAGATGAATGAAGCCTGGCGCAATGTTTTAATGGGATCGGAGCATACCTGGTGCTATATGGATCCAAATAAGGCAGATATGCAGGATGAAATCTGGCGGGTTAAGCAGAACTTCTTTAAAACCGCAGATTCCGGCAGCCGGCAGCTGCTGACCAATGTCACGAAAAAGATATCCCGGGAAAAATCCAATCTGATAGCCGTATTCAATACTTTAGCCTGGCAGCGAAGCGGGTTAATAACTCTTTCCCCTGATCAGAGCAAAGGTTTTCGATCGGTGAAAGATGACCAAAACAACTATCTGGCAACTCAAATTCTGAGCACAGGAGAGCTGGTATTTATGGCATCTGATATCCCGGCATACGGAAGCAGAAATTTCCATTTGGGTACCGATGAGGGTCCAAAATCTGATCGTAAGTTGGCAAAAGGGAATACACTGGATAATGGCCTGATTAAAATAACTTTAGATCCTGAAACAGGAGATATTACCCGAATAACTGATCAGGCAGGAACTGAATATGTTAATGGCAAAGATAGTTGTAATATCAACAGCTTCAGATATTTGCCTAAAAACGGAAAACCCTCTTTACCAACTGAAGTACAACTAAAAATTAAAGAAAACGGGCCACTATTGGCAACTATACAGGTAGAATCAAAAGCAGAAGGTTGCCGCAAATTGATCCGTGAGGTCAGGATATTAGCCGGTAAACAGGTTATTGAAATCAACAACCAGGTTGATAAAATTGCAATAACCAAAAAGGAAGGAATTCATTTTGGATTTTCTTTTGATATTCCCGATGGCCGCACCCGGATAGACATCCCGTGGAGTATTGTAGAAATAGATGCTGATCAACTGCCAGCCGGGAATCGAAACTGGATCTGTTTTCAGCGCTGGCTGGATATTTCAAATGCAGATAAGGGAATCACCTGGTGTTCGCTCGACGCGCCAACTTTCGAAAGTGGCCATTTGACAGCAAATATTATGGGTGGAGCCGTTCATTCGCCTGAATGGATTAAGGATTTGCCATTGAGTTCGACCATCTATTCCTGGGCACTAAACAATCATTGGCACACCAATTTTCCACTTTCTCAGGAAGGCAATCTGGATTTCCGGTACCGGATATTACCTCATCATGAGGCATATGATCCGGTAAAAGCCAACCGCTTCGGACTGGAACAATCGCAGCCATTAATTGCAGTTCCGGTAAAAGAAAAGATTAAACTAAATGAATTCATTTTAATTGATAATAATTCCATTTTCATTTCGATCATAAAAACTTCTTCAGACGGAAAATCAATCATTGTTCGGTTAAGGTCGGTTTCCAATAAAAAGGAAGTTTTAAATCTTTCATTTCCTTCATTCAAGCCCGGCTCAATCCGCACTTGCATTGCAGATGAAACGCCGGGTGCGGAAGTAGGGAAAAAGATAGAAATGTTACCATTTGGGATTGTTTCGCTGATCATTGAATTGTAGGATAAAAAGTAAGCATAAGCAATTGCTCATCTCAATAAACTATTTGCTTCCATGAAAAATCTTACCATTCTATTCGTTCTCACATTCTTCACGTCGGTATTCTCCCATGCTCAAACCGGAGGTATCATTCAGATGCCGGGGGCCACTCCTCTCGAGCATTATGCTGCACTTGAGCTGCAACGATATCTATATATGGTAACGGGCAAAAAGCTGGAGATTCTACCTGGATCAGAACCCATTATTCCCGGCAGCTTTCTGATCGGACAAGCTTCCAAAAATTTGCAAATTAAGAAGTGGATATCTGAAACACCGGGTCCGCAAGGATATGTCCTCAAAAAGGTGGAAGGCAGCATCATTATTGCCGGTGCTGATCCTGAGGGTGTTCTGTATGGGGTATACGGTTTGCTCGAGGACCATTATGGAATTGGATTCTACCTTGGGGGCGATGTATTGCCAGAAAAGAAGCAGCCACTGATTCCGGCAAGATTGTATGAAACAAAAAACCCTGCAGTGGCTATCAGAGGGTTTCTGCCTTGGACCAATTTTCCGCAATCGGCGACCTCCTACTCCTGGGAGGATTGGAAATTCATTATTGATCAGATGGCTAAAATGCGATTAAATTTCCTGCATATTCATAATTATAACGGGGAGGCTGGTCACAATGAGATGTATCACAATTTTTCAGTGAACGGCATATTGTCGAGGGTGTGGATGGCAACTGCAAAATCCGGTCATGGATGGGCATGTCCGGGCTGGGATGTGAATGAGTACCGCTTTGGAGCGTCAGATCTATTTGGGGACTATGATTTTGGCGCTGATGTTGCCTTGCATAATGAAACGCTTACCAACGAGCAGGTTTTCCGAAAGGGAGTCAGCCTTTTTCAAAAGGTTATTGAATATGCTCATCAGCGAGGGGTTAAGATTGGGTTAGGGCTAGATATCGATTTGATTCTTCCCGAGTACAAAACAGAATCTGATAACTCAAAAGTGGTTGCTGCACAAGTGGACGAGTTGACATCAAATTACCCGAAGCTTGATTACCTTCTCTGCTTTCAATCGGAAACCATTGCGTCAAAAACCGAACTATGGAAAAAATGGCGCCGTGTATTCGACGGATTTTATGCCGGGATGAAAGCAAAATCGCCTCAGACCAGGTTGGCTGTTGCCGGATGGGGCATTAACCCTGCGACTACCTCCACATTGCCTGCCGATGTGATATGCGCTCCAATTTCAGCCTATTCTGATGGTTGCGAAACCGGGGCCATATACGGTGACCGAGAATACTGGGGGTGCCCGTGGCTGGAGCGGGATTTTAACAGCTCGGAATACTACTATCCGTACAACATGAATCTTTCAAATACCATTAAAGCCTGGAACAGCAGGGCTCCCAATATGAAAGGATTCTATTGTCTTACCTGGAGGCTCACCGATGCGATTGATCCAAAAATGTCGTTCATGAGCAAAGCTGCCTGGAACGATATGACCAAAACCACATCCAAAGACGTTTACCAACAGTATGCGGCATTGAATTACGGAGCCAGATCGGCGGATGCGATCACCGATATCATCAATGAGAATGAACCCTTTGCATCAGGGTTTGGTGAGTGCCAGGAAACTCCTGCTTTCAAGCTTTTTGGAACCGATGATTATTTGATGAATATCAAAAGTTTCACTCTGAATGGCGAGACAATTGATGCCACCAAGCCAACAAAATTGAATGGTACTCAAAATGCACCATGCAGTGAAGGGGGCGAGTGCGTAGGATTTATAAAAAAAGATAACTGGCTACAATATAACGGATTGGATTTTGGTAATCAAACAGATAGCATCACTTTGCGGGTTGCTTCAGCCACATTTGGGGGACGTATTGAGTTTCGTCTCGAATCGCCGGATGGCCCGGTCATTGGAACCTGTACGGTTAATGATACCCAGGGATGGCAGTCGTGGATTAATATCAGATCAGCCATTAAACCTACTGGGGGAATCCATTCTGTTGTTTTCAAGTTCTTCGAAAAAACACCGATATCTGTTAAGCCTGAATTTGACAAGGCCATAGCCCAACTCGCGATTATCGACAGGTGTATAAAAACTGCCACTCCGGCACAAAAGGACCGGTTGCAAAATCTCCGTTGCCGAATTGCAGCTGCAAAGGACCATATCGAAATGAATAGTCGTTTTAACGATTCCTTATGGACTGATCTTCCAGATGTTATGCAATCCTGGGTGCGGAACTTCACTCATCGGGTAACGGACATTTCGTCATTAGGAAATGTTATGAGCAGTCAAAACCGTTTTGTTCAGCTGAACTATTTACCCAAGGAAAAAAGTTTACGAAAGCCTACAAAGGTCAAATCGATGCTCCATCCGGTTGTTATATCGGCTCCGTCATCGGCACTTGCCGGGCAGCCGGCACCAGTAACGGTTAGAGTCCTGGACAGCCGGTCGTACGAAAAGGTTACTGCCACTCTTCATTGGCGGCAGGCTGGTTCAATTGATTGGACGGCAACCCCAATGGCCAGGCGGGTAAAAGCGATTTTCACTGGTACGATTCCTGCCATCGGGCTGATCGAGTATTATCTGAATATCAGAGAAGGCGTCATTTCTGTTCGTTGGCCGGTTGATGGCAGCAATTCTCTCGTGACCATTGGTAATACCCCGGCGATGGCACCGGGAAAACCATCATCACCCAAATCTGTCAATCGAACGATCATGTGGAGTCCATCGCCTGGTGCATCAGCTTATCGGATTTATCGGAGTAATGATCCTTCCTTTACGGCAGGGCCGGAGAGCTTTGTCACCTTTGTCCCGGCCTCCATGCTTTCTTTTATCGACGGGGCCCCGGGGTTCGATGGCAAACCGCTGTCGGGCAATCTGTTCTATCGGATATCGGCAATTGATGAATCTGGAAACGAAAGTATCCCAAGTGAGCAAACCAGCATGCCTGCACGGATGCAATGGTGGCGCGATGCCCGTTTCGGCATGTTTATACACTGGGATATGTCGAGTGTTGCCGGCACTGAAATCAGCTGGTCGAGGCTGGGGCCCAAGCCTTTGGATGGATCCTGGGGAAGTCCCGCAGGAACTGGTGGTGATCCTGTTTATGATAATCTGTATAAGCGATTTAACCCAACCAAGTTTGATGCAAAGGAATGGGTAAGAATTGCAAAAGATGCCGGGATGAAATATATGGTTTTCACCACCAAACATCATGGTGGATTTGCGATGTGGGATACAAAATTCACCGATTATTCCATCATGAGCACACCTTTCAAACGCGATGTGGTAAAGGAATTATCGGAGGCGTGCCATGAAGCCGGACTCAAATTCGGTATTTATTACTCACCGCGCGATTGGTATCATCCTGATTATGGGGTAGGTGACAATAGTAAATACGAAGCCTATATGATAGGTTCGCTCACCGAATTGCTTACGAATTATGGTGCAGTGGATGTTGTTTGGTTCGATAGTTTTGGAACTGGAGAATCAATAAAATACTGGCATGCCGACAAAGTTTTGGCACTGGTTCGCCAACTCCAGCCTCAAACGATCATCAATAACCGTTGTAGTTTCTTTGCCGAATATGTTCCTTCGCTACAGGCTGATTTCGATACCCCTGAACAAACGGTTGGATCATACCGAACCACCCGCGACTGGGAATCCTGCATGTGTGTGGTGGATGCCCCTGACGGTGGCTGGTCATACCGTACCGATGGAAAAGTGAAACCTTTTGATGAGTGCATCCGGAATCTGGTAAGTTGTGCCACCGGCGATGGGAATTTGCTTCTTGATGTTGGCCCTGATGCCACCGGGATTATTCCAGCTGACCAGGCCGGTCGCCTGGCTGAAATGGGAAATTGGATCCGGAAATATGGTGAATCTGTTTATGGCACAGAGGGGGGGCCCTTCCGTAATGGAACCTGGGGTGGAGGAACTTACAAGGGAAATAAAGTTTATGTTCACCTCTTTGAAAGTGCACCTGATACGATTGAACTTCCGGCCTTGAGGCAGAAGCTGATTTCGCATCGGGTATTAACAGGTGGCAAAATAAAAGTTCTAAAGAAGAACGGCAGGATCACTATCATTGGCACGCTTAAAGACAGGGTTACACCGGATACCATCGTTGAATTGACATTTGACCGTCAGATTACAAGGGTTGATCACTAGAAATTGTCTATTGGCATACAGATGAAGTCCTTACCAAAAATCCGTCATAAAAAGTTTCTGGCTTTTTCTGAACAATTTATCAAATAACCTGTTCGTTATTTCGTAGATTCGTATCACCATTAACCTAAAAACATTAATTTATGGCAAAAATCGTTAAAGAGTATTTGAATGCTGATTTATCAAAATTGCCAAATTTTACCATTCACCCAATCGTTTTAAAATATTGGGCATTAGGGGGCGGCAGCAGCTGGCTTGGGCCAAATACCACGCCAATAACTACCTGTCCTGATGGGGTTGGCTCCTATCAGCATTATGTAAATGGTTCCATTTATTATCATCCCTCAGTTGGGGCACATGAAGTGCATGGGTTGATAAAAGCCCGTTGGTCATCACTGGGTTGGGAAACCAGTTTTCTGGGATATCCCATCACTGATGAATCAACCACACCCGATGGCATCGGGCGGTACAATCATTTTCAGGGAGGAAGTATTTATTGGAGCCCGTCAACAGGCGCCTGGGAGGTACATGGATCTATCCGGGGTAAATATTCCGCACTAGGCTGGGAGCGTAGTTTTTTAGGATACCCGCTCACCAATGAAACAACTACACCAGACGGAATAGGCCGGTACAACCATTTTCAGGGTGGCAGTATTTACTGGTCGCCTGGTACCGGAGCCTGGGAAGTGCATGGCTCAATACGTGAAAAGTGGTCAAGTCTGGGATGGGAGCGGAGTGCACTCGGCTATCCCATTTCCGATGAGCAGGTGGTTTTTGGGGGTGACGGAAGAATTTCCCATTTCCAGCATGGCAGCATTTATTGGTCAGCCACCGCTGGAGCACGGGTACTCAGGGAAAGAGTCAGGGTGCATGTGAAGACCCTGGAAACGCCCGTTTCATTTACGCTCAACGAGCAGTTTGCTGCTATGCAGGAAGTATACGCGATGGCGGGAATCCAGGTAGATTGGGCGACAACCGAAAACCTTGTGCTGGCCGCTTTAAATGATGTGGATGTTGGAGGATGCACCATGGGAAGTGTAACAGCTGAACAGGTGACGCTGTTTGGAAACCGCAATTTTGTTGGCGTTGACGACATGGTTGTATACTATGTACGAAGCACGGTGCCAGCTTATAATGGTTGTGCAGCTCACCCGGCTGGCAGGCCAGGTGCTGTTGTTGTCAGATCAGCCAGCCGATGGACACTCGGCCATGAGTTGGGTCATGTTTTGGGATTGAGACATGTGAGCCTATCAGATCGCCTGATGACCGGATTAGGAACCTTTGGGATAACCAATCCACCGCCCGATTTAATTGCCAGTGAAGTTACCACTATGATTGCCAGCGGATTGAGTACAGCCCTTTAATTCACCTTAAAAAAGCAGACTTATGCCAAATGAAATATTAAATGCCGGCGTTTTAAATCAGGAAATTCTAGCCTTTTTAAGGTTGGATGAACTGGATTACACAGCTGCTGCTGCCAAATTTGGGAAAGCAGCACTACCTTTTTTATCAGAGCTGATCAATAGCAATGACGAAAATTTAGCTACCAAAGCCGCATATCTGGCGGGTTACATCGATGACAGCACCGTTAAAGATGTCCTTCAAAGTGCGATAACCAACAAATTCACTACCGTTCGAATCGCAGCAGCACATGGGGCACAGCGCCTCGACGCCGCATCAGGTCAGGCCGTACTCGATAAGGCTTTGGATGACCACGATCCCGGAGTGGTAAAAATCGCATTAAAATCGGCCGTACAATTAAAGGTCGACAAAAACCTGAAAGCCAAAATCAGTAAAATCTCCACTGATTTTGCTGATGGAGTAGTTAAAGCGGTAGCCGTTGATTTATTGAAGAAAATTAATTAGCACATCAGCTCACAAAAAAACCGGGTAACTTCATACCCGGTTTTTTTTTTTAGTTTCCTCTAATGTCTTGCAGCAAAAAATGAATTAAATGCCGATAGCATTTCCACAGCGTTATTCATTGAAAAACACATGGGTGGCTTAAATTTGATCACATTATTAAAGGGTCCGTCGGTACTCAGTAAGAATCCTTTTTCTTTCATTTCATTGACTAAGAAGACAGCTGCTTCAGTTGCAGGTTTACCATTTTCAGTATTGGTGAGTTCAAAGCCGAGAAAAAGGCCGGAACCCCTTGCGCTGGAAATGTGAAACGGGATGCGTGAAGTTTGAAGCGGGGGGCTGAAAAAGTCGATTGAAGAAAGATATAAAACTTTGTTTATCAGTTGATTGAATTCTGAAAGTAGAAAATCGCCAACCTGCCGGGCATTTTCCTGGAGTCCTTCCTCCTCCATAACATTCAGAACGGCTAGTCCTATTTCACAGCTCACCGGATTACCTCCAAAAGAACTGAAGAATTCCATTCCGGTCTCGAAACTCCGGCAAATCTCCTCCGTGCAAACTACAGCGCCCATAGGATGACCGTTTCCCATGGGTTTACCCAGAATAACCATATCAGGCACCACATCATACAGCTCATATCCCCAAAACTTATGCCCCACCCTACCAAATCCGGTTTGAACTTCATCGGCTACATAGATACCACCTGACTCTCTAACCTGATGAATGGTTTGCTGCATAAAATCTTTCTGCAACACAATCTGCCCTGCACACCCAACTATTGATTCAGCAAAAAAGGTGTGACGGTTAAGTGGATCGATTGCGGAAGGTAAAATCGTTACGTTCCCTGGCTTACCTTTGCCGCCTTTCCGGTTAAACTTGTATGGGCTCAGCCCAATAGCAGCCTTGGTGTTTCCGTGATAGGCATAATCAAGCACCAGGTACTCACTTTTTCCAGTATGGGCCTCAGCCAGCCTGACTGCCAGATCTGTTGCTGCGGATCCTGAATTTACGAAAAACACTTTGTTCAGTGATGGTGGAAATTTCGATAGTAATTTTTCAGCGTAACGATCGAGGCTGGAATAAAGATAGCGTGTATTGGTGTTTAACCGGGACATCTGCTTTTGGCCAGCCTCCACCACCTTGGGATGGCAATGCCCGACATGCGGAATGTTGTTCACGCAATCCAGATAAGTTCTACCATCAGCACCATACATATATTGCATGGCGGCTCCTACCATTTGTATGGCCTGGTTGTAAGATAATGAAACAGAGCTGGAAAAGTATTTATACCTCTTTTCTACCTCCCGGGAAAGTGATTCCGGGGTTGCCTGATCGGGCGAGTTCAAGTTCACTGCTGCGGGATTCTGACGAATCCATTGATGCAGCATGGAGCTTGCTCCTAAAACACTTACCTGATGGTAATCATTCCCGGTATTTTCCTGATTATCCTTCATGCCCGGGATAGCCGGACAAGTCTTATTCTTTCGGGCAGCCATGACCATTGTCTGGCACCATCTGGCAGCAACCAGGAAGTATACCACCGAAAGTTCAATCGCGGAGAGCATTATAACATCGTGATAACCTGCAATAACCTGACGATAAACCTCCACAAAATCCTTTCTCCCCATCATTGCATAAGCCAATACAATCGAAACTTCCTCTATCCTTGCCCCCCATACCATGTCCCCAAAATCGATCACACCAGCTACCCGATCAACCTTATCAGCTACCAATACATTCCAGTCATTACCATCCCCATGTATTAAACATTTTGGCAATTTATGGTATACCGGTAACACTTCTTCGCGGTATTTCATTAGAAAATAGTGCACCAGGCGCCGATCTGAGGGATCAGCAATCAGGTGAACATCCTCCTCAATTTCCATTACCCTGCCCAGGGCCCATTCATGAGATCGGCATTTCAGAACCGTATCTTCCAGACCATTCATGTCATGGTCGATTTGGGCAAATACCTTCCCCAAATCATAATAGAATGAAATATCTGGAATTGATTCTGCAATAAAAGTACCCGACACAAAGGTTAGTACTCTGGCAAAAGCCTTGCGACCGTCCAAATATATTTCAGTGATTAAATCACCATTGATTGTTGAAACCGGGCAAGGGATCAGCTTCCCAAAAGGTTTTTGTGACAAGGCCGCCAGAACCCGATTCTGTGACCCTATAAAATCAAGGTCATTAACATCGGTGGTTATTTTTAGTATGAACTTTTCTCCTGAGTCACTAGTAATCAACCAGTTTCGATCCTGATAGCCTACTAGCCCGATAATACTGCCACGTATATTATACTTGGATAAAAGGAATTCGCTCAGGCTATTGTTCTCAGCAAAATTCAAACTGTTCATTTAGTTCAATTATCAATTCCATTATTCTCCCCACCCCACTTCACTCATTTCCGATTCTTCACTATCGTCACGTTCTTCACGCTCTTCACGTTCTTATCGTTCTTCACGTTCTTCACGCTCTTCACGCTCTTCACGCTCTTCACGTTCTTATCGCCTTAAGGTCTTCTCCCCTTTCAGCAATCCCATCATAATCAGGTATTGTGCCAGCATATAAGTAGACATTACAAAAAAACCTTCATTTGGAATTGGGATAGCGAATTTATTTATGGCCAGTAAACTATCGGAAGTGACAAAAAATAAGGAGCCGCCAAACAGGAGCCAAAAGCTTTGCTTGTCCACGAGGCCATTGCGATTAAAGGCGGCCACTGACATTCCGATCAGGGAAATTGCGTAAAGCGCAACAACTGGAATCATAACGCCACTGATGCTGGGATACAGATACAAGAAAATACAAACAAAATAAATCAGAAAAGGAAGAATCATCAAGGGTTTGCGAGCGATCAGGCCTTTGCCATTGCTGATTCCAAACTTGCGAAACACCTGAATATAAGTTACCTGGGAAAGGAAAAAACCACCAACGCCTGCAAAAAAGAACATCTCACTTTTCCATCCAAACATCAGGAGCAAGTCACCGGCCCAGGAAAAAAAGAAAGCCAGAACCACCAACCATCTTAATGGCTGAGGCTTGGTCATGATAAGAAAATAGGCGGCTATCCAAATCAGGATGAATGGTTTAACTGGATAATCGAGCCACTTACTTCCATTCAAGGTACCGATAAGTTCCAAAATTACGATCAGCAAGAAACCCAGGTGTAGAATGAGAGGTTTGGTTTTCATAATTCAGATATTTGACTATTGAAGCGTTGAGTTGTGCAAATATAAGAAATGCAAAGCACATGCCCTGAATCCATGCAAAAACGCGGGTTAGCACGGTTCTTTTGAATAAGAATCCGCACTAATCCGCGCTAGCAAGGCATCCGCTTTATCAGCGAGACTCCTTAACCTGGATCAAAACTTATTTAACAACCGGAGGGGTAGTCGCAGCTGGTTCAACTTTCTGAACTTCGCCTTTAATCGTGAGTGCATATTTTTGTCCGTCGCTGAGTTTAACCTGGGCAGACTTTGAGAAATAACCGCTGATTTTTGCATCGTAGGTTAAAACAACCTCACCTTTTTCACCTGGTTTAATAGGTTCTTTGGTATATTTTGGGGAGGTACATCCGCAACTTGGCTGAACTAAGGTAATGGTTACCGGATCTTTACCGGCATTGGTAATCGTAAAAGTAGCGCTTGCGGGTTTCAATTGTGTAACATTTTTACCAAAATCATAATCGGTAACATCCCAGGTGCAGGTTAATGGTACCGGAGGAGCCTGTGGTGCCGGAGGAGCTACCTGGTTGCCAGCGGCTGGGTTAACGGGAGGGGTTGTGGCTACAGCACCTGCAGGAGGAGTAACCGAAACAGAACCAGATTTTGCAGTAGGAGCAACAGCTGCTGCAGAAGCTGGTTTTGCAGGTTTGGTTTGTGCCGCTGCTGCAGGTTTGGTGGTTTGACCCTTTTCAGTCTCCTGTACTTGCTGGAGGGTAACTTTCTTTTGAGCACTTGCCGGAAGGAAGGTAAAAACCATTACCCCGGCTGCCAATATGAACAAAGCTGTTTTTTTCATCTTCTTTTGTTTTTAATTAATTATGCGTCAAAAATAGAGTGTTCCTCAGCACCATGGCGTTAATCGGTATCAAATAATTGTTAACGGGTTGTTAAGCGATATTGCCTTCCATCGGTTTAACTGGTATCTTCGCTTCTATGAACCGGACTGCAATACGAATCGTGCTTATTTTGGGAATCCTTGCCATCATTGGCATTATCGGGGTTCAATTCTATTTTGTAAGGCAGGCCATGGACAAGGAAACACAACAAATGAATCAAACTATTACCATTGCACTTTCATCGGTTGCTGAAGATCTTGCCCGATATAATAATGCAGAACTGCCCCGTCAGAATCCGGTATTTCATCACAGCCAGGATTATTACATTGTAAATGTCAGCACGCATATTCAACCGGCTATTCTAGAGCAATTTTTAGTTACTGAATTCAAAATCAGGAATCTGACACTGGATTTTGAGTATGGAATTTACGATTGCCAAACCGATCAGATGATTTATGGCCGGTTAGTTCGATTTGGTGAAAATCCCAGAATCAAACCGATGCTGGAAAGCCTGCCAAAGTCGTCGGATTACCTTTATTACTTTGGAATTCATTTTGCTGGCCGCAATCAAATGATTATGGATTCACTGGGGATATGGTATTTTTTTAGTTTTATTCTCCTCCTGGTTATTATCTTCTTTGCTTATACTCAAATGATTATACTTCGTCAGCGCAGATATGCTGAGGTTCAGCGCGATTTTATTAACACCATGACCCACGAATTTAAGACACCACTGGCTTCACTTTCGATGTCGGCAGATGTGATTCAACGACCGGATATTTTGCAAGAGCCCGAACGGTTGTTCCGATACGGAGAGATCATCCGGAGCCAGGCAAATCATTTATTGAAGCAGGTTGAGCTGGTGTTGGAAATGGGTGGCCCGGCTGGGGATAACCTGCTGATTAAAAAGATCCACGTAAGGCTTCATGACTTACTTATTGAAGTCTGCGAGCAAATGGAACCGCGGATTCATCATGCCAATGGAACGTTAACCCTTAAATATGAATCTATTATCGAAACTATTGAAGCAGACCCATTGCACCTCACCAATATTATTCTCAACCTGCTCGATAATAGTTTGAAGTATTCCGGGGATGTTACTGACATTTCTGTGTTTGTAAAGGACACTGATCCTGGTTTGGTAATTGAAGTTCGTGACCGCGGGATCGGGATTCCGGCAAAGCTAAAAAAACGTGTTTTCGATAAGTTCTACCGCGTGCCTACAGGCAATGTCAGGGTTGCAAAAGGTTTCGGTTTGGGCCTGTATTATACCAGAAATGCAGTTAAGTCTCATGGCTGGAAAATCAATCTGGAGAGTAAGGAAGCTGAGGGAACTATTATCCGGATTATTATCCCCGTTAAAGGAGTTTGATTTATGGAAAAACCTGTTATACTTTATGTTGAAGATGATGAAACTTTAAAATTCATTACCACTGATACTTTGGAACGGGAGCATTTTAAGGTGATACCGGCAACTGACGGTAAAGAAGGTTGGGAACTTTACCGGCAGCAAACGCCGGATATTTGCGTTTTGGATGTCAATCTTCCAAAAATGGATGGGTTTACCCTGGCCCGAAAAATCAGGGAAACCAATCAGGAGGTTCCAATCATATTTGTAACAGCAAAATCATTGAAAGAGGACAAGCTGGAAGGTTTGATATTAGGCGGCGATGATTATCTGGTAAAACCTTTTAGCATTGAGGAACTTATCCTAAAAATCCGCATCTTCCTCAGACGTTCAAAAACTTCCAATGATAGTTCCCAGCCTGCTCAAATCAGCTTTGGCCGATATACACTATATCCGGCAAACCTGATTCTTACCAGCACTGAAGGAGAGGTTAAACTTACCTATCGCGAAGCTGAGTTATTGAACTATTTCTTAAAAAATCAGGCAGTTCTTCTTGGCCGTGAGCAAATTCTGGAATCTGTTTGGGGCGGAAACGATTACTTTGCCGGACGGAGTCTCGATGTATATATTTCCCGCTTAAGGAAATACCTTAGCGCCGATCCCAACATAAAAATAGAAAACCGTCACGGAATCGGATTTCAATTCATCATTTCGGCAAACCACCGAAAAAACGCTTGATGTTCCGATGGAATTTATGAAAGCTGTCTGGTTTATGGTGCATCAGTATGCACTGTCCGGTAATCAGGTTAACATCTTTTCCTTTCAATAATGCGAGTGCTTCAGGCGTTTCGGAGAATTGTTGAATCCATATATTCCTGATCCCTTTAGCCAATGCACCCTCCACCATGGAAGCTGTTTGATCCTTTTTGGTCATAATCACCAGTGATTTTACATTTTCAGGCAAATGCTGAATATCAGGATAACAGTTTGTGCCATTGATTGATTCAACATTTGGATTTACCGGCAGCAGATTAAGTCCTTTGCGTGATAATTCCTCAAACGCCACCCGGCCAAATTTTTTTGGATTCCTGGAAACTCCTGCCATCGCAATTGGTTCACTGGCAAGAAATTGATCAATTTGTATTTTAGTTGCCATGTTTGATAAAGTTTGTCGAAAGTTAAATATTCTTGATCAGCTTCTTACCTTTATGGCAAAATGAAATTAAAATGAATACGATGAATTTTTCTACGGAATCCCGCGAAATTAAAGATGTGAAGCGGGTTTTGCTCAAGGATTATGGTCATCTTTTTATCAGCCAGGGAGCCGAGGAGAGTCTCCGGATCGAAGGAGAGCAGGAAGTGATTTCTACCGTTAAAACCTTTGTTCGTGAGGGGGAGCTTGTGCTGGATATCGATGCCGGTTGGTTCGATAAAACCTGGAGTGCTGTTACCAGTGTGGTGGAAGGACGGGTACTTAAATATCATCTGATGGTTAAAAACCTCGATGGGATTTTTGTTCAGGGAGCTGCCAGCGTAAAGATGCACGGTTTAAAAACAGAGTCGATATACCTGACGCTTAAAGGTGCAGGCGAAATAGTGCTATCTGGCATGGAAGCGGGTCTGATTGATGTTGACCTTCCGGGTGCCGGACGGATTTCGCTGGCCGGTAAAACTGATCGCTTGCATGTGTCGATGAAGGGTGCTGGTAGTTTCGACGGGCCACAGCTCGAATCCCGTGAAACAAAAGTGGTTCTCCGTGGGGTTGGCAAAGCTACTGTATGGGCTACCGCTCAGCTTGATGCAACTGTGGAGGGTATTGGTGCCATCGATTACTATGGAAACCCGGTGGTAAGGCAGAATGTATCGGGACTTGGGAAAATAAACGCGAGAAGATGAACTTAAGGGTTAAGGGTGAAGGGTGAAGGGTTAAGTAAGTTATAAGTGAAGAAAGGAGGAAAGGATGATGGGAAGGATGAAGGAGGAAAGGATGATGGGAAGGATGAAGGGAAGGGGGTGGTTGGTAGTTGGGTTAGGTGCACTGTTGTTGGGTGGTTGCGGGCATCGTGACGTAGGGAAGGAAGAATCGATTAAGGCATTCGATATCGATTTTAACTGGGGAGAGGGCGGACCAAACGGCTTTGCAAAGCCCGGATTATGGGCCGATGCCAATCCTGCCGACCATATCAAATGGTATGAGGATTTAGGCTGTAACATGATTCAAACTTTTGCAGTTTCCTGCAACGGCTATGCCTGGTACAAAAACGGAATTGTTCCTGAACAACCGGGCTTGAAGTACGATTTTCTTACGGAAATGGTTAAGCTGGGCCATAAAAAAAACATGAAAGTGTTTGGCTATTTTTGCGCCGGCGCCAATACAAAATGGGGCTTGGACCATCCGGATCTGAGCTACGGAATTCCTGCCAACCCGCATATTCCTTTCACTACTCAATATCTCGACTACCTGTGCGCTTCCATTGAAGATGCAATAAAAAAAACAGGGATGGATGGGTTTATGGTCGACTGGTTATGGAATCCGGGTGCTACCATGGAACCTTATCCACCACTCAAATGGATTGAATGTGAAAAGGTAATGTTCAGTGAGTTGATGAACCAGCCTTTTCCTGGAATTGATAAAATCACCCCTGAAACCGAGCATCAATTTCGGCGTAAAGCCATTGACCGGTGCTGGAAACGTATCAGGGAAACCGCAAAGAGAACCGATCCGGATTGTTTGATCTGGCTTACCTGCTGCCAGGTGACCGGCAAGGATGTTATTGGTTCCGATATGTTTAAGGAAGCCGATTTGCTCATGAACGAAGGTGGTGATTTGGAAAGCGTTGAGAAAATCCGTCCCATGGTAGGAAAACACACCCGATTGCTAACCTGTCTGGCTAACTGGAACAAGCAAGATGCTGCAGAAATTGTACCCGGTGCCATCAAGGCCAATATCGGATTATACGGATTTACCAAGCCAGGCGCCAATTCATTGCTACCCCCAATCGATTCGTACCTTTCTAAATCCCTTGACAGCTTTAAGGGGGATGACCGCAATATTGCAGCTTTGGCAAGAGCCTATAAAGAGTTGCCATCTGGTTACATTAAAAAATAATTAACATGAAATTGAGATATTTAAGAGCTTACCTTTTGATGGTCATCCTTTCGATGGTGACTTTATCCGGACAAAACCAAAATGCTACCCCGGGAATTATCCCTCAGCCGGGTTCTGTCAAATTCCTGGACGGAAGTTTTTTGTTTACCAACCAAACAGAATTTGTTGTTCCGGAGGGCAGAACGGATGTTAAAGAGCTGGCCGGTTTTCTGGCTGGAATGTTGGCAAAACCTTTGGGATTTACTCCGGCAGTGGTTGATGTTCCGGATCGGTCGAAACAAGGCATCTATTTTAAAATCCCTTCCAATCAAGATGTTGCCCTCGGAAAAGAAGGCTACCGTTTAGAAGTTGAAAAAGGGAAAATTCAATTAATAGCCAATGATCCTGCCGGTTTATTTTATGGTTTTCAAACGCTCCTCCAGTTGCTCCCTCCTGAGATTGAAGAATCACTTTCACATAATACAAATAGTTGGGAGATCCCCTCAGTTTCCATTTCCGATAACCCCCGTTTCAAATGGCGCGGATTAATGCTTGATGTGAGCCGCCACTTCTTTACCATTGAAGAGGTTAAGCGATATATCGATCAAATGGTGAAATACAAATTCAATGTTTTTCACTGGCACCTATCGGATGATCAGGGTTGGAGAGTGGAAATAAAAAGTTTACCAAAGCTTACGGAAACCGGTGCATGGAGAGTTCCCCGCACAGGTTTGTGGTGGTCGTTTGATCCGCCAAAAGAGAATGAAAAGGCCACCAATGGAGGCTTTTATACGCAGGAGCAAATTAGGGATTTCGTGAAATATGCGGCAGACCGCTATGTTACCGTCCTACCTGAAATTGATGTTCCCGGGCATAGTTTGGCTATGATTGCGGCATACCCGGAGCTCTCCTCAACCGGTAAAAAGTACCCTGTAAATCCCGGCAGCAAGTTTTACACGATTGAGGATAATTCACTCTGTCCGGGAAAAGAAATTGTATTTGATGTTCTGGACAAGGTTTTTACTGAAATCGCTGATTTATTTCCGGGCGAATACATCCATATCGGTGGAGATGAATGCAACAAGAGTTTTTGGAAAAACAGTCCTGAATGCCTGGCTTTGATGAAGCGCGAAAAAATCGCCGACATGAACGAATTGCAAAGCTGGTTCATCAAGCGGCTCGAAAAGATACTGAAGAGTAAAGGAAAAAAGATGATCGGCTGGGACGAGATTCTGGAGGGTGGATTGGCGCCTGAGGCAACCGTGATGAGCTGGCGGGGTATGGAAGGCGGCATCCAGGCAGCCAAAATGGGACATCACGTAATTATGACCCCAACCAGCAATTGTTATTTTGATCTTTATCAGGGCGATCCGGTTATGGAACCTGCTACCTATTCTATGCTCAGGCTATCTGATGTTTATCGTTTTAAACCTCTTCCTGAGAATGTAAAACCCGAATTAGTGCTGGGTGGGCAAGGAAATCTTTGG
>CAIXKO010000318.1 GCA_903919925.1 uncultured Bacteroidota bacterium | reverse complement strand
GGGATCACGATGTATTTGCCGGACTTCATATTGAAAGGGTTTTGTAAGGAATGATTGTTGCGGATTAATGGGCTTGTAAAATTTCCAGTGATTAGATCTGTAATCTCAGCTGCTCATCCATCTCGTCTTTTTCAACCTCCTTTAATGACTTACCGATTCTGGCTTCCATGGCCTTCAGGTTCTCGAATTGCAGGAACTCGGGATTCTGACGGAGCACCTTTTCAATCTTCCCCCGTTCGAGCTGGACCGATAGCTTTTCGCCCAGTAACTCTTTCCGGCGGGTGATGGTACCGTGGAAATAATCATACAGCAGCCGGTAGCATTCGCGTTTGTAATTCAGAAGCTCCGCACTCGAACTGTTGATGGAAAAGATCCAACCATAGATCCAGTTTTCCGGGATACAAATCATGTTTCTGATCTGATCGCCGGGTACCTGCATTGGCTGTTTAGCCAACGCAGGTCCAATTATCGGGTCAGCGGAAACATTCTTAAAAGTACGGGTGTACTCGATACCAAGTGCTTCACAGATAGGTTTTAAGGCTATCCAATTTGTTCCGTCTTTGGCTAAAAACAACAGTGTTTTGCCATTGAACTGTAAAAATCGCTCAATTGATTGTTTCATAATGTATTAGATGATTTAGTGGGAGATGCAGGTATTGGGGTTTTGACCTTCTTTTTGAATGAATCGAATGGGAATTTTTCCTCTATGAACAGGGTCGAATAGCTGGAATCCCAATGTACATTGGTAATCCAGCCGCCATCAATCAGAAACTTGACCGCTGAAATAAACTTCTCTGGATCTTTCAGGCTGGACATCAGAAAGTTGCTCTTTTCCCTGTCTTTGAGGTCGACATAAACCCGGTCGATGTAATCCATAAAAAACGTTTTTTTTCAAAAGTTTTATTTTGCCGTGTAAAAAGCCAGGAACAGATGGAACAGATGGAACACTTCATTAATTATCTTATTATCAATATTATATATTTTACAAAGTGTTCCAAAAGTGTTCCAAGTGTTCCCAAGTGTTCCATTGGCTTTGGTAAGTGTTCCCAAGTGTTCCGAAGTGTTCCAATCCCATATTGGGTTAAGAGACTGATTGCCAAAGTGTGCCAAGTGTTCCATGTGTTCTGGTGAAAATGAGGTCTGAGGATTAAAATGGTAAAGTTTCATCGGTCGCTTTCTTTTTGATTGCCATGTTGAGGGACTTCGTGTCACCGGTCGTTTCTTCTGTCGTGTTTTCGTCCAGGCTCACATCGAGTTCATCATAATAGAAGCAATAAGCCGGTTCAGGTTTGGTTTTCCATTCGCCGCCAGGACCGAGAGTGGTATCGAGAAACCGGAACCGTACTTTTGTTTTACCCAGGTATCGCTTGTCATTTCTTAGGTAATAGTCAATGGATGCCTTTGGAAGGATGTTCTCGCCTGATGATCTGCCATGCTTGCTATACAGATGAAATATCCTGGACGTTTGAATAAACAGGATATTGGATTCAGCAGGCAGTTCACCTGCCCTCGTGTCCGTGTTCAATTCTTTTAGCCTGGATATCTTGAAGTCAATGCCATCATGAATCAGGCCATCAGCGGCTAAATAGCGAACCATGTCCCAAAAGATGGATACTTCATTGCCCTTCTTGGTTTCTTTGTTCTGGGCCTGTAATTGAGAAGCAGCCAACGTGATCAGCTCCTTATAGGTGAATGCTACATCAATATGGTCTTTGATCGCATGGAATGCAGCCAGGATAACCTGCCAATTTTTGAAAATACGATCCTCGATGACCATTTTCCCGATTGTCGCCATGAGATCCTTACCGACAATATCAAAACTGGTGTTGAAATTCTTAATGAATAGGTTGCGATGGGAAAGGATTTGATTGGTGATGTGGGTATTGCCGAGCTGCTCAATGTCTTTCAACTCATTGAAAGCAATCTTTTCTTCATCAGTGTATTCGTACTTGGTAAATGTCAGGTAAACCAAACGGGAAAAGAGGGCAATGTCAGCAGTCGGCATTTCCTGACCGGAAAGGATCACCGCGCAATCCACTGCCGTGGTCTCCTTCTTTTTATCCTTTTCCATGTTCATCCGGGTCCGTCCGGTCCCATCCCACATCCCTTTCAGGAATTCGATCTTGTCGAAATCGATGCTGTTTTTATATTCATCGATATGGGCGCATGCATTACAGAGCTGGGAAACATGATCAGCCAGGGCGGCCTTACTGGTGTTGTTAATATTGGGCCCTTTGCCGAATTTACCGAAGAAGCTCATGATGCTGACCGCAAGTTCCGTTTTACCGGCACCTTTTGGTCCGAATAAATTGAGGATCGGGAAGAAGTTAAACTTCCGGATGATGATGTCCCGGAACAGGCTGGCAAAGTAAAAACACAACGCTATGGAGGCATTCTTGTCGAACACCTGTATTAGTCTGCTGCTGTAATCCTTGAGGGTTATGGTATTGCCATCACGGTGCACGAACTGTCGTTCGGAAACGTACAGGCTAACCTCGCCGGCCCATATCTGAGAGAATGCCGGCAGATAATAGTTTTTATCCTCATGCGGCACGATGCCGTTTTCATCGACGGCCTTGAATGATCCGTTGAATATGCCGTTCCCCCAGGCGTAAAAGCCGTTTTTATGCCAGCCGAGTTGGGTGACTTCCAAACATGATTTGGTTTCCTGGTAGAGATATCGTTTCAATTTATTGAGTTCGGTATCTGACATTTCCCAGAGGAAATTACCGAGTGATTCAATGGCCTCCTTAAACCGGCCCATACTGATCAGGGCATTTATCGGGAGTTCGATAACCCGGGTGATGCCATACTCATTGGTGATCCGGAAGATCCGTTTTGAGTTATTGACGGACTCAATATGAAAAAGAGGCACCAGGGTAAAGTTGCATCCTCTTTCGACACCCTTCTGGGTCCGGAAGTAATAACAATGCTTATCCTCGTAGAACCCATATTTCTGCCAATCCGAGAATGATACATGTTCGGGGATGGTATCGAACTTGTCTTCCTTTTTTACCTCAGGGGTTTCTAACTTGATGAGTTCCTTTAGTTTGTCCTGCAAGGCTTTCTTGGATTTGATCAGCTTGCTGACCTGATCGATATAGAGTTGATGACTATCCCGGTTCAGCTTGACAATTAAAGAGCAGATTTCAGCAATCGCCCGGAGCTTATTATCCGGGTTGTCGGATTTCTTGCTCCAGGAGTTGGCCAGATCTACGATAAAGTCCTTGGTATTAACCTTGGCAAAATCTTTGAACTGCGCTTCATCGGTAAAAAAACTATCCGGATCAGCTTTGGTATCACCGGCAGGCAGGCGGATCAGGTTGCAATTCATGCCTTCTCCAATGATCAGCCGTGCCGATTTTTCTGCTGCCTTTATGCCTGCCTGGTCGGTATCACCGATTATGGTGATACTGTTGCAAAGTTTTTTGATCTCCTGGATTTGATCCCTCGTCAGGGCGGTTCCGGAGCTTCCCACAGTCTCATGGATTCCGATCTGGTGCAACCGGATCACGTCGGCATTCCCTTCAACAAGGTAAGCCGATCCCTTTTCCTTTATGGCATTGTTTGCCCAGTTTAATCCGAATAGAGTTTTCCCTTTATGGTAGATAGCCGTTTCCGGTGTGTTGAGATATTTGGCCTTTTGATCCTCTGTCATGGCCCGGGCGGTAAAGCCATTGATCCGGCCATATTT
>CAIXKO010000317.1 GCA_903919925.1 uncultured Bacteroidota bacterium | reverse complement strand
GTTCGGCCGACGAACAATCGGTTTTTGAAATGTTCAGATTGATAACAGGATACGCCTTCCAATCGTAGGGCATATCATAAATTTTCAGCCCTTTAAACAGCTCTTTGTTGCCTTTGAAAATATTTTTCAGGATGGACACCGAAAGCGATTTACCGAACCGGCGGGGACGGGAGAGGAAAAAGAATCCCTTTTCTTCCTGAACTAATTGATGAAAAAAATCAGTTTTATCAACGTATAAATAATTGCCCCGAATAGTATCTTCGAAGGTATAATTGCTTGTAGTAATTGATTGATACATACTAAACTGTTTTATCTGGCTAAAAACCAGATTACAAAGATAAGGGATTGGGTTGTAAAACAATAAACCCTGCCTTTCCCTGTGATGCTCCACACCCCCAGGGGGCATAGCCGTTAACTTAAGGATTTAGTTGGCTTTTTGGTGGAAGATTTTGAGGTGATAGATTCCAAATCTGATCCCGGCTGGTTTTCGTATGGTTGTTCCGCCTGCCTTTTTTTTCTGAAGATAGCCATTGTATGTTGCTGAAAATTAGAATAATTCCAGTATTTCGCACTCCTTTTGGCTAAATTCCGGACTGGTATATTTTGCAAAATCCCTTTTAATTAACTCGCTTTGCCGGAGGAGGGAATATTCAATTTCAATTGTTTTCAAACGCTTAACCTAAACTGTCAAAAATGAGAAATCTTTTTGCCTCATCGCCATTTAACAAAAAAACAGGTGAAGTATTCCGGCTTACAGTACTGATTGTTGCCATGTTGTTTCAGGTATCGGACAACGGCACCACCCTGGTGGGCATGGTGGTGCCGCCCGGCACCGCTGCAACAAGAGTTTTAAGCACCGGTTTTACGGTCAAACGGACTGCCCCGGCTGTTGGCACAATAACTGCTGCCGGTAGTTTCACCGTTACCGCCACCTCTTATTCTTATCCTCAGCAAGGTGAAAAATTCGTTGGCACCAGTGCTGTGGGCAGTGCACAACAGGGTCAATCAGTGGCCGTATCAGCCGATGGCAGTACGGCCATTGTGGGTGGCCCTCACGATAATTCCTCTCAGGGAGCTGCGTGGATATATACCCGCTCGGGCAACACCTGGAGCCAGCAGGGAAAACTCGTTGGCACCGGGAATACAGGGCCTGCCACTCAGGGCACTTCAGTAGCTATTTCAGCCGATGGCAATACGGCCATAGTAGGAGGCGCATCAGATAATTCCGCTGTGGGAGCCGTATGGGTATTTACCCGTTCGGGTGCAAGCTGGAGCCAGCAGGGTAAACTCGTTGGCGCCGGGAATGAGGGTAAGTCCCAGCAAGGCTGTTCAGTAGCTGTTTCGGCCGATGGCAATACGGTAATTGCAGGAGCTCAGGGGGACGGTTCTGACGGCGCCGTATGGGTATTTACCCGTTTGGGAACTAACTGGAGCCAGCAGGGCGGTAAACTCGTTGGTGCTGGTGCTGTAGGGGCATCGTCTGCATATCAAGGCTGTTCAGTAGCCATTTCAGCCGATGGCAATACCGCAATCGTAGGGGGTCGTTATGACAATTCTGGTGATGGAGCGGCGTGGGTTTTTACCCGTTTGGAAGGGACCTGGAGCCAGCAGGGCAGTAAGTTGTATGCGCCATCTGATGCCGGCGGTGGAGAATCAGAAGGCAGATCAGTAGCCATTTCCGCCGATGGTAATACAGCCATCGTGGGGGCATATACATATCCTTCTAATGATTTTACTTTGCCGGGAGCTGCCTTGGTATTTACCCGTTCGGGTACAACATGGAGCCTGCAGGCGGGACCACTTACAGGCACCGGACTTGTTGGTGATTCATGGCAGGGATATTCAGTTGGCCTCTCAGCCGATGGAAATACGGCAATTATTGGAGGAGCAAATGACAATTCCCAGATTGGCGCCACGTGGGTGTTTACCCGTTCGGGAAGTGCGTGGACACAGCAGGGAGAAAAACTCGTTGGGTCCGGTTACGTGGGTTTACCATCTCAGGGATGGTCAGCAGCGCTCTCTGCCGATGGGAAAACGATTATCGTTGGAGGGAAGGATGATAATTCTTCGAAAGGGGCGGCATGGGTGTTTGGGATAAGTACACCGGCGCCAACGATCACTTCCTTTACCCCCACATCGGCCGGAACCGGAACTTTTATATCAATCACCGGCACCAATTTTACAGACCTTACGGATGTGGCATTTGGTGGCACTTCTGCTGCTAATTATACTGTTAACAGCACCACCAGCATCTCAGCCCAGGTAGCCGATGGTGCTACCGGTGTCGTTACGGTTGTTACCGCAGGTGGTACAGCCACTTCCGGCGGAACTTTTACCTTTAAACCGTCATTTTTAACCAATCTGGCAAATACTAGTAATTCCAGCGCTGGAGGAGGTACAACAGACTATAACGGGCAGGCATTTACAACTGGCAATAATGCATGGAGATTAAGTTCAGTTGATTTATCGATTACATTAAATGCGGCCGATGCTGTGGTTAAAATCTACAGTTCTTCAGCCGGAAATATGGGAAGTGAAATAGCCAGC
>CAIXKO010000316.1 GCA_903919925.1 uncultured Bacteroidota bacterium | reverse complement strand
CACAGTGGGCGCTTGATTGATGCGGGGCCTTTAAATACCATGATTGCTTATTCCACCGCGCTGATGGAGGTAAAGAGCAGTATGGGAGTTGTTATTGCCGCTCCCACGGCCGGTGCATGCGGGGGGCTGCCGGGTTGCCTGATCGGTTTGGCTGATTATATAAAGGATGATACCCAATTAGCTAAAGGATTTTGGTCGGCTGGTTTGGTTGGTTTGTTTATTGCCAAGGATGCTACTTTTGCTGCCGAGGTGGCTGGCTGTCAGGCTGAAACCGGTGCCGGCTCTGCGATGGCTGCAGCAGGACTGGTTGAAATGATGGGAGGTACGGCACAACAAGCCTTTGATGCTGCCTCAATGGCCTTGCAAAATGTTATGGGGCTGGTTTGCGATCCTGTTGCCAACAGGGTGGAGATTCCTTGTTTAAGCAGGAATGCAAATGCCGCAGCCAATGCGTTAACCTGTGCCAACATGGTTCTGGGTGGAATTGATGCGGTTATCCCTCTGGATGAAGCAATTATCACCATGCTGAAGGTTGGGCAAGCGATGCCTGCTTCGCTCAGATGTACTGCATTGGCTGGTTTATCTGATACTCCCACTGCCAGAAAGCTGGAAGCCGGAATCGGCACAATAAAAAATAATCAATAATCTAATATTAAGTAATATGCTAATAATCAATGAATCTACTTTGGCTCAGTTAACTGATTGGACGAGTTTGATTGATGAGATGATCAATGCCATGATTGCTTATGAAGATGGCGAATTTGTGATGCCCGACCGGGTAAGTATGGGTTTCTCCAACAATACTTTATTGCTGATGCCGGCCCAAAGCGGCAAGTATTTCAGTACCAAGATGGTTAGTTTGTTTCCTGATAATCCATTAAAGAACGAGCCTGTTATAAAGGGAGTTGTAGTGCTGAACAATGGAGAGAACGGGGAGCCGCTCGCGATCCTGAACGGGGCTAAGCTGACTGCAATACGAACGGCTGCTGTATCAGCGGCAGGAATCAGATTCACTACCCGGGAGAATGTTAGTAGTCTTGGTTTGATTGGTGCGGGTGTACAGGGTATGCATCATGTTTTGGCGGCTTGCCGGGTGAGGCCATTCCGGAGCATCTGTATTTTGGATAAGCATGAGGAAAGAGCGCAATCTTTTATTGCTTGTCTGAGCTCCTCCTTACCGGAGGTTAAGATGACCAGGGTTTCAACCAGTGAAGAGCTGCTGGAACAGTCGGAAGTAATCATTACGGCAACAAACTCAGTAAAACCGGTGATGCCCGATGATGCAAATCTTTTATTGAATAAACATATTATTGCTATCGGATCTTATAAACCTCAGATGAGGGAGTTGCCGGATGCTCTTTTTTCGTTGATCAATCATTGTTTTGTGGATGTCAGGTTTGCCTTGGAAGAATCCGGCGATCTGATCCATCCGATTGAGATGGGCCTGTTGAAGCAAAAGCAAGTGATTCCGCTGGGCTCATTAATCAGGGGAAAAGTAACAGCTGATACCAATGGCACCACGCTGTTTAAGCTGGTTGGTATGGCCTTATTCGATTTGTTTACGGCCAAATGGTTTTATGAGAAGGCCAGGCGATTGGATGCCGGAGAAAATATTTATTTCTGATCATCAGGTCATTACTTGCTCTTTTGTCAATCGAAACAACTCAGTTGTTTACTTCTTGCAGTTAATTGCGGGAAGAGTTCTGTTTTGGCAAGTCATTTGCTTTACGCTGATATAAGTAACTTCAAAATCCAGTGCCATGAAAAACTATTTAATCTTAGCCATGATCCTGATAGCCGGAATGACTGCCTATCCACAGGCCACCAGGTCAGCAAGAGAAACCAAAAGCGAAAAAGGCAGTGCAAAAAAGGAAACCGAGCGCCGTTCGGTAACCAGGTCTGAGTCTAAATCGAGTTCTGAACGTAAAGAAAGTGCCAAGGCTCCGGAGCGGACCCGGTCGGAAAGCCGGTCGACCTCGGTAGAAAGAACAAGACCAACCACTACCAGAACTGAGACTCCAAAGGCAAGAGTGGAAACCCGTAGTAGCGAAAGGACTCAGATTAACCGTAGTACTAATGTGGAAAAGCGCGGGAACAATGAGGTACAGCGCAGCAACCAGGAGGAAAAGCGCCGCAGCGATGAGTTAAAACAGAGTAACGAAAATGTTAGGCGCAGTAATAGTGGTGCAAGCCGCATAAATAATGAGTCAAACAGGACAACTAATGAGGCGGTACGGAGGAATAATGTTGAAAACAGGGGGAATGCGGAGACCGGCAGGGATCAGATTAAAACCGAAACCCGTAGTAATCGTGAAAACGGCAACTCGGTTGACCGTGATCTAAAAGTTAACTCTTCCTCGGCATCAAGAATTTACCGGGAAGGTAAAGGAACGCTAACCCGTGATGATGGCAGTGTGGTACGTCATCAGAATGACGAAGTTTTTACCTCGCGCAAGCATAAGCTGGACTATGATAATTACGAAAACTTGAGACGTTCGGATGATTTTCGCCGCGATTTCAGGGATTATGATGATTGGTACGGTCGCCGGCATGTAAGGGTGATAAACCACTATTATTATAATTACCATCCACTTTCATTTGAGGTTCGCAGAAGCAGGTACTATTATCGTCAGCCACACCATCTGGATTTGATCTGGACTCCGCTTTTGTTCCATCGGTTTATGTTCTACTACCCAACTCATCGCAATTGGGACATGGAATTTGGCAGCCAGATTGGGACTATCCCAGCTGACGAGGCTAAGGAATTTGCAGGAACAGTAAGAAGGGTATATGGAAAAGTGGATGAAGTGTTCTATTCGCCAGAAGATGAGACCTATATGCTATATATTGGTTCACCGTTTCCGTATCAGGATCTGAGTATTGTGGTGCCAAAAGATATTGCCCGCAACCTGAGTATGAGTCCGAAATGGTATTTTGAGAACGAGTTTATCTGGGTGGTTGGATTAATAAATGTTTGGGAAGGTAAACCAGAGATCATCGTCAGGGATGAGGATCAGATTAGAAAGTATTAGGAAATTAAAGATCAAAGAATCAAGGGGGATGCCATTTTCAGGGCATCCCTTTTTTTTATCCATAAGTATAATAACTACTTTTGCGCCGTTATTAAGGAAAACAACAGGTAAGAAAGATTGTCAGACAGGACTTTTATAAAATTGATTTCGGATAAAAAGTACGGTATTATTGGTACCGTTCTTTTTCACATGGTTGCTTTGGTAGTGATTCTCTTTGTTCAGATAGGCCATGTAAAAAAGGTTCAGGACAACATTATGTATATTGATCTTAAGGTGTTTGAAGAAATCCAGAAGCTGGAGGCAACAAAACCGGATCCTGTAAACCAGTTAAGAACCCCGGCCCGTGAAGCTCGAAACATTGCTGTAAACAAGGCTGAGGATAAGATAGAGCGTTACGATGATTACAAAGACTATAAAGTTTCCAATCGCACTATTGACCGGGAAGTGCAAAAAAGGGTGAGTCAGGCCGTTAAGGACATCATTAAAGAAGAAAACCTCAACCCGGATGATAAGGAATTGCCCAAAACGGAATCAAAGCCAATTGATTTTTATAAAACCAATAAGATAGAAGAAGAGCAGGTATACAAGGGACCTACTAATATATATTATAAGCTTGATGACCGAAAGGTTTCCTATTTACCGGTGCCGGTGTATAAATGCAAGGGTGCTGCCACCGTTCAAATAGATGTCAGGGTTGGCCAAAGGGGCAAGGTTGAATTAACCTCGGTCAATAAGAGTGGAACCGATACGCAGGATCCTTGCTTTTTAGATGCTGCTAAGGAAGCGGCACAGCGTACACGATTTAACTTTAGTACCACTGCTCCAACATTCCAGGAGGGGTACATTATTTACACCTTTGTTGCCCAATAGCCCTTATTGAGGGCGATTTTCAATAATATCCAGTACTGCCGATAATCTGGATTCAAGTGTTGATTTGGGTAATTCAACTAACAGATAACCAAGGCTTTTGTATGCTTCTGTTATGATTTCATACAATTTTTGCGCCTCAGAAAATGTTTCGGTACGAATTGCATCACTGAAATATATTTCTTCCCAGGGGGGTGCTACGAAAACGTGCTGATTGTATGGGAAATTTTTGAGTGCTTCCAAAAGAATGTCCGGCGCTTTTTTCTTATGGTAATTAAAATACGCCAATGAATCAGGGATTCCCCGGTCGAAGAAAGCGATTTTTGCTACTCCAATTTGTTGATGCTGTAGAATCCGCTGGCTGAGAATAATATCGAAAAACTGGCTTGAAACACGCTTATCAGGCGAAAATGATGGTGCAATACCCTGACTGATCAACTGTCGGGCGATTTCCGGAAATCCCGCATATCCTTTACTTTGAAGCTTTTCAATCAGGGTAGTCTTACCGGATCCGGGCCCACCGGTGATTATAAACCGGTTATTGGGCGGGTCGGTAAAAATATCAGGTCGGTTCATTATTCTCTTGACCTGAAATCGCTGGTCCAGATAACTTCCCCAACTTTTAAGTCGTATGCCGTTTTCCGGGCCAGAACAAACAGGTAATCCGATAACCTGTTAATATATTTTACCAGGAGCGGATCCAGGGTTGACTCCCTGGAAAGTGATACCATGCGCCTTTCGGCCCGACGGCATACTGTTCTTGCAATGTGGCAAATAGCAACAGATGAGTGACCTGCGGGTAAAATAAAGTTGGTTAAGGGCGGAATTTGATCCAAAATGTTATCCATCGCTTTTTCAAGGTCCGTGATATCATCTTCCAATATACCTGGCAGCTTTTTCAACAACTCTGCATTATCCACAGCCAGATTGGATGTTACCGTAAAAACCCGGTTTTGAATACGAGTTAACAATTCTTTTTCTTCAGGATCAGGGATAACAGATTGAACGAGGCCCAGGTGTGAGTTTAACTCATCGAGGGTACCGTAAGCTTCCAACCGAGGATGATCTTTTTGAACTCTTGTTCCTCCGGAGAGGGATGTTTCTCCCAAATCGCCGGTGCGTGTATATACTCTCATATTGATTTTTTTTCTGCTTAAAGGTCGATGATTACTTTAGAGGTTCCAATGCAAATGCCTTTTGAATAAACGCTGATTAAGTAAAGGCCCGGGGGATAACTTGCTGATTTAAGGTTTATTTCAATTAAACCATCACTTTGGGTAAAAGAAGGAACGGGCATTGTTTCAAACCTGGAGTTGACAATAGTGACCTCAGCATTAGTGACACGATCGGGAATCTCCAGATAATAATTTCCGGTTGCCGGATTTGGAAATCCCCGTAGAAAAACCTGTTTTTCAAGCCGGGCAGTTTCCATGCCAGCAGTTTTGGCATCTGGCAAATCGATATTAATCAGATGACCATTAGTGGTCTTAACATTTGAAACTATGCCCTGTCCACTCAAACTTACCGATGAGATATTGCCGGATCCTTTCACCAGCAAGCTTAGATCGTAGTATCTCAGGTTTACTGGTACCAGTGAGTAATTTAGGGTGATATCGAGTAAAGAGCCGTTTTTTACAAAAGTAACTGCTACATGATCTCTAACCATAAGGTATTCAAATACTTCGACACCGTTGGCAAACCAACCATTATCGCTGCCTTTGCTTCCATATTTTTGTTCCAGATATTCAAAATAGGTT
>CAIXKO010000315.1 GCA_903919925.1 uncultured Bacteroidota bacterium | reverse complement strand
CTCTTTACGTTCGTCCCGATTCCCTCTCCACCTTCTTCATCCTCCTCATTAACTTCACAGCGCTCACCGCTTTCCTCTTTGCCGGTGGTTATCTGAAATCCTATTACGAGAAGCAAACTTCGCTGCGATGGTCCATACACCACTGGGCATTTATCTGGCTTTATTTTGCAATGATACTGGTAGTTATCCTGCGCGATGGTTTTGCTTTCCTGGTTGCGTGGGAACTCATGGCGGTATCTTCTTTTCTGTTGGTAATTTTTGAAGCTGATGATCGAAAAGTACTGAAAACAGGTATTAACTATTTGATTCAGATGCATGTAGGATTACTTTTCTTACTCGTGGCATTTCTGATTACCGGAAATGCAGCAGGTGATACCGGGTTCGATAGTTTGCGATCCTACTTCAGCGCCCATTCTAATATTATAGTATTCATTTTGTTTTTCATCGGGTTTGGTATCAAGGCGGGATTTATACCGCTTCATACCTGGCTGCCGGATGCGCACCCGGCAGCACCCTCTCCGGTGTCCGGATTAATGTCGGGTGTAATGATTAAAATGGGGATTTACGGTATTTTGCGTGTACTCATTTCTGTTCAATCCGATTTTTTTGTCATCGGACTGATCATTCTCGGCTTCTCCCTGTTTTCCGGTCTTATGGGCGTAATGATGGCCATTGTGCAACACGATCTAAAGCGGCTATTAGCTTACCATAGCATTGAAAACATTGGCATTATCGGGATAGGGATCGGGTTGGGAGTTTTAGGAATTGCAACCAAAAACAATACCCTCACCTTGCTTGGATTCACTGGCGGATTGCTCCATGTGCTCAATCACAGCTTATTCAAATCGCTCCTGTTTTTTAATGCCGGATCTGTTTATCAGGCTACACACACTCGGAACATCGATCATTTGGGTGGTCTCGCTAAAAAAATGCCTTATACCTCAGCCTTTTTCCTGATCGGATCTCTGGCTATTTGCGGATTACCCCCATTTAACGGGTTTATATCCGAATTCCTGATCTACCTGGGAATGTTCAAGAGCCTTCCTGAATCGAGCTTGTATTTTAGTATACTCCTATTAATCAGTTTGATTGGGTTAACGCTGATTGGTGGACTCGCTATCTTTTGTTTCACCAAAGCATACGGCATCGTTTTTCTGGGCCAGGCCCGGAGCAGCCATGTAAATGATGCTCATGAAGTTAGCGCCAGAATGCTTATTCCTTCCTGGATGGCTTCCGCAGCGATTATGGCAATCGGCCTGGGATCGGCATGGTTTGTGAAACCGGTAATGAAAGTTACCTCCGACCTTACCGGCGTGGCCCTTCCAGAGGTATTTACCGGCAACCTGGTACAAACACTCAGCCGGATCAGTCTGGCGGGTGGTGTATTCATTGCCCTGGTAATTATCATTGCTTTCTGGCGCAATTATCATTTGAGCAAAAGGGTAGTAGCATCAGGCCCCACCTGGGGATGCGGGTACACCGCGGGCGATGAAAAGCAACAATACACCGCTACCTCGTGGGCCGATAATTTCAGTTCATTGGCAAACCCTATACTGGGTACGCATAAGCATTCGGTTCCAATCCATGAGAATGATCTTTTCCCAGGCAAGCGGCCATTTGAAACCCATCCGCGCGATCTGTTCAAATCCAAACTGATCGACAAGCCGCTGGATGGAATCTTGGGTGTATTCAAGAAAATTGCCTTTATGCAAACCGGCCAGATACAACATTATATATTATATGCCTTTTTGTTTATGCTGGTAATTCTGTTACTCACTCTTTTTAAAATCTTTTAACCGATGGCCGGAATTCCACTGATACTCCTGGCCGCGATATTTTTTCCCGGCATCATTATCCGAACAAAGAGCATTGCGAGCGGACGAAAAGGTCCGGGCGTATTACAGCCAATGCTCGATATCAGAGTATTATTTAGCAAAGGAAGCGTTTACAGCTATACCACAGGATGGATATTCAAGCTGGCACCGGTTATTGGGTTAGCCTGCATGCTATCGGTACTCACCGTGATTCCGTTTGCCAACATGCCGGCTGTCATTCCTTTTGATGCCGATTTTGTTTTTTTCTCCTATATGCTGGCTCTCGGGAAATTTTTCCTGATTATCGGAGCCCTCGATACCGGCAGCAGTTTTGAAGGAATGGGTGCCAATCGCGAAGCCCTATATTCCATGTTGGTGGAACCCGCCTTTCTGGTACTCATGGGGACTTTTGCCATGCTTACCGGATACACCTCATTTTCAGATATGTTCATGGCCTTCCATGTATCCGGAAATCCGATTATTACCGTATTCGGCCTTATCGGGTTTTACCTTTTGGTACAGATTGCCATGATCGAAAACTCCAGAATGCCAATCGATGATCCTAAAACCCATCTCGAATTAACCATGGTCCATGAGGTGATGATATTGGATTACAGTGGTTTCGATAAAGCTTTGATTCATATAACCACCTATATAAAATTTGCCGTATACGGCTCACTGATATGCAGTTCGCTAGTTCCATCGGAGTGGCACCCCGGATTTCAGATTCTTCTCTTTTTCAGCGTGCAAATGGTT
>CAIXKO010000314.1 GCA_903919925.1 uncultured Bacteroidota bacterium | reverse complement strand
GAATTGGTTTGAACCGGGGTGCGGTCAAGAATTACATCGGTAACCGGAGTAAAAACCAGGTCATAATCAATCTGGTAACTGCCATCCTTACCCGGGGCTGAAACCACGATTGAACGAGTCTCTTTCATGACCACTTCCGCTGGTTTTTCCCATGGATGGTATTCAAGTTCCATCTTTATTTGGGCTCCTCCATTCTTCCGGGTTCTGATTTGCGTACTTTTCAAATCGGTACGTCCTTCACTGACCGCCAATAAAGGATCGCCCGTGAATTCCCAGTAATTGAGCTTATTAATATATTTCCAGCAAAACCATTGACCAAGATGCCATAAGTGATCGGGTGGGGACTCGGCTGTCAGAATGGTGCCATCAGGTGAACAAACCGGATGAAAAAAAGGCTTTAGCAAGCTCCCAAAATTCAGCTTCCACAGTAATATTTCAGCTTTGTCAGGTGCAATCCTAACTAATCCCAAAGATCCCGGATCATTTTTCCAGCAATACCTTGCCTTTTGCGGGCAGGCACTTGTCAATATCATCGCAAGAAACAGAACTATCCCGGTTGAGCTGATTTTTTTCATAGCCGCTTCGTTATTTAGTTTTATCCCATTCGGCCAGGTTGGATGTTTATCGTTAGATTTAACCCTTTAATTACCACGATGAGAAAATTATTTGTCATAGCCTTTTTATTGTCCCTGGCCTATGCCTGCACCAAAGAGGACAAAAACCTGGATTCCGCCATCATTACCGGATTGGATCCACGCGATTGCATGTGCTGCGGAGGCTGGTTCATACAAATCAACGATAGCACCCGCCGATTTGATCAGCTACCGGCAGATTGCCTCATCGACTTCACCGCAGCCACCTATCCCATGAAAGTCCGCGCCGAATGGAAAAAGAAGGATACCCTCTGCCTCGGCGATGAGATCCGCCTCATCCGCTTACTCAAAGATTAACAACCCTTCAACCCTTCAACCCTTCAACCTCTTCAACTCTTCAACCCCCACAACCTCCTCTCCCCACTAAACCACCGGCAGCGTATCCCTGTTATATTCCTTATTCTTCAACTTATCCACGATCTGCGAAAAAGCATGAATGGTATATTCAACATCTTCCAGTGTATGAACCGCGGTCGGGATCAGCCGGAGCATAATCACATCCTTTGGTACAACCGGATAAACAACCACACTGCAGAATACACCAAAATTCTCCCTAAGGTCGAACACCACGTTGGTGGCCTCCGGAGTAGTTCCGTTCAGAAAAACAGGTGTTACGGGCGATTCGGTATTTCCGAGGTTAAATCCCTTGGCTTTTAGTCCGGATTGCAATGCATCAACAATGGTCCACAGTTGCTGCTTTAATTCGGGCTTAGTTCTCAGCAGCTCAAGTCTTTTCATCGCTCCGATCACGCATGGCATTGGCAGCGATTTAGCAAAAATCTGAGAACGCATGTTATACTTCAAAAAGGTGATCACCTCTTTTGTACCGGCAATAAATCCGCCGATCAGTGCCATCGATTTTGCGAATGTTCCAAAATACAGATCTATACCATCCTGAACACCAAGATGTTCGCCGGTACCTGCACCGGTAGCACCCATGGTTCCAAAACCGTGTGCATCATCCACCATAAACCGGAATGGGTACTTCTTCTTCAACTCAACAATCTCTTTCAATTTTCCCAAATCGCCCGACATGCCGAAAACTCCCTCAGTGATGACCAGAACACCGCCACCGGCAGCTTCGGCAATCTTTACAGCTCTGTTAAGCTGCTTTTCGAGATTTTCCATGTCGTTATGAGGAAAAACAAATCGCTTGCCGATATGCAGCCGCAACCCATCGATAATGCAGGCATGTGCTTCGGAATCATAAACCACTACATCTTTTCGGTCAAGTATCGAGTCAATAACCGAAACCATTCCCTGATATCCATAATTCAAGAGATAGCAGGATTCCTTTTGCTCAAACTCGGCCAGTTGCTCTTCCAATATTTCATGCTGCCGTGTTTGGCCCGACATGGCCCGGGCACCCATCGGGTAGCCAAGGCCCCATTCAGCTGCGGCCTTTGCGTCAGTTTCCCTCACTTCGGGATGATTGGCAAGACCCAGATAGTTGTTTAAACTCCAGGCCAGTACCTCTTTACCACGAAACATCATACGAGGGTTGATCTCCCCTTCGAGCTTCGGAAATACAAAGTATCCATCAGCTTCTTTGGCATATTGACCCAGTGGTCCTTTGTTGCCTTTGACTTTTTCAAATACGTCCACGGCTATCAGATTTTGGTTTTTAATTGCACGCTAAAATACTATTTTTCCGCCTCCGAAGTTTTCAGTATAAATACCGCAAAAAAATGTATCTTTGCGCCATGTTAAAAAAATCGTGTACTGGGTTCTTAACCATTGGATTACTGGCACTTCTTCTGGCCTCATGCAGTGATTACCAGAAGCTTTTGACCAGCACTGATTATGATTTGAAATACAAAAAGGCTCTCGAGTATTTCGATAAAAAGGATTATACGCGCGCTTCCACTCTCATGGAGGAGCTGCTGACCATCTATCGTGGAACCGAAAAAGCCGAAGAGGTTAACTATCGATATGCATACTGCTATTACAACCAGCAGGATTATGTTATGGGTGGTTATTACTTCAAAAATTTTGTCACCTCTTTCCCTAATTCTCCATATGCTGAGGAATGCGCCTACATGGTTGCTTATTGCTTTTATGAGGATTCTCCAAATTCCAGTCTCGATCAGGCAAATACCTACAAAGCCATGGATGAATTGCAAATGTTTATGAATCAGCATCCTACCAGTAAAAGACTTACGGATTGCAATAAACTCATCGATGAACTAAGGGAGAAACTGGTTAAAAAATCGTTCGAAAGCGCTAGCCTCTATTATAAATTGGGTGAATTTAAAGCCGCTATTACGGCTCTGAATAATGGCTTGAAAGAGTTCCCCGATACCCATTACCGTGAAGAACTTCTTTTCCTGGTTCTTAAATCAAATTACGAACTGGCTACCCACTCGATTTATGAGAAGATGAAAGAACGCTTTCAAAGTACAACTGAAGCTTATCTGGGTTTCAAAGAAGAATTTCCGGAATCTAAACATTTGAAAGAGGCTGAGCGTATCTATAACAATGCATCTAAATATCTGAAATAATGGATTACAAAAAAAGTAATGCCCCGTTAACTACGGTTACCCGGAATCTCTATGATATGGATAATCCAACCGGGAACCTTTATCAAACTGTGGCCATTGTTGCTAAACGGGCCAACCAGATTAGCGTGCAAATGAAGCAGGAATTGAATATCAAGCTGGAGGAATTCACTTCATTTACCGACAACCTGGAAGAAGTATTTGAAAATCGCGAGCAGATCGAGATATCAAAATTCTATGAACGACTGCCTAAACCTACCCTCATCGCAATCCAGGAATTTATGGAGGGTAGAGTTTATTACCGTACACCCGACGCTGTAGTTACGGAAGAACAATAGTTTTCCCTGCTGCTATGCTGAAGGGAAAAAAAATTATCCTTGGTATAACAGGCAGTATTGCTGCCTATAAAGCAGCTTTCCTTACCCGTTTACTCATCCGTCAGGGCGCTGAGGTTAAAATTGTTATTACCCCTTGCGGCAAAGAGTTCATTACACCGGTAACCTTAGCCACTCTTTCGAAAAATACCGTTTTATGCGATTTTTTTAGCCATGACGATGGCGCATGGAATTCTCATATCGATCTGGGAATCTGGGCAGATGTGATGCTTATTGCTCCTGCATCAGCTAACACAATTGCTAAAATGGCCAATGGGATCGCTGATAATCTTTTACTCACCACATATCTGTCAGCTAAATGCCCGGTGGTAGTGGCTCCCGCAATGGATCTCGACATGTTCCGGCATCCGGCCACTGCCAAAAACCTGGTAACCCTTCAGTCTTTTGGCAATTTTATTATTGAACCCACTTCAGGGGAGCTTGCCAGCGGATTAGATGGAAAAGGAAGAATGGAGGAACCAGAGGAAATTACCAGCTGGCTAATCGAATTCTTTAAAAAAAAAAGCCGGTTTAGCGGCAAAAAGATTCTCATAACCGCAGGACCCACTTTCGAAAAAATCGACCCGGTAAGGTTTATTGGAAACCATTCATCGGGTAAAATGGGGTACGCGTTGGCAAAAACATTTGCAGATCAGGGTGCTTATGTCAACCTGGTCTCCGGACCTGTAAGTATTGGACTCCCAAATCCTGCTGTTAAAATCCATCCGGTTGTATCGGCCGACGATATGAACCAGGCCGCCAGCACTCTCTTTCCTGATATGGATATCGCGATTTTTGCGGCTGCTGTAGCCGATTATAAACCATCTTCCCAATCAGAGTCTAAAATCAAAAGATCAGGAAATGACCTGCTGCTGAATTTGATTCCGAATGAGGATATTGCTGCCAAACTTGGCCGGCTGCGATCTGAAAATCAGATTCTGGTGGGATTTGCTCTTGAATCAGATGATGCCGTGAATAATGCATCCCGTAAGCTGGCTGATAAAAATCTGGACCTCATTGTCCTCAACCGTATTAATGATCCCGGTGCTGGGTTTAATGTCGACACCAACAGGATTTTGATTATCGGAAAGGACAATATTCACAAGAATTTCGAGTTAAAGTCGAAGGATAATGTCGCTAAAGACATTGTTGATGAAATCTTTAATCTGATGATAAATGGATCGTATGCGTAAGATAATTCTCTTGATATTCATTTCCCTATCGTTCAGAGCATTGTCAGCTCAGGAATTGAATTGTATGATAAGTGTCGTATCTCAGCAAGTACAAGGTTCTAACAGAGATATTTACGACAATTTGCAGAAGGCCATGATGGAGTTTGTCAATAATCAGAATTGGACCGATCATATCTTTAAAGACGAAGAAAGGATCCAGTGCCAGCTGATGTTTAATATCAGTGACAGGGTTTCAGACAATGAGTTTGTGGGAACATTGCAAATTCAATCCAGCCGGCCCATTTTTGGAACCTCTCAAACCACCGTCCTTTTGAATTATCGCGATAACGATATTCATTTTAAATACGACGACTTCGAGCCTTTAAGATTTAATGAAACTCAGTTCACTTCAAATCTTGTGTCTTTGCTGGCCTATTATGTCAATGTCATTTTAGGCCTCGATTATGATTCATTTGCTCCCGAAGGAGGAAGTCTCTTTTTTCAGCGGGCTGAAGCAATAAAAAATAATGCCCAAAATGCGGCAGAAACGGGTTGGAAAGCTTTTGAGGGTACAAAAAATCGATACTGGCTGATAGAAAACCTGCTAAATGATAAATACCGTGCAGTTCGGTCCTGCTTGTACCGTTATCACCGGATGGGCCTCGATCGATTGGTGGAGAGAACCGATGAAGCGCGCTCTGAAATTGCCGATGCACTAATCGAATTGCGACCGGCTTATCGCGAAAACCCTACTGCTATGATCTTCCAGGTATTCTTTACTGCAAAATCAGACGAGATAATAAATATATTCTCCGAATCCTTTCCCGATGAAAAAAATAGGGTGATTAGCGCATTAAAAGAAATTGATCCTGCCAATACTGCCAAGTGGGACCGCATTGCGAAGTCCGGCCTGTGATGTATTAATTTTAAATAAATGTTGATTTCTTTAACAATACGGAATTATGCCTTGATCACCAGCCTGGATGTTGAATTCAAGGCCGGGCTCAATATGATTACCGGGGAAACCGGTGCTGGGAAGTCTATCCTCTTGGGTGCGCTCTCTTTATTGCTCGGAAATCGTGCGGATAGCCAGGTTCTTAAAGATAAAAATCAAAAATGCCTCGTCGAAGGTTCTTTCGATTTATCCAATCTGGATATCAAGGAAGTATTTTCCCGTAACGATTTGGATTACGATAACCCAACCATTTTCCGACGTGAAATCAACCCTCAGGGGAAATCAAGGGCGTTTATTAATGATACTCCCGTTACTTTATCCGTATTACGTGACCTGGGTTCAAAATTGGTCGATATACACTCGCAACATCAGAATTTGCTGATCAGCGACCCCGATTATGCTTTACATGTGGTTGATCAGTATGGAAAACTGGAGGATCATCATCTTTCCTACACCAAAACTTTTGAGAAGTTTAGGCAGCTTTCTCATACTCTACAGCAGCGTCAGGATAAGCTGAACAGAGCCAAGTCAGATCAGGATTATCTTGAGTTTCAATTGGCTCAGCTGGTGGAGGCAAAACTTTCGGCTGAAGAACAAATTCTATTGGAGCAGGAGCAGCTTATACTGGAGCATGCCGGCGACATCCATTTAAACCTGACAGCAGGGGTACAGGTTTTGCACGAATCCGAAGACTCTGTTTTATCAAAGTTGAAACAGCTGATCTCCGGATTACAATCGATTGCGCCCTTTTATAAGGAAATAGCAGAGCCTGTTAGCCGGTTTCAGGCTTCCTATATCGAGCTTCAGGATTTGTCAGGGGAGTTAAACCAGTTAGGGAATCACATTGAATCCGATCCAGAACGTTTACACTGGATTATTGAGCGTCTGGATTTGATCAATAGCCTGGAAAAAAAGCACCAGGTTACTACCGTCAACGAATTACTCGATCTGCAGCGTGCTTATGAAAAACAGTTGCTTCTTTTGCAAACATCAGATGATGAAATCCTTGGACTGAAATCCGAACTTAAAAAGGTTACAACTGAACTCACTACGCAGGCGCAAAGTCTCTCCAACGACCGAAAAAAGGTTTTTCCGGATTTTGAGAAAAATGTTTCGAATCTGGTTAAGGAATTGGGTATGCCAAACGGAAGATTTGAGGTTAAGCACGAGCTTGTACGTGAGTTTAGTCCAGATGGCATTGACGAAGTAAAATTCTGGTTTTCCGCAAATAAAAACCAACCTACCGAGGAATTGTCCATTGTGGCTTCAGGTGGAGAAACCAGCCGGTTGATGCTGAGCATTAAATCGTTGAATAGTAATTCACTGGCAATTCCAACAGTCATTTTCGATGAAATTGACTCCGGAGTTTCCGGCGATATTGCTGATAAAGTGGGCAATCTGATCAGCCGGATCTCTAAAGGACGTCAGGTTTTAAATATTACCCATCTGCCTCAGGTTGCCTCAAAAGGTGATTTTCATTACAAAGTGTTTAAATATGACGATGCGGAAACTACCCATACCACAATGAAACTGCTTTCTGCTGATGAAAGGGTTACTGAACTGGCGAAAATGCTATCGGGCGAAAATATTACCCCGGAAGCAATTCAGAATGCCCGGGTCCTGTTAAGTAAATAAATCGGGACAGCCAAAAGTTACCCGGCGGAGCACCGCGATTCAACAATTTCAAATAACAACTGTTATATACAAATACACAAATTCTTATCGTATGGCTCATCATTTACTTGAAGGTAAAAAAGGACTGATTTTCGGTGCATTGAATGATAAATCTATCGCCTGGAAGATTGCTGAAAAGGCCCATGAGGAGGGTGCTTCTTTCGTTCTTACAAACGCTCCGTTTGCATTACGGTTGGGTGAAATCGACCAGCTGGCTTCTAAAACCGGTAGTGAAGTTATTGCTGCCGATGCAACTAGTGTTGAGGATTTGAAGAGCCTTCTGGAACGATCACAGGAGATTATGGGAGGTAAACTTGATTTTGTACTCCATTCCATTGGTATGTCTCCAAATGTTCGAAAAAAGATGTCGTATGATGACCTGGATTATCGATATTTTCAGCAAACAATGGATATCTCAGCAATTTCTTTTCATAAGTTACTTCAATCTGCAAAGAAATTGGATGCATTGAATATCGGTGCCTCGGTGGTGGCACTTTCCTATATTGCAGCACAACGAACCTTTTACGGTTACAACGATATGGCAGAGGCTAAGTCTCTTTTAGAGAGTATAGTAAGAAGCTTTGGATACATTTACGGTCGCTCAAAAGGAGTTAGGGTTAACAGCATTTCCCAATCCCCAACCTATACCACAGCAGGTGGTGGCGTACGGGGATTCGATGGATTATTTGATTTCTCAAACCGTATGTCACCACTCGGAAATGCTTCTGCCGATGAGTGCGCCGATTATTGCATTACCCTTTTCTCCGATCTTACACGGAAAGTTACCATGCAAAACCTTTTCCACGATGGAGGTTTCTCCAGCATGGGTATGAGCGAGCGCGTAATGGGATTCTACAACAAATGCCTCGATACTAACCTACCCGAGGAATGGTAGCCACTCTTCCCATTTTCCGCTTTACGCCCTAAATATACATCAGGAACAAAATCAATGGAATGATAATCCCAACGATCGTGTAGCCAGCACCTTTCCATCCCTTGATGCTGTTTTTTCCTGAACGGATAATAAATAATCCCGAAAAAGCGATGATAATAAAGGCAACGCAAAACAGGTCGGAGAACCATTTCCATGCTACACCCGGATTATAGTGAAGGAAGTTGAACTGGTTTAGAAGAGGTCGTTTTCTGATTGTTTCCATTACCCCTTTTCCCGTTTCCAGGTTAATCTCCACATTACCATGGTTCAGGAAAACCTTGAGTGTGGCGTCAGATGGGAAATAATGCTTCTTGTATTCTTTCTTCATGTCCAGATCTTCGAGCAGAGACACAACCCATTCTTTGGTAATGTCATTTCGGGAAATTTTCTCGCTAAGCGTGACATCGAATTTCTTAATCACATAATTCGGATTAAAATCGCGAACATGATTTAGTGCAATACCAGAAATCGCATAAATCAGGCACATTCCAAAAAACAGATAACCCAGATCCCTATGCAGGATGTAATTCAGCTTTCTTAATTTCATAAAAGGTAATATAGTGCCCGGTTAACCGGACAGGATTAGTTTAAAGTTTTACTCTTTTTCAATAATGCTTTCAACTTCAAGTGAATAGAAGGAAATGTAACCTTTGCCCCCAGTAGCAATTTGGTCACGATATCCTTTGATCTGATCCATTTGGGTTACAATGGCAGATTCATCTAACCCTTTTGCTTCTGCATCATAGGTATGAGTTGCTTCTTTTAAGGCAACTTTGGCGCCATCCTGCAACTCCTTTTCCCAATTGGCCAGGTAAGTTTCATCAATCCGGTCTTCTTTCAAATATCCGGATGCAATAATGTCAGATCCTTCCCACTCAACTTTAAACGTAGGTACCATGTTGGTGGCAAGCACTTTAAAACTCTCTTCTCCTAAAAAGAGCCGCTTACCGCTCTCCCGGCATACATGAGCTACCATCCCGGTTAGGCTGATCAACTTTCCCATAAGCTCAGGTGCTTTGGCTTTTATTTCGCTGATTTTTACAGGTATGGCTTCGGTTTTAACCGACTTGGTGCTATTGCAGGCAATAAGTAAAGCGCTGATTAGCAGAATAGAAATAGAAATTTTCTTCATCGGTATCAGATAAATAATAGATTCATTTTCAGTTTGTAGCGGCGAAAATAGTGAATCGTTTTCATCCCTTTTAATGATTAACGAATCTTTAACACAACTATCCGGGCTCTCAAAAAAACACTACTTTTGGAATCATGAAGATCATCACTGTGTTTGCCGGTTTGTGTTTTTTGATGACAGCTCATGCAGTTGCGCAGGAAACGGACAAATTAATCACCAATTATACTGAGGTGTTTTCAACTGGATATGAGGGGTCTCAAATGGCCTTGCATATTCGCCCTGAAGGCCGGTATACTGAAATAAAGGGAACTCCATACCTTTTTGAACCCTGGTGCGAGGGGAGAATTCTCCTAAAAGACGATACCATTGGTGGTAAATTCAAAATGCGGTATAATGTGTATGGAAATGAAATGCAGTTCATCAATAACCTCGATACTTTAGCTATAGCAAATCCTCTGAAAGTTGGTGCAGTATGGCTCAACAACCGTAGATTTGAATACCTTTCCTTTACTCATAACAATAATGCCAATATGGCCTGGTTCGAGGTCATTGGTGAGGGAAAAACCAGGCTTCTCGTTCGCTATTCATCCCGGTTGGAATCAGGAATGGATCCGGTGACCCCTTACCATTGCCAAAATTCTTATGACCGTTTTGTTTCGGGAAAGTATTACTATTATCAAACGCCTGAAATGGAATCTCCACAAGAATTGCCGGCTTCAAGGGGATCCTTTCTTTCAATCAGGGAATTCAATAAGCCTGATTTAAGAGAGTTTATACATGCCAGGAAAATAAATTTTCACAATGAACAGGATCTTAATGTGTTATTTACCTGGATAAATAAATCAAGTAATAAAATATGAATAAATGGATTTTGATTGCCTTACTGGCACTGGCCGTATTTGCAGGTTGTAAAAAATATGATGAGGGTCCTTATATGAGCTTGTACTCTAAAGGAATGAGGGTTAGCGGTACCTGGTATTTCCAGAGCGTAATCTATGGAGGTAAAGACTCTACCGCGCATTACCCATACCAGCAAATGAACTTCATTTATATTAAGAAATCCGAAGGCGGGGCATTTACCTGGAATCATAACCGGATGGCCACTTCTGCCGATGAAAATCCGTTGGAGGGCGGTCGCTGGCAGTTCTTCTCCGATCGCGATTCCTTTCAGATGATTACCTATAAAAACCAGTTCAAGGATTCGGTTATAACCAAGTGGAGAATCAAGCGGTTGGCATATACCGATTTCTGGCTTGAAAGAACAGTTAAAGACACTACTACATTAAAGTGGCAACTTTACAAATATGCTTACTAATAAAAAAAGCCCCGGCAATGGGGCTTTTTCTATTTAGTGAGTTGCGGCTGGGCCAAAATCGATATGGTTACAAAGGGCAAGAGGGCAGTAAGGCAAGAGGGCAGGAAGGCAAGAAATAAAGGCATTAAAATTCATGTAACATTTAGATTACGAGCAACTTGTAACATTCTTGCTTTTAATCTTTCCTCACTGCCCTCCTGCCTTCCTGCCCTCCTGCCCTCCTGCCCTATTTTGGCCCAGCCCCAACTTTAAGAAGGTCAATAATCCTTCTGAGGATCTTTAACCGTAGGAATCGGCTGCATCTTAGTATCCCACCAAACACGGGCGCCAAACATCCCTCCATCGGTGTTTTCAACCCCTTGCCGATCCTTAGCTGCAATCAGGTTTTTCCCATTGTAGCTTTGCTCAGCAGTTGAATATCCCATACGAACCGGCAAACCGCGTCCTGGGAATACGGTGGCCTCCAGTTCATATTCGAAAATTCGCTTAGGTGTATGAGTTCTGCGGATCTCGGCATAGGCTTCAACTCCCTGACCGAAAATCGCCATCCATTTTTGCTCCGTAATCAGCTCAATAGCTTTTGACTGACTGTAGGCCACATTTTCTCCGGCAAGGTAAGCATCGGCTGCCGAACCTACTCCCCACAGATCCATGCTTGCTTTTATTGCCTCTTCATACTCAGCCTTGGCGTTTTCGCTCTTACGTGCCATATGCTCAGCTATATAGAATTTAACCTCAGCATATTGCAGAATAATAACCGGGGCATTGGCTGTGTAAGCAATGGCGGTTCCAAGTAACGAACGCTTGGCCATGGGTGGTTGGCGGGCTGCACCATTCTGCTGACCTACATAGTCTCCATCTTCAGCACGGGGCTGTGCAAATACTGGAAGCCGGGGGTCGCTCCGCTTCTTCATAAAATCAACAGCCGTTTGCGAAATACCTTGGTCAGTTCTGGAAAATAATGTGTTGTAAATCGGATTCTTATATGGAGCAGCTCCTGGAAAATCCAGTTTACAGTTATCATCGTTGCTTGCCATAATCGGCCATTTTGTTGGATTTCCCAACATATCATGAATTTTTGTATCGGCGTCTGCCCATGCATCACTTGCGCGGTTTAACAAACGTAGACGCAGCGAATTACAGAATTTCCTCCACTTGGCAGGATCTCCTCCGTAAATAACATCCCCTGCGCCGAAATTTTCGATGGATCCGGCAAGAATCTCATTAGCTTTCGGTAGAAGGGTGTCAATCAGTGACTTGTAAATCTGCTCCTGTGGATCATATACAGGGGTCAGATCACCCGTTGCGGAAAATCCTTCAATGGCATGAAAATAAGGTACATCACCAAATACATCAGTTAGCATTGAATAATTCCAGGCAACCAGTACCATAGCAGCAGCATGGAGACCATCATCACGGAAGTCAGTTGATGTTGTGGCAAAATCTGCTGTCTTGTCCAAAACTATCTGGAGATTTTTTAAAGATGTTGTGTAAGTCGTGTTGAAAAATCCATCCATATCTGATGGACGAACGAGATACTTATCCTCATCGATATACTGTATCTTGGTCCATTGCTGACTCCAGCAACCCAGATAAGTATGCTGTATCCACCCCCCAAGCCAGTTGGTGGGGCTGCTGACACATACACCAGTAAAAGTGTTGATTGCAGGAACATCCGTCGGAGAATTCGGGCTGGTGTTCATCTCCTCAAAGTTTTTGGTACACGATATACCAATACCAAGCGTCAGGAGGAGTATCAGAGTTGTTTTTGCGATTTTTTTCATTGCTCTTTGTTTTACAGTTAACATTTTGTCAATTGTTTAAAGGGTTAACCTCAGGTTAAAACCAATACTTCTTGAAGTAGGGATCATGTTGCTTTCAACCCCTTGCACATTGCCTGCGCTAAATGAGTTTTCTGGATCAATATGCGGCATATTCTTCCAGATAATCAGTAAGTTACGCCCAATAAGCGATAAGTTAACTGAACTGAAACCAATTTTCTTTACCCATGCCTGGTTTAATGTGTATCCCAAATTAAATTCACGCAATTTAACATAGCTGGTATCATAAATTCCCAATTCTGTTTTTCCCCAGAATCCTTCAAAAAAGTCCTGCGCGTTGGCATAAGCTTCAGTGTTAGCGACTGGTGCAGTTACTTCAGCTCCAGATTTATCAAGGAAAACAATGTTTCCATCAGCGCCAACTTTTCCATAAACACCGTCGGCCAAAACACCGCCGCCATCTTCAATCGCATCGCGAACATTTTTACCTTTAGGATTGATCGCTGCGGTTTCAGCTAAAACACCTGAATAACAGCCAAACCATTTGGTTATGGAATACATATCGCCACCGGCCCTGAAATCAAT
>CAIXKO010000313.1 GCA_903919925.1 uncultured Bacteroidota bacterium | reverse complement strand
CTACCAGGGCTGGTATGATCTGGCAATTTTGGTGGATCCAAAAAATAAGAACAGGGTTTATGTTGGTGGATTAAATATGAATGCCACATCAGATGGTGGAACCACCTGGACCGCAGTATCATCGTGGGTTTTTTCCGATGCTAATTTTACGCTGCATGCTGATCAGCATCAATATAAGTATAATGCGGTTGATAAAAAGTATTATGCCTGTCACGATGGTGGAGTTACCCGCACCGATACAATCATCCCCGGAACGAAGGCAAACGGAGACTGGGCCACAACCTGGCAGGAGCGTTCTAATGGTATGATTATTACTTCTTTCTATCGCATCGGTTTGTGTGAAATGTTTCCGGGATATGTTGTGGGGGGAGCACAGGATAACTCCAGCTTCTATAACCGCAACGGTAACTGGATCAACTTTATTGGTGGCGACGGGATGGATTGCATGATTAATCCCGATAATCCGGATATTGTATACGGTTCCTCGCAATATGGTAGTTTGGTGAGATCAGATAATGGTGGTAATAATTTCAGGGGTATCAGGCCAAATGCCGGCAACGAAAAAGGTGAGTGGACCACCCCGATGATTCAGGATGTAAATAGCCCGAACATCATATTCACCGGTTTTGGTAACGTGTACAAGTCAACAAATATGGGTAATACCTATACCAAAATATCGAACTTTCCTGCAGTAACCGGGTATGGAAGCCCTGCTGAAATCACGGCTCTTGCTATGTATCCGGGTAATAATAAAACATTGTATGCTGCATCCAGGATCCGTTATGACTATCCCACCAAAACAAAACTTTGGGCCACTCAGGACGGGGGGACCCGCTGGACCAACATTATTGATGGAATCCCGGATTCACTTTACATTACTTCTTTGGCGGTAAATGGTTCCGATTCACTGGATTTGTGGATAACTTATGGCGGATTCCTTCCCGGACAGCATGTGTACCGTACCCGCGACGGGGGTGCAACGTGGACCAATATGTCGCTGGACCTCCCTAATATCCCCGTTAATTCAGTGGTTCATCAGGAAGGTTACGGTGATGATGTGGTTTATATTGGAACCGACGCAGGTGTTTATTATTTTACCGAGGCATCAGGAAAATGGACTCTATACAGCAATTTACTGCCGAATGTGGTGGTATCGGAACTGGAGATTCATTATCCGACCAAAAAACTCTATGCAGCTACTTTTGGAAGAGGTATCTGGATGACAAACCTGATTCAGGGAACCTCAGGAACTGAGCCAATTGGATTTATCAGCAGCAAGATGCAGGTATATCCAAATCCGACCAGCGGTGCCTTAAACCTGCAAATATCCGGTATCCGAACATCTGTTGCCAGGGTTGAATTGCTCTCCATCACAGGTGAAAAGGTTTATGAAGAATCGATACCCGTAAGTAATGGCACTATTCAAAAAATGCTCCATCCAGACCTGGTTCCCGGCATGTATTTTATCCGTGTATGGGCTGGCAAACAGCATCTGACAGACCGTTTCATCCGCCAGTAGAGACCGCCAGTATAATTCTGTTGGGCCCCAAACCTCATAACTCGCAAATGATTCGCTCAGAAGCGTTTAATGGTACCCACCCCCTGGCCCCCTCCCTGAAAAAGGGAGGGGTTGGGGTGGGTACTTAAAGACCTGTTATAAAAAAGACGATAATTGCGTGTCTCCTGATTTCTGAACAAATTTTACTTTTAATATGACAAAAATGAAAAAGCTTCTCATTTCTCTTCTTCTCGTTCCCTTCCTTTTTTCGTGCAATCCAGCAGCGAAAAAAGGGGCTACTCTTACCGGAAAGGTGCAAAACCTCACTTCGGGATTCTTTATGCTCGGCGGTCCCGGTGGGGCCAAAGACTCCATTCGCATTGATGCTAATGGTAGTTTTAATTTCCCTGTTCCGGAATTGGCAAAACCATCGAATTATTACCTGCTGGTTGGGAAACAGGATTATATGCCATTCCACCTGGCTCCGGGAATGAAACTGGATATCACCTTTGATGCATCGAATTTTAAAGCTTCACTCAAATTTGCCGGTGCCGGATCGGATATCAATAATTACCTGGTAGCTAAAGCAACTAAGGGCGGCGGGGTTGATTATGAGGTATTCAAACTGGAGCCTGATGCATTCAAAGTTAAGCAGGACTCGATTCTGGCAGCTCAAAAGGCGCTTTTGGCCAATGTAGCCAAGAGTGATCCGAACGATCCCTATTGGAAAACCGAAGAAGCTGAGGTGTTATTCGGCTGGGCAAATAATCTGGCGATGTTTGAGAGTTATCACGGTTATTTTGCCAAACTGGAAGGATATAAGGCTCCTGAAAGTTTTTATTCCTATGAAAAGGACCTCGATATCAACCAGCCGGATTTTGTGAAATCCAGTGCTTTTAAGCAATATGTTACCGTGATGGTTAATAAGGCCGCCGGTAAAAAGATTGAAGCTTTGAAGAAAGCCGATTCCACACAAACTATCAATAATTCGAAGATTGAACTGGAAACGGCGCTGGAAGTAATTAAAAATCAGATTGTACTTGATAATTTTTTGTTTGAATCCATATCCGGTCAGATACAGTGGGAAGAAATCTCTGCTGTACAGGAATCTATTGATTTTTTTCTGAGCCGCTGTAAGGATACCTCTTTGATCAATAAGTTAAATGCAACAGTAGCTGAATGGAAACTGCTTGGTGAGGGTCAGCCTGCATTTGATTTTTCCGGTAAGGATGCTCAGGGCAATACGGTTAAGCTCTCGGATTTCAAGGGTAAACTGGTTTATGTTGATGTTTGGGCAACATGGTGCGGACCATGCAAATATGAAATTCCTTACCTGGATACGCTGGAAACCGATTATCATGGCAAAAACATTGTGTTTATCAGCTATTCCATCGATGAAGATCATGCAGCCTGGTTAAATTTTGTTCCGGAAAGCGGGAAAAAGCTCCAAGGTGTGCAAATAATTGGAGAGAAGGCATGGGAATCAGCACTATGCAAAAAATACAAGATTATGGGTGTGCCTACTTTCATGATGTTTGATACTCAGGGTAAGATTGTATCGGTGAAAATGACCAGACCATCGGACAAGAAAACAAGGGTTAAATTTGATAGCTTGCTGTAAATCCTGCATCGCTCTTGATAAAAGCAAAAGCCCCGGAAAATCGATCCGGGGCTTTTTTTAGCTGCTTATTTTTAAAACAACAAATTGATCTATCTGAGAGAATCTCGGTGCTTGATGTATATGAAAACTGAAAAATCAAGTATATAATTCTGGGCACGGATAAAAGACGATGTGTATGGCAAACTGGAAACCACTCTCAGAGATGAACTTGACAGTGAATTGAATTCATTAATAATAGGCTTGTTAATCCGCCTGTAAGAGAAGTCAGGCAAATGACTCATGCGAAACAGAAATCGCTTGCAGTTCCCTCCAGATCTAATATTTTGAATATATTCTGTACATTACAGAAAATTAACTTCCTACCAATGGTGCCAAGGTCTCCTCTGTTTATCTTTCTGTTACTTCTGGTACCGCTCAGCAACATCGCCCAGAAAATAACCGTTTCCGGACATGTTCTGGATTCCCAATCCGGTGAATTTCTGATTAATGCAAATGTTTTTACCGGCGAATCAATCTTGATTGGCACCTCGACAAACTCCTTTGGGTTCTATAGTCTGACTGTACCCAAAGGAAGCGTAACCATTCAGGCTTCCTATGTCGGATACGGGAAATTCCGGAAAACCATAAATATATCGCGTGATACCACCGTGGATATCAAAATTGATGCAGTAATATCGCTTAATGAAGTGTCCGTCATTGGTCATAAATCAGGTGAAAGAGCCTCAATTTCGGAGTTCAGGATTACACCCATAATGATCCGGTTTCTTCCGACACTGGGCGGTGAAAGGGATATTATCAGAAGCCTTCAGCTCTTGCCAGGCATACAATCCGCCACCGAAGCAACAACCGGACTGGTGGTCAGGGGCGGTAGTCCTGATCAGAACCTGTTTTTGCTGGATGGAAATCCGATTTATAACATTTCTCATTTGTATGGCTTCCTCTCTGTTTTTAATGACGATGCCATTAATTCTGTCGATGTCATAAAAGGAGGTTTCCCGGCACGATATGGTGGAAGGCTCTCTTCAATTATCGATGTCCGGATGAAAGAGGGAAACCTTTATAAACATGAGGGATCGGCCTCCATTGGATTGATCTCTTCACGAATTTCTTTAAATGGTCCTGTCATTAAAGGTAAAGGATCCTATATGTTTTCGGCACGCCGGAGCTATTTCGATCTCATTACCGCAATACCCGACCTGCTCCGCAACACCAAACTCTACAAACAGAATTCGGGTTATTCCTTGTATGACCTAAACGGAAAAATCAATTTCATTCTTTCTCCTTCCGACAGAATCTACCTGAACCTCTATAATGGAAACGACTCCTATTCTGAGAGTTATATGCAGAATGACTATAGTGTTCCGGCAATCAACAAGAGTAAGAACAGTCTGAAATGGGGTAATTCTCTGGCTTCACTTCAATGGAATCATACCTTTAGCAATAAGTTGTTTTGTAATACACAGCTGTCTTTTACCCATTATCACCTGAACAGTGAATATGAATATTTGTCGGAAGCAGGTCAGGGGAATACCCTGGTAAAGTCAGGAATAAAATCAGTCTACTCATCCATTGTCAGGGATATCACGGGCAAGGCTGATTTTAATTATTATCCGGGAGAAAATCACAAAATTAATTTTGGAGTTGAAGCTATCGGGTATAAATTCAGTCCGGGTGTTCAGTCCTACCTGTTCACCGGCGATTCCCTCAGTCGGGATACCTTGATAAACGCGGTACCCTTCAATTCATTTTCCTCGTCGGTTTATGCTGAGGATCAGATCCGTTTACCTAACGGTATCTTTCTTAATCCGGGGCTACGATTTAATCTTTACCGTTCGGGCAACACCAATTACTGGTCTTTGGAACCCAGATTCTCCGGGGGTTACGAGTGGCCGGGTTCTGCAAAAATTGAGCTCTCTTATTCCCGCATCCAGCAGAGCATTCACCTGTTATCGAATTCAGGTCTGGGTATGCCAACCGACCTATGGGTACCTTCCACGGAAAGGATCCCGCCACAACAATCCCAGCAGTTCAGCGCAGGTTTCGGCAGACCGTTCGGGCCGTACCATTTTGGTATTGAAGCCTATTACAAGGATTATCGAAATCTGATTTCCTATGCTGAAGGTGCTTCTTTTTTGGTTCAGGGAAATGATTGGCAAAACAAGATCGTGACAGGAGGTGTCGGCAAGGCCTATGGTCTGGAATTTCTGCTCCGTAGGGAAGAGGGTAAACTGAAGGGCTGGTTGGCTTATACGCTCTCGTGGAGTCAAAGAAAGTTTGATCAGATTAACGGAGGGAGGTGGTATTTCGACAGATATGACCGCAGGCACGATATTGCACTCAACCTTACTTACGAAATCAAGGAAAACATTGTTCTGAGCGGAACCTGGGTTTTTACTTCAGGCAACCCGGTAACCTTGCCGGAGACGATTTACCCTTATGTGAAATATCCGGTTGGCATGAACGATTTTAATTATGGGGAGCTGATGTCTTCCCAAAATATGTTTGGATTCATAACCGAAATGTCGCGTCGCCGGGGTGAAATTATTTATTACGGGGAACGCAACAAGTACCGGATGCCAGCATATCATCGCCTTGATTTAGGAATCAGTTTCATCAAGGAGAAGAAACATTTTCAGCGGACCTGGTCGTTGGGACTGTATAATGCCTATTCCCACTTGAATCCGTTCTATGTAACCTATACGGATGATACTTCGGGTGCCTGGGCTCAAAAGAGTTCAGCCGGGCTTAAAATCGTCACACTGCTCCCCATTATGCCTTCAGTCAGCTATTCCATTAAATTCTGACAGGTTATGAAAATGAAAATTCTCAGTGCCATAATGTTTCTGTCCGTTTTCCTGTCGTGTAAAAGGGATTATGATTTTGGAATTGATTCCAAGCCGAAGCCAATAGTAAATTGCCTCTTCCATCCCGACAGCATCTGGAAAATAGAGCTTACAAGCACTCCATCATCAATCTGGGTTTACCAATTTGTCCCCATCGAGGGAGCCATCGTTCGTATCTCGACGAAAAGTCACAGTCCGGTTGAAATGGATCGGTTCGTTGGCCGGGATCTGGGTTTTTACACCTCAACTACTGAAAATGTACGTGCTGAACCTTTGGAAACGGTGTCGCTCGAAATCATAACCGCCGGAGATACAGTATCGGCAACCAGCTATATTCCTCCAAAACCGGTTTACAGCTTGGAAATCAAGGAACTGGTAACAAAGGGAAGCAAGCATGAACCGAAGAACGGGCTTTTTAACTATGGTGTTAAGGGTATTATCAGCATGAAGTTTGACACCCGAAAGACAGGTCACGTATATTATGCAATAAAACTGCGCTATCGTACAAATATGGTTTATGGCAGTCCTTACTATATGGCTCCCAACGATCCTGACATTACCATATACGATTTTCTGCAGCTTCGCATCCAATACCCGGGTGCATTCAAAACCCTCCGAAGAACCGATGGTTATTGCCTGGATTTGAGTGCGTATGTTCCCGAATCGGATGAATTGAATTTTACGATTTCGGGCAGTGTGGACAATTTAATGAAAAAACCGGATTTCATAGTTCTCACGGTTACGAGCATAACAGAGGAGTATCTGAAATACAACAAAAAGATTATTGACCAATATGTTGCCGGTCAGGATGTATTCAGCGAACCGGTTTCTGTTTATAGCAACATCAAGGGTGGTCTGGGGATCTTCAGCGGAATCAATTCGGTTACCGATACCATTTGGATTCACTAGTTTTTTCGCTTGTCCTTACATGTAGGAATTATGCTGCCTTAATACATTGTTTCCATTTAACGAAACATTTGCCTGGCCTTGCCACATTGAAAATTGAGGAAAGGATAAACTCTTCGACATTCCTGGTTATTTCGACGCAGGGGTTTATTAAGAAGCGCGATAAAGTCCAGAACATTGAAATTCTGAATTGCCTCACATCAAAATCGTCTTGAACAATAACGGGTGCAAATACTTGTACCATGCTTGCGATGTAATAAACAGTGTGTTTCAGGAGGCAGCTAATTATCTATCGGTTGCAATTATTGGAAAGAAAAAGTCCTCGATTAACCTATTGTTAATGAGGACTTTTTCTTTATTAGTTAACCTGTCAGTACCGATAAAACAGTTTTTGATACCTTTTACCAGCTGTCAGTTTTCAAAGCGTTATTTCTTAATTATGTCTTTGATAACCATAACGCCCTCCTCCAAAAAGATATCTTTGGAGAGATCTTCAATCATTCGCTGGGTGATTTCGCTGCGGGCGGTATCGGCCTTGTTTAGTGCCAGATCGGACTCCAGCGATTTAATCTTTAAGCTGGTGGCGGCCTTCATCATCTGTTCGTACTTTTTGGCTTCCTGCGATTGAGCTTTCAACTCTTTCAGATAGGTATCCAGGTTGAGATTGAAAATAGTTTTTTCCGAATCTTTTTTAATCCTGGTTGCATTCTGGCGGATCATGGAAAACTGGTCATCACCTGCAACTCGTTTATCACATAAACTTTTCAACCTGTCTTTGGGAAGTGTTTCGGGCCACGGGGTGTATTTTGCGGGAGCAATTTCGTCCCAGTTTAAGGCATACTTTTCTTCTTTTTCGCCGATATCCATCTGCTGATAGGAATCAGGTAACACGATATCCGGAGTAACTCCTTTGAGTTGAGTGGTTTTACCGTTGATCCGATAAAATTTCTGGATAGTCAGGGAAAGAGCTCCGAGTGGTTTGATATCATTGAATTTATCGTTAACAAATTCATCCAGATCGGTTACGCGCTGAACGGTTCCTTTTCCCCAGGTGCTTGGGCTGCCCACAATAATTCCTCTTCCATAGTCTTGAATGGCTGCTGCAAAAATCTCCGATGCCGAAGCGCTCGAGTAATTTGTCATGACTACCAGTGGTCCGCCATATTGTGTTTTAGAATCGGTATCGTCGAGGATTACCGGGCTACCTTCTTTGGTTTTAATTTGCACAACCGGTCCCTTGGGGAAAAACAAGCCGGCCATTTTAACAGCCTCCGGAAGCGATCCTCCGCCGTTATTGCGAAGGTCGATAATCAGACCGTCGATACCTTCAGCATTCAGTTTTTCGATTTCTTTGGCAACATCATCGGAACATTTGCGGCCGTTACGGTCCTGGAAATCCTGATAAAACTGAGGCAGGAAAATATAACCGGTTCTAACGTTTCCGCCAGCATCAGTAAGCACCAGGGAAGAAGCATAAGACTCTTCCATGATAACCACGGCGCGGGTAAGGACGATCTCGTTTACCGAACCATCTCGTTTGCGAATCGTTAAACGGACTTTTGTGTTTTTCGGCCCTTTAATTAATGCTACCGCATTTTCCTGTTTCATATCCAGGATATCTACCGATGGCTGATCGCCCTGGGCTACGCGCATGATCAAATCGTTTACCTCCATCTTTTTACTTCTCCACGATGGGCTTCCGGGAAACATATCAACTACCATCAGGTAACCGTCTTTTTGACGAAGCGTTGCGCCGATGCCTTCATATTTACCCGACATGGCGATATCGAAGCGTTCCTTATCGCGTGGGGGCATATAAACGGAATGCGGATCATAAGCTGAAATCACAGAATTGACGTAGATTGACCACCTGTCGTCCTCATCCATTTTACGGATCCTGTCATACCAGTCGTTATAATTATCGAGCAGGCCTTTGCGGGCTTCAGCCTCGAGCTGCTCAGTAGACTTAATCTTTACAGTATCGGATTTTCCTGAGGCATCGCTTTGTATTTGCAGGTTGCCTGCCACGCGGGTCATAACCTGGAATTTTAGTGCTTTGCGCCATGATTCCCGTATCTCAGTGTTATCCTTTGGGTACTTTGTTTTTTCGGGATCGGTTTCAAAAGTTTCATTTTTCTTGAGATCGAAAGGTGCCGTTAGAAATTCAGTATAGTATGCCTTTGTTTCGAGCAGTCTTTTCTGAATCAGTTCCGATGATTTCAGGAAAAACTCGAGTGAACGGGATTTCCATTGATCATCCAGCTTCAGCTTGTAGGCTGAGAGCTCAATAAAATCGGATTGAAGGAAATACCGCTTATTCAGGTCGAGCCGGTCGATATAAAGGTTAAAAACGCGCTCCGAGAAACTATCATCCTCTTTAAGTGGCTGATAATGGCGAAACGATAAGAACTGGGAGATGGCTTCATTCAGCACAAGCTCTTTTTTGCTGTCTGGCACAAAGAACGCCGAAGTAAGAACGATTATCGTTCCGGCCAGGAGCATCCGGGAGAATTTTATTTTCATAAATGATATAACGTGAAAAACGCTGCAAAATTAACAGATCAATTCACCTTTTGTTGTTCAGGTGAAAGGAATAAAACTGGCTCGTTCCAATTTTCCAACAACTAGTTTTACTAAATACTTGTTTTCCAGATTTATGGCATATTTTCTGGCATTTTCATCGATTCCGATAATCATTTCCTTATCGCGCAGCCATTTGAGCATTTTGGAAATCTCAGTGGGGTGTTTTTGGGGGAAGAACAGGCGTACATCAGCTGCCTGAAATACTTGTTTATCCATAGCCAGATCGATTATCAGCCGGTCCTGCTCACCAAAAACCCGGTCGAAAAGAGGGTGTTTAAAAGCGGGTCTCAAAATTTCTTCCCTGATAATTTCATAATTAAGCAGCCGGTCCATCCTGGCCATATCATCGCGCAACCCTTCGAGGGCAAATTCGATAAAAGCAAATACATCTTTTTCTTTTTCCGAATCTGCACGCCGGATTAACTTCAGGTATTTTTCCGGATCCCAGCAAAAGCTGAAAGTTGGATTCACAATCCGGTCAGCAACTCCACCAAATCCCTGCTTGCGGAGCATGGCATAAGCGATCAATCTGGAAATTAACCCGTTGGCTTCACGAAAAGGATGAATCCAAAGGAAACGCTGGTGAGTGTATATCGTTTTAATTGCATCGAATTTCGATGTCTCTTTTTTATTAATGTAGCTAATCAGCTTATCCATAAAAGTTTCAACTAAATGGAAAGCCGGGCTCGTGTTTCCCGGAACGTCCGGACGGGCAGCTGTATGCCTGTATTTACCTGCAAATCTGTTGCTTTCGTTGGTGATTCCTTCACGGATCATGCGGTGCAGTTCGGTAAAGAAACCTTGAAAAAACACGGTTTCCTTAATATTCTGATCCAAAAGACGCATGTTTTCCGAAACTTTATCGATCTCAACCGTTTTTCTACCCTTGGCTTCCGGGTCGTCCTCCTTGGCTTCCAGGTACTTACTTAATCCGGTTTTGTTTCCATCAACCCTGGCAGACCCCATGGCATCAAGATCCATAAATATGTTACGCAACTGATTGTAAATGAATGGGTCGGTAGTTACAATTTTCTCCTTTTTCCGGAGATATTCGATGTCCATTACCAAGTCCGTGATTTTGCTGTTAAATGACGGCTCTGGCGTCTGAAAAATAGCTTGTTTCATAGCAAAGGATGCCGGATATAACGGTGGTGTTAATTGATTAATTTACAATAATATATGAAAAGCTTGTCAACTTTTGCGAATCCGATTGCCAAATATATGATTATTAACCCAATCCGATGAAAGAAATTCTATTTTTTTTTCATATTTGAAGGATCAAATGAAAAACAACGAAATTAAAATCAGCAGCGAGGTTGGTACCTTTTTAATCAGGCCGATCATGCCGGATGATAGTCCTGCAATTCGCGATATTATTTTGGAAACACTGATTGAACATGGCGCCACTGGTGGCGGTTTTGCGTCAGGTGACCGTGACACGCAGGAGATGTTCAAGGCCTTTCAAAAAGAGGGGAGAAGGTATTTTATTGTTGAGTTGGAAGGTACGGTAATCGGTGGAGCAGGCATTGCACCATTGCCGGGTGAGCCGGAAACCTGCGAACTGGTTAAAATGTATTTCCGTGCAGCGGCAAGGGGCAGAGGAGTTGGCAAGCAACTGCTGCTGCTTTGCCTGGCCGTGGCGGAAGAGATGGGTTACCGGCAGATTTATCTGGAAACCATTCCGCAAATGCGCGCTGCACGCGGCTTGTATGAGCATCTGGGCTTTGCGCAAATTCAAAAGCAGATGGGAAATACCGGACATTTTGCCTGTGATGTATTCTACCTGCGGAAACTGGGCGAAGCCGAAACAGTTTAAAAAACCTTATACTTTAAGTAGTTATAGCTACTACAGCTACGGAATTCCCGACTTTTTCATCTGCCAAAAGCGGTGCTATGATCATTTGGGTTAATTATGGGAATGAATAGACTCTTACTTTTTAAATAGGTTACTTTGATTATCACTAGTACTAAAAAGTAAAGTCAATGAAAGAGTTTTTACTGTTATTTTTAATGTTGTCTTTAGCAGGTTTGACCAATGGACAAAAGGTCAGGGTGGATCAAGGCAATGTTCTTCCATTCGGTTCCGAACTGATGACCCCTGTTCCTCATCCTAAGCAATCAAGCCATAAGTCCGGTGGTGAAGTTTTCTATAAAGAAACGTTCAACTGGAAAAATTCAGCTGATCCCAGAGGTTGGACGGCACCTGCCGGATTCCAGATTGTTGAGGAAACAGACTTTGGCTGTCCCTGGGTATGGCGGGCTGGTACTGACAGTATAAAAGGCAGATTCACCAATGAGCCGGGTCATGCTTACTCCCTGACACCTGAAGATGGCTATTTTGTTTTGCCCATGGACGAATATAATTTCAAGGATGGGGTCAGTACAGGGAATGGCGCTTTATCCTGGTTTCAACTACCAACGATGGATTGTTCAACCCGCTCGGGTGTCATCTTAACCTTCAGACAATTTTTCCGTTTGTATCCGGCTATAGATATTAAAGTTGCCGTTTCAATCGACAATGGGGTACATTGGGCTAACTTTAAAGTTACTTATGACACTCCAATCAGCGTTTTTTGCAAAAACCCTTACCCTGAAATTAATATTTCAGGGATCGCTGCGGGTCAGTCAAACGTATGGATACGGTTTGTTTGGAACAGCAGTATGAGCCGCTATTTCTGGTGCATTGATGATATTCAGCTAATGGAAAGTTATGACAGCGATCTGATGATGGAAAACAGCTGGCAGTATATGACTGACCTTGATAACACTGACAATAATGAAGGTTTCGTTTACATGACTCCTGCCTCACAGATAGGAACTGATAATTTTGGGGGCTACACATTTGCCGGTGCTTTCCTTTGAGGAGCATGCCAGTACAGCCTCGTGGGGGAACAGTGACGGGGATTATATGGGAATAGCTTACGATATCAAGAAACCATGCGAGATTAATTCGATATCCTGCGTAATTATGCAGAGGCCAAAGAATAAAGTAGCCAGCACCCATGTTGGTTACAATTTTCAGTATTGGCTCTTTAAATGGGATGTTGCAGAAAATGCCTGGGCTGAAGTCATCATGTCAGAATATACTACTGTAACACAGGAAATGATTGATACGTGGGTAACCCTACCCGTTCAAAAAGATGGGGAATCCGAATTTTTGGAACCAGGATTCTATGTTGCCGCCATCCAAACTTTCCATGGTGCAGGGATCGGAGCCCCAAATAATGTTTACCGGTTTACCATAGGTGCCGACCAAAGCCATCGGTTTTCTTATGGTAAAACACTTTACCGGCGGTATAACGACACAAACTGGTCACAAAATGATGAACTTGGAATGATCAGGCTGAATATCAACAGTATCGGAGCCCCCCAAAATACCGATGTGACATTCAATGTAGATATGTCTATCCCGATTGCCAATGGAAGTTTCAATCCATCGGCAGGTGATTTTGTTGATGTTGCCGGCACATTCAACAGTTTTAATGGCTCAGCTTCCCACCTCACGGATGCTGGAAATGGGATTTACACGCTCACCGTACCGGGTTTGGCCCTTTTTCAGAATGTTGAATACAAATATCAAATTAACGGTACCGTTACTGAGTTTCCGGCCGGAGCAAACAGGAATACCAGAGCCACTTACTACAACGTGCTCCATGACGTATTCAATAATGGAATCAGCATGAGCGTTGATCTGAATTCACTGACTACGAGGGTCAACGTTTATCCGAACCCATCCAGCGGAGAGTTTACCCTTACTGTTACCAACAGGCAGGTTTCGGACCTCGATATTTTGGTTGCCAATATTCAGGGCCAGACAGTTTATCAAAATCGGGTTCATTCGGTTTTGGATTATCAGGGAAATATCGACCTGACCAATTTGGCCAAAGGGATGTATTTCCTGAAAGTGAATAATCAGGTGATGAAGCTGGTGGTTAAATAAGCAAGTTGCCCGGATGCGTTCCGGGAAGGTAGGTTCAGGCATCTTCAAAGGTTAATCTTTGCTTGTTTGTTGTAGGAAAACCACTATCTTCGCGGTCGGAAATTTTGTCCGCGGGGTGTAGCGCAGTCCGGTTAGCGCGCGTCGTTCGGGACGACGAGGCCGGAGGTTCGAATCCTCTCACCCCGACTAAAAAGAAGCCGTCGTAACATTTGGTTTGCGGCGGCTTTTCTTGTTATATTCACTTCTCATGCACCCGATTTCACGCAATCCCTTTCATCCCTTCATCCCATAGCCGTCGACCTAAGGAATTTTGTTGTATTTGTACTGTAAGGTGCATGTTGATAAGATATTGAAGGTACCCACCCCCTGGCCCCCTCCCTGAAAAAGGGAGGGGGAAAGAGCTCCAAATTTACATCGGAGAGGAGCCCCTCCCTTTTTCAGGGAGGGGGTGGGGTGGGTACTTAAAGGCAAATTCAAACAACAATCCGTCAATAAAATCCTTAGGTTGACGGCTATCCTCCTAATCCCCTGATCAGGAAACTTGTAACATTCACTATATCCGGTGATGAGCATTTCTAATTGACCAGAATTCTGCCGATCCAATGATTTTAACACACTAATCAAAGAATTTGCTGCATTTGTCAAATTATTTAAAAAAACAGACAATATCTCAACAATTTTACCGTAAATTAGAGGCGGAACACACCACTACCGAATTTTTCAAGTGCGATTGTAACATTTTGAATTTCAATATTTTGAATTTTGACTATTTGAACTTTAGCTTTATTTAACGGATATTTTTTAACCACCCAAAGATTAACATTATGATTTCTAAAAGATTGAATGTTCTCGGGATTCTCGTCAGGAGGCTTTTTATGCCACCGATCGAGAAACTCATCCTGAAGAACATTTTGAAAAAAGGCAGATCCTATCCAGGTGATGTCGTTAAAGACCTTGGCATCTCGCAGGCGCCAGGTTTGAAAAAGATTCTTGAACTGAAAAAAAGAGGATATCTCATTCGTGATGATAACTCCAGCCTCATGCGGATCAATCCTGAAATGCGCAGAGTGGTGAAAATAATGACAGGTTAGTCAAAACCTGTTATTGAGGAACAAAGTTGTCGGCAGAATTGATTTTCAGCCGACAATTTTTTTTAAAGCTGAATTGAAGAAAATGACTGTTCTCCAATAGCTGGAAATCCCTAAATTCGCAATATGTTACGCCCAAATTTGAAAGCAAATGAAATCATCGATTTTTACCCGGTTTTTGCTCCTTTGTCTGGTGTTAGCCGGATGGTCGCAAATGTCAGCTGTAGCTGACGAAGTATCTAAGAATCAAGCTTTGGCCATCGCTGCAAAGGTGGTCAGCAATTATTTTCCTACCGATCTTAAGTTATCATCTTCCAACATAAGAATCTCCTCCGGTTTGAGCCTTACGGATCCATTTTATGTGTGCAACGTAGGTGAAAAAGGATTTGTCCTGGTTGCAAAAAGTGAGAATTATCCACCCATCCTGGGTTTTTCCTGGGAAAGTAATTTTCCTGCACAGGAAGCCGGGATGCCGGATTTAATGAAAACGGTAATAAATAGTATCAAAACCCAATGTGAAGATTATGATAGCCGCGATACCGTAAATCCGCTTATTGTTCAGAAATGGCAGGCGCTCACTTCCGCTAAAGCGGTGTCGCCGCTTAAAACCGGAGTGGTTTCTCCCTTGCTGGCAACCAGCTGGGATTGTGACAGTAGCTTTTTTGAACTCTTTCCGCGCAGTTTTAAAAACGGAGGCTCAGTACCTATTGCCATGGGCCAGGTTTTCCGCTATTATGCTCAGCCAACAAATGGAGTTGACCGCTTGTGTTATGTTTTAAACGGATACGGTGAATTATGTACACAAATGAATCAGGCAAAATTCCGTTTCGACCGGATGTCAAATACCCTTGGCAACCCATCGGTGGACACACTTATATATTATATGGCTGTTTCCTGCATGATGCAACCGGAAGGTGCAGCATTGGAAGCCTATAAAACCACCCTGCCACTTTATTTTAGCTATAGCCCAGAAATGCGAGTTGTTGAAAGCTGGAACTACAATATCGGAGAAGTTGTTCGCCATCAGCTTTCACTGAAACGCCCGGTTCCGGCTGATTGGCTTGGCCAGTCGTTTGTTATTGACGGCTATTTTCCAGATAACCTTTTTCATTTTAATATGGGGTGGGGTGGTGAGTTAAACGGTTTCTATTTAATTGATTATCCAGTTGTTAAGGTTGATTCCGATCATTCTTTGCTTTCCTGTTATACTGATTACCACCCGAAATCGCTTTTGCCGGGTGTAACAAACCTGACTGCAGTAGCCGAGGGCGACAGTATCAGAGTGAGCTGGAATACCAATATGAGTGACTCCGTCAGGGCCAATCTTGTTCGGTTTGTTGTGCTGAAGGATGGGCTGATTCCAGTGGCTCAAACTACCCAATCCACGGTTGTATTATCGCCGGCGGTAATGGGCGCCGGCTCAGTTATTCGTGTGGTGGCTGATTTTGGAACGCATGGCGCTTCGGAGCTGAGCCTGCCGGTACGTTGCATTTTTGATCAAACAATTGCTGATATTCCCAGCCTTGCCCTGCGGCAAATGATTAATACCAAGCTCGGTGCTTCTGACCTCCTTCGTCAGCCTTTTGTTGGAGAGCTGGATCTGATCCGGGATCTCGAAATTAATTTTGTTGATCAGCGTGGACTCGAAAAATTACCTCAGCTGAAAAATCTAAGGATTGATGGAACAAATATTCGCGTGTTACGGGAAGGCGATTATCTGGAAAGACTTTTGCACCTGAGATTTTTTAATTGTATCGATTTCAATTATACTGCTTTTGGCAAAACCCGCGCCCTGATTCAATTGTACGGATATGATTTCTTACCGTTCGATCTTTATGAATTCAGGCATAATTCCGACCTGGGGCTCCTTCAGTTTACCACTACGGGTACCAATCCCAATATGCTGATGGACTTGTATGGCGCGGACAAGTATTTCCCAAAACTAGCCGATTTCTTCCTCCGTCATCTCAGTGCGGGGCCTGGCGCAAATTATGAGAATTGTTTTGTCAGCATTGAATCCTATCTTGATTTTTATCCTAAAATAAAATCCAACCAAAATCTGTTGACCCGCACACAACCTTCCATATTTGCACCGTGTTATCCTTCCCCGGTCCGGAATGCCAATCTCCCGGCAGTAACCAGGCTTACCTGGCAATGCAATACCAAATCGGAACCAGGTGTTTTCTATAATGTGTTTGTTGGTAATAGCCGGGCTACTCTCGAATTGGTATCGGTTTTCCAGATGGACAAGTTTTATGATGGCACCTTTGAACCCAATAATGAATATTACTGGAGAGTAGAAGCCTATCATGCTGATTCAACCTATTATTCAGGGATTTACCATTTCTCAACGTGGCAGGATCTTCCAATACCTTTTGTTGATCGGTTTGATGATTATTATTCAGCTTGCCCGATAGCTGATGAGTCGTTCTTTTGGGTCAATTTCGATAATGCGCTCACTGGTAAGGCTGTAGCAAACAGAAATGTTAAGTTTTCTGGTTTCTACTCCATGGAAATGAAACCCAAAAGTGATGCGGGAGTCGTCATAAAATCACCGGTGGATCCTATTTATTATATCGAATTCCGATTCTTAAATAAAGGAGGCCAGGTTGCCACGGAGCTACTTCAAAAAAGTGGTTCTTCAAATGACAACATTGTGAATTCGAAAATTGAGTTTCTCGGAAAAGATATTGGTCTGTTGACCTTTGGAACGTCAACCTTCCCATTTAGTTTTGTTGCTGACAATTGGAACCGGGTGAATATCTTCCTGAACATGACTACCGGAGCGGCAACCTTTACTCTGAATGAGGTGATGATGAAGGAATGGCAATGGCATGTTCAGATTGGTGGAACTGCCAACACCAATCCTTTTAAGGGGATACGTTTTGTTAATAATGCCGGTACTGATGGAGCTTCCGGATTTATTGACAATCTGGTAATTGACCGGCAGAACCTGCTTTCAACGGAACCTGTTCTGAATCCGGAAATCGGAATCGTTTATGTTCCGGGAACCAGAGAGGTTGTGCTTAACGGAATTCAATCAGGCGAAATCATGGAAATTTCATTGTACGATCTTCAGGGACGAAAATTGATCACGCGGGTGAACCCAGCGAACCTCGTTTTTCCAATTGGTGGTAATTTGCCACATGGTGTTTACCTGATTGTGGTTAGCCCTAAAAATAGTCGTTCATTTACCAGTAAAATAGCAATACTCGATTAGCGGAGCAGGAGTTTAATATTGAGCAGGTTAATCATACCCATTTATAAGCCAGGCCAGGCCGGTTTCCGATTGGCGCATGTGCTTTTAATCCTTGTTGTGAGCAGTACCCTATTTACTGCTCATGCTCAGAAACAAGGTAATTTCTGGTATTTTGGAAAAAATGCCGGTCTGAATTTTACCGGATTCGACCCTGTGCCTTTAGCTAATGGACAAATGAATGCTCCGGAAGGAGTGGCAGCCATCTCGGATTCTACCGGTAAGCTGCTTTTTTACACCGATGGGTTGAATTTATGGAATTCCGATCATGTAAAAATTAATACACTCAATCTGAGCGGCGATTCCTCTTCCACGCATTCGGCAACCATTGTGCCCGATCCTGATACCGTTGATCAATACTTTGTTTTTACTACCAGATCATTCGAGACCGGTAATCTTTCCAACTTTGGTGGGAATTTTTATAAAATCAGAATAAAATCAGGTGAAACGGGATCAATTATTTACGACTATGCCACCGCAACCGGTAACGGCGGACTGATAACCAATTCGACTGAGAAATTTGTGGCTGTTCCATTCACTTATTCAACCACAAAAACAGGATACTGGTTTTTGATGCATGAGTTCAATACCAACAGATTTGTAAAAGTTAAGCTCGATAGTATCTGGCATAATCCGGAATACCAGCCCATTGGGAGTGTTCATCAAAATGACACGGTCGACGATGGTACTAACAGGGGTGCCGCAGGACAAATGAAGGTGAACGATGTGGGCACTCGTCTGGCTTGTGCAGTAGAAGGTGGCAAATATTTTGAAATATTTCGGTTTAATTCCCGTACTGGCCAGTTATCAAATCCTTTACAGATACCTGCCGGGGACCTTAACGATAAATTTGCCTACAGTTTTGGTGCTTATGGGGTGGAGTTTTCACCGACGGGTATTTATGGATTTGAGCCAACTTCGGGGAACTATCTGTACGGTACCAGCCGCGATGGAGGCCAGCTTTATCAATGGGATTTATCTCTGGATTACGACAGAACCCAGTTTATTAAAAATGGCCAGATAAAGTATAGCAATCCGGAAATTGAATGCGGTGCGCTTCAACTTGCACCAAACGGGAAAATCTATATGGCGATTAACGGGCAGGATTTTCTTGGAATTATTAATTCACCGATGCGCCCCGACTGTAAGTTTGACGAAAACGGCACCAGGCTGGTAGACAATGATACGGGACTTGGGGGATTGAGCGGATTGGGATTGCCGGCTTCAATTCCCATCGTGAAAAAGCAGGAACCATTTTATTTTGAAAATCTTTGCCTCGGCGATGAGACTTTGTTCTACATAACCGATCAAACAAGCATCACATTAAATACTCCCCGAGCATGGACTTTCTCGAAAGTTGGCGGAGGAACTGTTACAAAAACATCCCAAACCAACGAGTATAAGTACAAGTTTCTATCGGCAGGTACTTACCGGGTTCGATTAACAGTATTTAAATCAGGAAGCCCGGTTACCTACTCCAGAGACTTAACCATTAATCCTTTACCTGCTGTTAAATTGGCTGCCAATGACACTGTTCCTCTTTGCCGCGGATCATTTTTAGATTTGGATGCCGGTTCGGGCGCATTTTATGAATGGGAGGATGTGAGAATCAAGGTGAGGGGGCGCACCATTACCACCGATAGCGTTTATCCAAGAATGGAATACCGGGTTAAAGTAACCGATTATCATGGGTGCGTGGGATGGGATACCCTTTGGGTGGAAAAGAGAATTCCACCTTCAATTGTTTCAACTTCAACAGTTAAGGCTTTTTGCGGTCAGGGAGATGGCAGTGCAACTGTTGTTCCGAACGGAAACATACAAAACTTTAATTACCTGTGGGAGGGCTATCCTACGGTTAACTCAAATACGCTGACCGGAATCAATGGCGGCGATTATATTGTTCACGTTATTTCCAAATCGACTCTGTGCGAAGCGGTTGATACTATCCGGGTAGATGAGCTGGGTGGAACGAGTGTGAAAATCCTACATAGCCAGGATACCTTATGTCCGGGCGACCAGATTAAGCTGACTGTTGCCGGAGCAGTAGAATTTGAATGGGTAAGTCCTTCAGGGCTGTCTGGAAATGAGGTGACAGTGAAAGTTGATACCACAACAGTATTTGTTGTAAACGCCATCAGCCGCGATGAAGGCAGGGAGTGTATTACGGTTGTGAGGGACACCGTTCGCGTTTTTCCCAAGAATATCCCTTCTCTGGGTAATGACCGTACCGCATGTATGGGCTGGCCCGTGCTGGTGGATGGAGGTGAAAACTACGTTGACTGGATTTGGAGTAATGGACAAAAGGGAAGGATTGCACGGGTAACTAAGGAAATGAATGCTCTGGTTCTTACTGCAACCGATAAGAATGGGTGTGTTTTCTCCAGCTCGGTTGGGGTTCATTTTTTACCCTCACCCACCGTAAATCTCGGGAGGGATACGGCGGTGTGTTCAACTGATCCAATAACTCTCAACGGAGGTATTGGTGATAGTTATTTGTGGAGCACAGGTGAAATAACTCAAACCATTCAGGCTAAAAGAAGTGGCGATTATTGGGTTGACATCACCAAAGATGGTTGCAATTTATCCGATACTATTCACGTGCAGCTGAACGATCCTCATTTGTTACAGATTGACTCTGTTTCGTATACCGATGTTACCTGTTATGGGGCGGGCAATGGTGCTATCAAGGTGTATGCCAGTGGTGACGGCCGGGATTTTTACTATTCCATTGATAACGGGATTAATTACTATGATAATAAAGGCCTGTTTGAAAATGTTCTTCCCGGCACCAGTTTTATTGTTCAGGTTTTGGAGGATTCCGTTTGCACCACCCTGTATCCCATTCCTTTTGATATCAAACAGCCCGATAGTCTTATTGTTAAGTATTGTGCCTTGCCGCCAACATGTAAAGAGTGCACTGATGGGATTATATCGCTGGCCCGGATATCCGGTGGCACACCTCCTTACAAAATCCAGCTTAATGGTATGGTACAGGATTCAATAATGGCTGATCTCGGAGTAGGAAACTATACATTATCAGTAAGTGACTCCCACTCCTGCGTCACCAGCATTGTAGTACCGCTGGCTGAAACCGCACGACCCAGAATATCGGCTTCTGTAACTCAACCGGTATGTACAGGATCTCCGGTTACTTTGACGGTTCGCAATTCAAAACAGGTGGAATGGATCAATCCACCGGGCAATTACAATCTTGAAATTATAGTTTATCCGCTGAAAACGACAACCTACCGCGTAAAATCTATTAAAACTGATTCCGATAATTTTTCATGTGAAACGATTGTCGAGTATACAGTCGAGGTTATTCCGTTCATTAAGCCACAGCTAGGAATTGATATCATGGCCTGCGATGGGGATACAGTAAGACTGGATGGCGGAGATTACCTGAGCTGGCAATGGAACAACGGTATGACCGGACAGTTTATCGAGCTTACCCAAACACCTCCCGACCCGCTCATACTATCGGTTACGGATTTAGAGGGATGTTTGCTTAAAGATTCCATTTCAATAATCTTTTCGGCCCGGCCGGTGGTGGAACTGGGAGTGGACCAAACAGTTTGTTCCTCAAAACCGCTCGTTCTGTCAGGAGGTATCGGTCAAAATTATTTTTGGAGCACCCTGGAGCGGACACCCGAAATATCGGTAACGGAAAGTGGCAGCTATTATTTAATGATCACATCAAATGGCTGTTCGTCATCTGATTCTGTTAAAGTTAAGATTCTGAATCCTGATCTTTTTGGTTTCGATTCCGTTAACACAAAGGATAATACCTGCTTTGGTGCTGAGCTTGGGTCTATTGAGGTTTTTATCCACGGATCAGGAACCAGCTATCAGTATTCAATTGATGATGGGGATACCTGGCAAGATGGGAACCTGTTTGATAACCTACCGGGAGGCGATGCTTATAAAATCAGGGTTTCTGAGGATTCCCTCTGCTTTTTCAGCTATCCGGATATCCTTTCTATTTTGCAGCCTGATTCTATTGGGGTATCCTATCGATTAAAATCACCGGGTTGTGAAACCTGTGCCGACGGTAAATTGCATTTGGAGATCAGTGGGGGTATTCCGCCTTATGAGGTTAAATTGAATGGACTTCCGATAGAACTGGATACTAATACGCTGGTAATTGGTTCTTATACTCTGGTGGTTACCGATGCTAATTTTTGCACTAGAACGATTGAATTTAATCTGGAATTGCTGAATGTGGTTCCCAATGTGATTACCACCAATAGCGATGGAATCAATGATTTATGGAAGATTCCGATGCTCAAATATTATCAGGAGGCAGTAGTTAAGGTGTTTTCGTCCACAGGCAAGTTGGTGTACGAGTCGCCCGCCGGTTATCCGGTTCCTTGGGATGGTCGCGAAAATGGCTCGCCACTGGCTATGGGTACCTACTATTATTTGATTAATCTTGGACCCGGGGAACAGCAGCTATCCGGATACCTAACTATACTCAGGTAAAATATTGTTTAAAAATTGAAAAAGCCAAAAACATATCTCCTGATCGTGCTTATCTGCCTGGCTTCCGGGATTCAGGCTCAGGTTACCCCATTGGCTGACCAGTTTCTGCTCAACCCGTTTTTAACGAATCCTGCTATTGCCGGTACTTTAGCAAAAAGGCCATTGAGTATTTCGGCCCGTCAGCAATGGCTTGGTCTTAAGGGTGCTCCTTCCTGGCAGTCTGCAACCTGGCATACCAGTTTCAACTCCAGGAAGCAACGATTTAATCCGCAGGGGTTTATTAATAAGGGCGAGAATTCATTCGGGAATATAGGTTTGGGAGGTGGGCTGTTTAATGTTAAATATGGAGCAATCAGTCAAGCCGGCATCCACCTCGATTATGCCTACCATGTTTATCTGGGTAAGGGCCGGCTGTCATTTGGCCTGGCACCATTATACCAGCAATTTATTATCAACAAATCGGCATTCATACCTCCCGATGGAAGTGTGCCCGATCCCCTGATTGATGGTGACGCAAAAGAGGTTTTGCATTTTGTTGATTTCAATGCCGGTATCCACTATTTTACCAATAAGTTTTTTACCGGCTTTTCAATGGTCCAAATGTTCAATTCAGCAGTTTCCTTCGGTGATCTGAGCTTTGTGAGCCTCGATGAGTCCTGGTACAATCCGTATATGGCAAGGAGTTTCTATTTATATGGAGGAATCACTCCGGCACTCAGCAAGAATTTTATTCTGGAACCATCCGTTTTGTTGAAATTCAATGCCCAAAGTGGTTTCGGGCTACAAGTGAATATTAAGGCAATAATCAGTGAAAATTTCCAGTTTGCGCTACTTTATCACTTGCAGGAATCAGCTGGTTTTTTTGCGGGTGTGCGCATAGGTGATTACTTATTCAGATACCAGTTTGAAGCACCTTTCGGGAAAACTAGCATGAATGGTTTTACCACAAACCAGATCCTGATTGGATATCTGTTTTAGAAGCTGAATAGCAGGTTACGCATTTTTTAATAAACTATCTTTGCTGATTATTGTTTAACAGAGAAAAAGTGAATGCCCGGAAAAATCGAAAATAGAATTGCATTGGTTTTTGGTACCAACGGAATGGTTGGAGGCTTTATTGTCAGGGAGTTACAGGACCACCTGGCCTTTTCTGCAGTGGAAGTTTTTAACCGGAAACCAATTGATTATTATCATTTAAAGGTAAGGGAGCATACCATCGATTATAATAAGCTTGATGAATATGCTCACTTAATCAAGGGCGATGATCTTTTTATTTGTTTGGGAACAACTTTAAGAAAAGCGGGTTCCGTTCAGGCTGTTGAGCAAATTGACCGGGATTATCCGATCAGGATCGCACAAATAGCCTATGCAAACGGAGTTAGCCGGGTTGCGGTTGTTTCCTCAATGGGAGCCAATCCATCGTCACGCAATTATTACCTCAGGATTAAGGGGGAAATGGAGCAAGGCATACGCGAAATCCCTTTTGAGCAGATTGTTATCGCCAGGCCCTCCTTATTGTTTGGCCGCAGAAAGGATTTCAGGCTTGGAGAGTTAATAGGTAAGGGGTTTATGCTGGCAATCGACTTTATGATGATCGGACCATTAAAAAAATATGCTGGGATCTCAGCACATAAGGTAGCAACTGCCATGATTGCTTTATTAAAATCCTCCAATCGGGACATTGTTTATCAGTCAAAT
>CAIXKO010000312.1 GCA_903919925.1 uncultured Bacteroidota bacterium | reverse complement strand
CCTGGCTCAATTCTTCCAGGGGATATACCGAGGGAGTGCAATTATTCGAGCGCTTCTCATCCAACCGGTCATTGAAGCAACTTTTTCCACGAAAAGAGAAAAAGTATGCCACCAAACTGGCTTATGAACTATCCAAGCTGATTTTAAAGAAACCGGAGCAGGAATCGCCACCAGCGCCGGCAAAGCCGAAACCATCCGCGCTCAAACCAGTTGTAAAAGAGGAACAATCCAATGAAATTTCACTTCTGGCGAAGGCCAATCAGCCGCCGATCATCCGCCGGATCATAGCGGAATTCAGTGAACTCTATAAAAACAGATCCATGGCCCATGGTTCACTTAAAGCCATTCCACCGGATAATCGTCCGGAAAACGTGGAATTGCGCAGGATAATCGTGGAAAAGATGGCTGGCTGGTCCTCACGGATGGATGAACTAAACTTTTTCCAGGAAGATTACCGCATCAAGGACATCATCCCGGATGAATCCATGGTCTATCCTATCATCAAACCGGAAGTACTGGAAGTAACCGCAGAAAATCTCGATCAAATGAAACGCCGGCTGGCCAACCTTAAAAAATCAGTCAGCCGGGATAACTGTTTGCTGAACTTTGGCAAAAATACCAAGCAGCCCATCCTGGATGAAATGCGCCCCGGTACCCGGAGAACCAAAATCGAACGCAACATCAGGGAGCATATCGCTGAAATCAATAAACTCGCCACACAAATAGATGGTTTTAGTAAAATCCTCGGAGCATAACCCGCCAGCTCCAACCCGAAAAGAGCAGGATGAGGCCATGACATCCGCTGCCCTGGTGGAATTGGATGCCGATCCTAATCCGGATCTCACGGAATTCCAACCGGGAGTCCTTACGCATTCCATTGGCCAGCTCACCAAAGGCCGGCAAAAGCACTACTATTCAGATGGCAACTTCAACCTGATCCGGCTGATCTTTCACCTGTTGAAACAAACGGGACCCGCCCATGTATTCATGACCACCTATTCCATCAGCCAGCAATCCCTCGAAAAAGTTCAGAACGCCCTCAACCGGGGAGACCTGCTTTCCATCCGCTTCCTGATCGATAACCGCGTGAAAGTCATGAGCCCGATACCCTTCCAGCGATTGAAGGCCAGTTTCAACTACCGGTGCGTTTCCCTGCATGCAAAAGTCGCACTCATTGAAAACGATGACTGGCGAATCTCAATCGTGACCTCACAGAATGCTACCGATAATCCCAAGCTCGAACGTGGTATCATTTTCACCGATGACCGAATATTCAATTTTGATAAAACCCACCTGGAAAATGTATTTAAACGAGGAACAGATTAAAGAAATCGAGGAGATGGCCGAACTTTTCTTTTCCCTGGATGAGATCGCCACCAATGCTGAGATCGATTCCGAGGATTTTCGCGATGCCGTTCAGTCCAAAACTGGTGAAGCCTATTCTGCCTATATGCGTGGCTGGTTCAAAGGCGAGATCCCACTCCGTAAATCCATCGCCCAGGCAGCAGCCAATGGTTCCAACCCGGCGCAACAAATGCTGCTCACTATGATTCAAAATGCCGAAATCGATAAGTTATGAGTAACCAAATATTATCTCTGGAAGATCACAGCTGGGAGATCATCAAAACTGCGATCACTGATCCGGATCATACCACTCTCTCCCTGCAGCAAACCGAAGCACTCCACCGGATCACCAGCGTGGCCCGGATTCTGGATCGCCATCCCCAGGGTAAAGCTGCCATCAATATCCACATGGCAAAATATCCAAGCATCAGCCGCAGGACTGCTTCCAGGGATATCCAGTGGGCGCGTGAACTGAACGTATCGTACCATGAATTCAATTATGACTTCTGGCACAACTGGCTCATCAATGATATCGTCGATCAAATCCAGTCCAGCAAAGCCAAAGGTGACCTGAAAAGCTGGTCGGCCGGCCATGCCAACCTCATCCGTGCCATCGGTGAGCGGGTGCCAGATGAAAAGGATCCCAAACTGGTCGAGAAGCATACCTTCCTGATCCAGATTAATCACCTCGGCACCTCTGTTAATATCGATACCCGGGATATGGATACCTACCAACCGGAAGAGCTGAAAGCAATTTCTGATGCCATTTACACCGAAATATCCGAGGATGATGCCGAGGAAATGTTTAAAACATGATAATGACGATGGAAGAACTACAACTCAACAATCCTCAGTATTCCTCAATAATACTGAACCCAAAATCCAAATGCGATATCTGGAGTCGGGCAACCGGCAAGTCGTTCCTTGTTGGGTGGGATATCAATGTCGTTAACCGCCGGATGCCACGGGCGTTAACTTCGGTTACCGGACAAACTTACGGCCAACTGCTAACTCGCACCCTGCCATCGACATTCAAATTTCTGGAATCCATGGGTTACACCAAGGATCAGAATTATGTGGTAGGACGGAAACCCCCGCAGTCATTTCATACCCCCTTCGAGAAAATCATGAAATTCGATAATGTGATTTCTTTTTCAAACGGGAATGCCATCTTGATGCTCTCCCAGGATCGCATCGGATCGGCCAGAGGTCCGAACGTGGATTATGAAATCCTGGATGAAGCGCTCACGATCGATAAGGAACGATACGATCAGGAAACAAGCCCCACGAACCGCGGAAACGAGGATATCTGGGGTCCAAACTCAGGAAACCATGTTCCGTTCCATCACGGGTATCATTACGTTTCTTCCATGCCATACAGCCAAACTCAAAAGTGGTTGTTGGATTTCGCCGGTTATTACGAATCAGAGGCAGGACTCCAAATCTTCACGATTTGGAACCGGATTGTCAAATTACAGATGGAGCTGATTCCGGCCTATTATTCACGGGATAAAAAACTATACACCACGATCTGGAACGAAACCATCCGGCTTCGCAAACAAATTCTACCGTTTGTAAGTAAAACCGGCCACCTGTTTACCCTGGCGAACGCATTCGATAACATTTCCAACATCGGTATCTCCTATATCATCAGGGAATACGAAAAGCAAAACCTGATGACTTTCATGGTGGAGATCATGAACGTATTTCTGGATCAGGTTGAGGATTGCTTTTACCATATCAATGAAACCAAGCATGTGTATTTCAATGCTACAAACGATAGTTACATCCGTGACCTGGCTGAAAACAGTTCCTGGGATTTTACCCGGTTGGCCGCCCAGGACTCTCGCCACGATAAAGACTGCGATCCGATGAGATATCTGGAAATAACTCCCGATTGGGGAAGCACGATAAGCCTTTTCACCGTCGGCCAGGAGGGAGGGGTTGATTTTGTAAATAACACGGCAGGACTCGTTGACAACTTCATCAATGAGTTTTTTGTCAAACCCGATACCGCCAGCGGGGTCATGATCAATGCCTTGGTCGATCAGTTCACCCATTATTACAGCACGCATCTCGAAAAAACGGTGCTGTATTTCCGTGACCGGTATGGAGACAGCAAGAATCCAAACGTCAATAAATCTGCCTCTTACAACGAACAAGCCATCAGCCGGCTGGAAAGGGCTGGCTGGACGGTGATCCAGGAAGTGCATAAAGGCATGGAACCGCCTCAGCACGACAAATATCTACTCTGGGGAAACATACTCAAAGGATCGGATCCGATTTTTCCGCAAATCAGGTTCAATGGCACCAAATGCAAGTACACCCTGATATCCATGAACAATACCCAGGTAATCCAGCGTGAGGGAAAATTCAGCAAGAACAAGAAGTCGGAGCAGTCCAAAACCATCCTTCCGGAAATGGCCACACACTTTTCGGATTCAGTGGATAAACGGATCTGGACAAAATATGGCCATTTATTAACCAATCAAAGCACTTTTGTGGCCGCAAGAACGTGAGATTCTAGTTGATACCCTAATCGTGTGGTGTCCGATGCGCCGAAATCTCTCAACCGGGAGGACTCTTCCGAAAATTCCAGACCTAGGCCTATCTTCCTCTTGTAATCGCAGATGCGGTGCGGATTGACGTTCAGCGGTTGAGATCTGACAATACGATCTTACCTTATTAAAACTGGTCCTAAACTACTTTGAACCTATATGCCAAACAAAAACGGCGTCAATGTTTGGAGGTGATATACATAGAGTATCGAATTTACCCCAGTTAACATCTTTTAATGCATAATTTGTGTTCAATCAAACTTTTGTAAAAAGTCAATAAAGTAACAAATTTGTCATTGTAATTCATTACTAGTGTCACGTCACAATTAGTATGACGTAATATAAATATTTTGTATCTTAGCCAAAAAAAAGGCTATGAACACTTACAAAGTTACTCTTACACAGGAAGAACGAGATCAGTTGACTGACATTACCCGAACCGGAACTCATGCTGCAAGGAAGATTGTTCATGCACTAATTCTACTGAATGTGGACCGCGGCACGTATAATACTGAACAACAGATTAATGAAGAGGTCTGCAAAGTATTGCGGATCGGTATGAGAACCATTGACCGGGTGAAAAAGCGATTTGTAGAAGAAGGACTGGAAGCAGCGTTAAAAATGGCACCCACTTCAAGGGAATATGAAAAGCTGGTTGACGGAGACATGGAAGCCCACTTAATTGCTTTGGCTTGTGGTGAACCACCAAAAGGATACGCCCGGTGGTCACTTCGATTATTGGCTGACAGGTTGGTTGAACTTCGGATGGCAGACAAGATTTCATATGAAACGGTGCGCCGGACGCTAAAAAAAACGAACTTAAGCCTTGGAAATCTATCGGTTGGGTCATCCCAGCCAAAGAAAACGGAGAGTTTGTAGCAGCAATGGAAAAAGTATTGGATGTATATAAAAGACCGTATGATCCAATGCGCCCGGTGGTTTGCATGGATGAATCTCCAAAGCAATTGATTGGTGAAACTCGAGTTCCGATTCCTATGAGTAAAGGGCATCACCGTAAGTGCGATTATGAATATGAACGTTTAGGGGTTTGTAACATCTTTCTCGCTAATGAACCGCTGGCCGGATTCCGAACGGTGAAAATCACGGAAAAGAAGTGTAAAGTTGACTGGGCTGAGTTTATCAAGGAAATCGCTGATGAGCATTATCCGGAAGCTGAACTAATCACTTTGGTCATGGATAACCTTGGAACCCATACTCCAGGTGCATTTTATGAACGCTATGAGCCGGCGGAAGCAAAACGGATACTGGATCGGTTTGAATTTGTCTTTACTCCGAAACATGGGAGCTGGCTGGATATGGCTGAGATTGAACTTAACGTATTGAATAATCAATGTTTGGGGCGGAGAATTGATTCAATTGACAAAGTCCGGGATGAAGTAGAAGCTTGGGAGAAAGCTCGCAATGGGTTTGACAAGAAAATTAACTGGCAGTTCACCAAGGAGAAAGCACGAAT
>CAIXKO010000311.1 GCA_903919925.1 uncultured Bacteroidota bacterium | reverse complement strand
ATTCCGAAATTCGAAATCGAAGACACCCGCGATCAGGAGACCTTTGCCTAACGTGGGTTATCAGAAAACCAAAGCAATGAATACCAGATTAGCAGAAAATCATTATACCGGATGCCTTTTGGGCGGTGCGGTTGGCGATGCCCTGGGTGCGCCGGTGGAGTTCTTATCGCTTGATGTTATACGGCTCCAACATGGCTTTCAGGGTGTTACGGATTATTGCGAATACCCGCATCACACCGGTGAGTTCACCGATGATACACAAATGACTCTTTTCACGGCTGAGGGATTGCTAAGGGCTTATAACCGGGCCGCTTTGAAGGGAATAGGCGGTGCAACAATTCCGATCACCTGGCAATCATACGTCCGCTGGCTTCACACACAAGGTTTATCGGCACGTTCATTTCCCGATGACTTGGGTGTTCAGGACAATGAGAAAGGCTGGCTGATCAATGAAAAAGATTTATTCAAAAAACGTTCGCCGGGAAATACCTGTCTGAACGCGCTGATGTCCGGCATTCGGGGAACCATGGAAAACCCCATTAACAACAGCAAAGGCTGTGGTGGTATTATGAGAATGGCGCCGGCAGGTTTGGTTTTCACCAATCCGGAATCAGCATTTAACATGGGCTGCCAATTGGCTGCTCTTACCCATGGTCACCCATCCGGATACCTCAGTGCCGGAGCATTTGCCACAATCATTCAACAGCTTGCATGCGGTGGAAATCTGGAATCTGCAATTAGCAGTTCGTTGTCTCTGCTTAGCGCATATCCCGGTCATGAAGAAACACTCCAGGCAATAACCTCGGCTGTTGGCATGTTCCATCAAACCGAAGCCGGGGTTCAATCCGGCATATTGAACCTGGCTGATCAGATCATCAAACTTGGACGAGGTTGGGTTGGCGAGGAAGCCCTGGCGATTTCACTCTTCTGCAGCTTGCATTACGAGCATAACTTTCGCGCGGGAGTGCTCGCATCGGTCAATCACAGCGGCGATTCCGACAGCACAGGCTCGATCACCGGAAACATCCTGGGATTGATTAACGGGTTTGAATCGATCCCTGAAAAGTGGATCAGCAATCTCCGGTCGGCAAGAATCGTTTTTCAGGTTGGAAAGGATCTTCATATCGGTTGCACTAACAAAAACATCTTACCGCAATGAGGTAACGATCCCTTGGAAATCATGCAAAACAGTAAATACTTTGATATGAAATTATTTTACTCTTTGGTGAATTTAATTACTGCTTTACCATAAACCCATACGATCCTGATCTCACTTTGAAAACCGCCCGGTCATTTTCCAAACCGATAAAATCGATACCGGTGGATTGCGCCGCCTTTTGGCCGCCTTCCATTACCTCATTCTGCGAACAGGCAGGAACATATACTGTTGCCGAGGTATTTGGCGGCACGGTAATGTTCCACCGGAATTGGCCGCCCTCGGTATTCCATTCAGATACCATTCGTATAACCCAAGTCCGCTTACAAAGGCGGTTGCCATGAACGATAGGATAAGCAGTATAGTTTTCATTCACAACAATTTAGAAATGCTAATTTTATCCCCGGCATTGCTAACCGGATTTTCAGGATGCTGCTTTACTTTATAAACCGGGCCATTTTTAATCCGGTATTAAAAGTATAAAAAGGTTTCAAAAGCCAAATTGCCAGAAGCAGAATTAAGAAATAAAACTAGCATATTGATAACTTTTGAGTTAACTTTACAAAATGAAAATTCAGAGACAAATAATATTTCACGAACACTATTTTACCGACTTCTATTTAGAGCAGCCTGAAAAAGTGCAGGAAAAAATCGAATATGTTTTCAAAGTTATACGGACAGTACAAAATGTTCCGAAAAAATTTCTCGAACATTTGACAGGAACTGATGGACTTTACGAAATAAAGATTGAATTTGAAAGCAACATTTTCCGAATATTTTGCTGTTTTGACAAAGGAACGTTGGTTGTATTATTTAATGGTTTTCAAAAAAAGACTCAGAAAACACCAAAAAACGAAATAGAATTGGCACTTAAATTGAAAGATGAATATTTTAACTCAAAAAAGAAAAATAATGGACACAAATAAAATCAGAAATTCTAAAAACTTTGAAGAGTTATTAGATAATAAATACGGAAAAATCGGAACTGAAAAACGGGACGAATTTGAAGAAAAAGCTCAATATTTTGTTATTAGCCAGGTATTGAGAGATGCCCGAAAAGAAGCTAATATGACACAAAAACAATTAGCTGAAAAAGTTGGAACTAAAAAAAGCTATATTTCACGACTCGAAAACGGGCGATGCGACATTCAATTGTCCACTCTTTACCGAATTTTTGAGTTTGGACTTGGTAAAAGAATTAATTTATTAATCGGATAAGATACAACGACTTTTCGAAATGAAGGATAAAACAGATAACTATTTAGACAATCATTTCATACACAGAAGTAATTGGCTGAGAGCAGCCGTGCTCGGTGCAAATGATGGCATTCTGTCAACTTCCAGTCTTGCAATAGGAATTGCAGCTGCGAGTAATGCCAGAGAACCTATTCTGTTAGCTACTTTAGCGGGATTGGTAGCTGGTGCATTATCAATGGCAGCGGGTGAATACGTATCCGTAAGTTCTCAAACAGATGTGGAAGAAGCTGATATTGAACGGGAAAGACAAGAGCTAATTGAAATGCCCGAAATTGAATTAAAGCGATTAGCCGAAATTTATGAAAAAAGAGGTCTTAAAAAGGAAACTGCATTAACAGTTGCAAAAGAATTAACCGAAACAGACGCATTAGCTGCGCACATCAGAGATGAACTGGGTTTAAATGAAACAAGCAAAGCTAAACCCATACAGGCAGCTTTTGCTTCAGGGTTAGCTTTTTCGGTTGGAGGAATACTTCCTCTTTTAGTTGCACTCTTTCTGCCGCTGAAAAGTATTGAATATTATCTATATGGTTTTGCCATTTTCTTCCTGACTGTTTTAGGGGCATTGGCTGCTAAAACCGGTGGCTCAAGTATAGGCAAAGCAATAATCAGAATTACCTTTTGGGGCACTGTAGCCATGGGGTTAACTGCGCTTGTCGGATATTTGTTTCATGTAAACGTTGGATAAAAAAAGCAATAAAAATCTCCTCGGACCTGTTAGTATTCGTACCATGAAGTGGCT
>CAIXKO010000310.1 GCA_903919925.1 uncultured Bacteroidota bacterium | reverse complement strand
TATTCACTAAAAGGGTTTATGCAACGTCGATGGTTGGTTTTTCCGGCATTTATTACCCTGCTTCTTCTGACAATCATATTTTTTAAATCGCTTCATTCTGAACTGGCTCCTTTCGAGGACCGGTCAAATATCCGTATGCAGGTACTGGCTCCCGAAGGTTCATCGTATGCATTCATGGAGAAATATCTGTTGCAAGCCGATAAGTATGTTACGGATTCTTTTCCGGAGGTGTCTACTTCCTTTTGCTGGATTTCGCCTTCCAGGGGCACCATCGAAAATCCAAACAAGGCTCAGCTGATCATTTATCTGGTTGACCGTGAAAATCGTAAAAGGAGCCAGCATGATATTTTCAGTCAGATGACCCGCGAATTGCCTGCCATAACCGGGGTACGCTGCTTTCCCTTTGAGCCTCCAACTATTGGTGACCGGTTCTCCGGACAACCCGTTCAATTTGTGTTGCTGGCTCCCAGTGTTAAGGAACTTACTGATGTACTGCCAAAATTTCTGGAAGAAGCCCGGAAAATTCCCGTACTCCAACTGGTTGATGCTAATTTTAAAGTGAATAAGCCAGAGCTGAGGATCTCTATCGACCGGGAAAAGGCATCGCAATTGGGCGTTTCCACCCGCGAAATTGCCCGTACCCTCCAGCTAACACTAAGCACTCAGCGATATGGCTATTTTATTATGGGCGGCAACCAGTATGAAATCATCGGGCAGGCCATGCCCAACAACCGGAACCAGCCCGATGCCATCAAAACCCTTTACGTACGCAATAACCTGGGGGAACTGATTTCATTGGATAACCTTATTAAAGCAGAGGAATCCATTAATCCCTCCTCCATTTATTCATTCAACCGCTATATCTCGGCTACCGTAACAGCCGGTTTGGCCTCAGGTGCCACCCTGGGCGATGGAATCAAAGCGTTGGATGAAGTGGCTAAAAAGGTGCTCCCTGCAACTATGGGAACCGCGCTGGCCGGCCAATCACGCGATTTCCGGGAAAGCTCATCGAGCCTGATATTCATATTCCTGCTGGCGATCGTATTAATCTACCTGATTCTGGCGGCCCAGTTTGAGAGTTTCAGGGATCCGCTGATCATCATCCTAACCGTGCCGCTGGCCATCGCAGGCGCATTGTTCTCCCTTTGGTACTTTAATCAGACCCTGAATATTTTTAGCGAAATAGGTATCATCATGCTGATCGGGCTGGTAACAAAAAACGGTATCCTGATTGTGGAATTCGCTAATCAGCGAAAAGAGGCAGGCATAGAAAAAATAGAAGCCGTTCAGCGTGCAGCCATTTCACGGTTTCGCCCCATATTGATGACTTCCTCGGCAATGATCCTGGGTATTCTCCCAATCGCATTAAGCCTTGGAGCTTCCTCCGAAAGCAGGCAATCACTGGGTATCGCGGTTGTTGGCGGGCTATTTTTTGCCACCTTCCTAACGCTTTACATAATCCCGGCAATCTATTCTTACTTGTCGGCAAACCCCGCAACTGGTGCTATTGATCATACCCAATTAACGGTTACCGGCGTCCCTGAAGAAAATGAAAATTATTGACCGATGAAAAAACTGGTATCAACAGCTATATATCTGACCTTCCTCACGTGCACTTTAAGCAGCCAGGAACTGATGACACTGGAGCAGGCTGTCTCTATCGGGCTAACTAATAATTATGGCATTATCATATCTCAGAATACGCTGGCGGAGGCAAGGAACAATGCTACCCGTGGAAACGCAGGAATGCTTCCGAAAGTGGGCCTTAATGCAGGATATACTAAAGGACTGAGCGATGCCCGCGTAAAGGTTTATACCGGTAACGAGCTCGATAAAGCAAATGCACAGTCCGATCTGCTCACCGCAGGTGTTGGCCTCAACTGGAAGCTTTTTGATGGATTGAATATGTTCATCGAATATGATAAGCTGAAAAAACTGGAGGAAAAGAGCGATCTGAGCGCCAAAATCACGATGGAAACCACTATGGCCGGAATAATTGCAGGCTACTATGAAATCGTCCGGCAGGGAAGAATACAGGAGATGCTGGTGGAACAGGTGGAGATATCAAATTTCAGGACCAGCCTGGCCAAAACACGATATGAAACCGGTACCGGATCCGAAATGGAATACCTCAAAAGCCGCGTGGAACTCAATGCCTGTCTGGCCAGCCTTTCCAATCAAAAAACCTTGTGCGAAAATTCCAGGACTAACCTTAATGATCTGTTATCGCGTGATATCATGACAGCATTTACGGTGGCCGATACCATTCCACTCGCTCAAATGCTTATTTACGATACCTTATTGAATTCCTTGAAAACCACCAACCGTAATCTGCTTCTGGCATCTAAAAATAAAGCGATTGGAGAGCTGGATGTGAAATCGGCCCAGGCTCAGCAATGGCCAACCCTCGATTATTATGCCGGTTTTAATTATTTCCGGAATGAAACTGAGGCAAATTTCATTCAATACAATCGAAATTACGGGCCTTCCATGGGCTTAACGCTCAATATGAAACTGTTTGATGGGCTGAATCAGAAACGGCAATATAAAAATGCGGTTATCGCCCTTCAATCCTATGAACTCGGCTTC
>CAIXKO010000309.1 GCA_903919925.1 uncultured Bacteroidota bacterium | reverse complement strand
CGCTGCGCCCCCTGCCTTTATTAAACCAGTGGTGGTTACAACCCCACCTCCAACTCTTAATACCCAGGGTTCCAATGGAGGTGCACCCGGATCTCCGGTGGCTCCAACACCAGCTTATGGCCGTAATGTTAGAAGAGACAGAGAAAAAGAAACGGACGAACAGAAACCTATAGCAGTTAAAGCCCGTGAGATAACCATCCGGGAAAAATCGCCGGATGAGCAAAAATCGAAGGAATCTGATGATTCAAAGAAATCGGATCTGTATGATTTTGATGGTTATATCAGTAGTACCGGAGTGCTTGAAATTATGCAGGAAGGGTATGGTTTTCTACGATCAGCCGATTATAACTACCTCAACTCTCCTGATGATATTTATGTATCGCAATCCCAAATAAAGTTGTTCGCTTTGAAAACCGGAGATACAGTTACCGGTTCAGTCAGGCCACCTAAAGAGGGTGAGAAATTCTTTCCACTGATCAAGGTTATGCAAATCAACGGACGAAATCCGGAATTTGTTCGCGACCGTGTTCCTTTTGATTACCTGACTCCACTTTTCCCGGATCAGAAGTTTGACATCACCAGCCATCATGATTGCACCGTTTCCACTCGTATTGTTGATATGTTTTCACCAATCGGAAAAGGTCAGCGAGGTTTGATTGTTGCTCAGCCAAAAACAGGTAAAACTATTTTGCTTAAAGACATAGCCAATGCTATCGCAGCTAATCATCCTGAGGTTTATCTGATGGTTTTGCTGGTGGATGAGCGTCCTGAAGAAGTTACCGACATGGCTCGCGGAGTAAATGCAGAAGTTATTTCGAGTACTTTTGATGAACCTGCAGAAAAACATGTCAGAGTTGCCACCATCGTTCTTGAAAAAGCAAAAAGACTGGTTGAATGCGGCCATGATGTAGTAATTCTACTTGATTCCATTACCAGGTTGGCACGTGCCTATAATACCGTTCAACCGGCATCCGGAAAAGTATTGTCGGGTGGGGTAGATGCAAATGCACTCCACAAACCGAAACGGTTTTTTGGAGCGGCCAGAAATATTGAGAATGGCGGAAGTCTCACCATTCTTGCCACAGCCCTTATCGATACCGGCTCAAAAATGGATGAAGTTATTTTTGAAGAGTTTAAAGGTACCGGCAACATGGAACTGCAGCTCGATAGAAAATTAGCCAATAAACGTATCTGGCCTGCTGTAGACATCCAGGGGTCAAGCACACGGCGCGAAGATCTGCTGCATTCAAGGGATTTCCTGAACAAAATGTGGGTGCTCAGAAATTACCTCTCCGATATGAATCCGGTGGAAGCACTTGAGTTTATGCGCGATAAGATTAATGGAACCCGCACCAACGAGGAGTTCCTGATCTCTATGAACAGCGAGTAACAAAACTCAGTGTATGTGATTTGTCATATATTTTCGCTGTCAGAATTATTACTTTTGCCCGCGATTTTGAATAATCCTATTATATAATATTATCATCAACATGTCAAAAAAGAAATTTATAACCTGCGACGGAAATCAGGCAGCCTCGCATATAGCTTATATGTTTAGTGAGGTGGCAGCTATTTACCCGATCACTCCATCATCCACAATGGCTGAAAATGTAGACGAATGGGCTGCTCACGGACGCAAAAATATTTTTGGAGAAACTGTTCATGTTGCCGAAATGCAATCTGAGGGTGGAGCTTCAGGTGCAGTTCATGGTAGTTTACAGGCAGGAGCCCTGACTTCAACCTATACCTGTTCACAAGGTTTGTTGCTCATGATTCCTAATATGTACAAAATGGCTGGCGAATTACTGCCGGCAGTTTTCCATGTTAGCGCACGTAGCGTTGCTGCCCATGCACTATCGATATTTGGTGACCATAGCGATGTTTATGCAACCCGTCAAACCGGATTTGCCATGCTCGCAACTGGTAGTGTTCAGGAAATTATGGACCTTGCTTCGGTTGCACACCTGTCAGCTATAAAATCCAGGGTTCCTTTCCTCCATTTCTTTGATGGCTTCCGTTCATCAGCTGAGGTACAGAAAATCGAAGTTTTGGATCAGGATCAACTAGCGCCCTTATTGGATTACCAGGCTTTACAGGAATTCAGAGATCGGGCATTAAACCCGGAGCATCCTGTAACCCGCGGAACGGCTCAAAATCCGGATATTTTCTTCCAGGCTAAGGAAGCATCGAATCCTTTTTATGACAAAGTTCCTGATATCGTAGAATATTATATGCAGGAGGTTGGCAAGCTTACCGGTCGTGAATACCATCCTTTTACCTATTATGGCGCACCGGATGCAGAAAATATTATCCTGGCAATGGCCAGTATTACCGAAACAGCTAAGGAAGTTATTGATTATCTGACATCGAAAGGTGAGAAAGTTGGTTTGATTACCTGTCATCTTTATCGTCCTTTCTCGGCAAAATATTTCTGGAAAGTTTTCCCTGCTTCAGTAAAAAGAATTGCGGTCCTGGATCGTTCCAAAGAACCAGGTGCTCCTGGCGAACCTTTGTACCTGGATGTAAGAAATCTGTTTTACGATGAAACCAACGCCCCGATGATCATCGGTGGACGTTATGGTTTGAGCTCAAAAGATACTACTCCGGCTATGGTGCTTTCCGTTTTCGAGAATCTGAAAATGGCCGAGCCGAAAAATGATTTTACGCTGGGTATCGTTGATGATGTGACTTATAAGTCGCTTCCTTTGCTGCCAGACATTGACCTGGCTCCAAAAGGAACTTTCCAGGCAAAATTCTATGGTCTGGGAGCAGATGGTACCGTTGGTGCAAACAAGAATTCAATTAAGATTATCGGTGAAAATACCGAGAAATACTGCCAGGCTTATTTTGCTTATGACAGTAAAAAATCGGGTGGTTTCACCACTTCACATCTTCGTTTTGGTGATTCACCAATCCGCTCACCATACTTGGTAAATTCACCTGATTTTGTTGCTTGCCATGTTCCTTCGTATCTGGATAAATATGACATGCTGAAAGGCTTGAAAAGCGGAGGTACCTTCCTGTTTAACTCCATTTGGGATGTTGAGGAAACCAAGAAGAGGCTGCCTGACCACATTAAAAAAACACTGGCAGAACGGAATATTCGCTTTTATACCATCAATGCAACGGTAATAGCTGAAGAGATCGGGCTTGGCGGACGTACCAATACCATCATGCAATCAGCATTCTTTAAAATTGCAAACGTGATTCCTTATGATTTGGCTGTTACTCAGATGAAGGATGCCATTAAGAAATCATTTGGTATGAAGGGCGAAGCAGTAGTTAATATGAATAATGCTGCAATCGATCGCGGAACCGAATATATTGAGGTAGCTGTTCCTTCCGAATGGAAAGACATTGTTATCGGTACTACAGAGGATGACCGTGATATTCCTGCATTTATCAAAAATGTTGTTGAACCCATTAATTCTCAAAGGGGTGACGATTTGCCGGTCAGCGCTTTTGTTGGCCGCGAAGATGGTACTTTCCCCTCTGGAACCACACGCTTTGAAAAACGCGGTATTGCAGTAAACGTACCGGAATGGCAAGTGGAGAGCTGTACCCAGTGCAACCAATGTGCTTATGTTTGCCCTCACGCTGCTATTCGTCCATTCCTGATGACCGCCGCTGAACTCGCAGATGCACCTGCAGGAACTGCTGCAGCAAAAGGCACCGGTGGAACTAAAGAATATCATTTCCGTATGCAGGTGAGCGTACTTGATTGCACTGGTTGCGGCAATTGCGCTGATGTTTGCCCGTCGAAGGTTAAATCTTTGGTGATGAAGCCACTTGGAACTCAGGAGGATCAGATTGGCCGTTGGGTATATATGCATGAAAAAGTAGGGTATAAAGATACCGTTCTGGGTAAAGAAAAATCCGTTAAAAATTCACAGTTCGCACAGCCATTGTTTGAATTCTCAGGTGCATGTGCCGGATGTGGTGAAACTCCTTATATTAAACTGATTACTCAGTTATATGGCGATAGGATGATCATTTCAAATGCCACGGGTTGTTCTTCAATCTATGGTGGATCTGCCCCTTCAACTCCCTACACTACAAATAGTGTTGGTAAAGGACCAGCATGGGGTAATTCACTGTTTGAGGACAATGCCGAGTATGGTTATGGAATGGCGTTGGGCGTAAATAAGTTACGTGCCCGTATTGCCAAGAAAATGGCCGAAACCATGGACGCTGTCAACGATGCAACCCGCACGGCTTTCACCGAATGGGTTGCTGTGAAAGACAACGCCAATGAATCAAAAGTTGCTTCTGAAAAGGTGGTAAGCGCCCTTAAAAATGAAACTCATGCCGTTGCTTCAGAGATTCTTGCCCTTGAACAATATCTGATAAAAAAATCAGTATGGATCATGGGTGGAGACGGTTGGGCATATGATATTGGATTTGGCGGTCTTGATCACGTTCTGGCTTCCGGTGAAGATGTCAATGTTTTGGTTGTTGATACCGAAGTTTATTCGAACACAGGTGGGCAGTCATCCAAGTCAACCCCGATAGCAGCGATCGCCAAATTTGCTGCTTCCGGTAAACGGATTCGCAAAAAGGATTTGGGAATGATGGCTATGTCATACGGATACGTATATGTTGCTCAGGTTGCTATGGGATCGAGCCAGAATCAATTCCTGAAAGCCTTGAAAGAAGCTGAAGCTTACCCGGGACCATCCATTATTATCGCGTATTCACCTTGTATTAACCATGGTTTGCACGTTGGAATGGGACAAACTCAGTTCGAAGAGGAAAATGCAGTTAAAAGCGGTTACTGGGCAAACTTCCGTTATAATCCATTATTGGAAAATGAAGGAAAAAACCCGTTCGAATTGGATTCGAAAGAGCCTGACTGGTCGCTGTTTAAAGGCTTCCTGATGGGCGAAGTCCGGTTCTCCTCCTTGAAAAAAGCATTCCCTGAAGTTGCAGAAGAGTTGTTCGTATCAGCTGAAGAAAATGCAAAATGGAGGTACCGTAGTTACCAAAGAATGGCCTCGATGGATTTCTCAAAAAAATAATCATCAAAACATTTGGTGGTTCCAAATATTGTTTTGATATTTGGCGTGTTATTAAATGTGTTCTGATTTAAGATTTTCTTTTCTCTATATCCGCGCCGTGTAGGTGTGGGCCGTCAGAAAACCACGGTTTTCTGTCATAATGTTATCTAAATTGAGTTATCCGGTTAAAGTTGCAAAAACCCCGATTTCCTCCAGGAGATCGGGGTTTAGCAATTTATATGGGTGAAGAGTTATCTCTCTCTTTCCATACCGTCAACCTAAGGTGCTGGCTGAACCCCCAGACTAAAGATCTGGGGTTAGTAATGAGCCAAATGCAAGATGTGGTAACAAGTATTACTCTGGTTAACCGATTGATGGGAAGGTGCCGGGAAACCGGGCTCAAAGCCCGGAGACTGACTCTTAATCAGCTTGTCAGGAGAGAGTTATCATAAACGGCATTCTATGAAAAATGCCCGCCAACATCCCGGCTATCGCTTGATTTTCCAATCGCCCAATCGATAAATCCTATCGATCCGGGACTTTAGTCCGCAACCCAACCAGATTAACATCAATCGGTTAATCGGGGGAGTACTTTGTACCTCAGATTGCATCTGACTCATTATTAACCCAGGTATTCATCCTGGGGCTCCTCACCAAGCCGCACTACCCCTACTGCCTTACTCCATATCAGTCAACCCTGGTTTTATTGCGGAAATAACCCTTAGGTTGACGCCTATGGCTATGGCTAAGCCCCCCTTTTAACTTTTTCTCAACGCTTTATTTGACTAATCCGGCCATAAAAAATAGGGACGGATTGTTTCCGTCCCTAACCAAAATCTGTTCCGATATAAATCAGAAATCGTATATCCTTATTTTCCAGGACACTGGCTCACCATGCTAGCCGGCAAATTTGAGTTACCATACGCTTTATCGAAATGATCACTGAATTGACGTGCCAATTTGGAAGCCGATGCCTGATACGCTTCTTTGTTTGACCAGGTGTTTACCGGGTTCAAAATTTCAGGTGGAACCCCCGGACAGCTGACCGGCACCTTCAGGTGAAACAGGGGCTCATCGTTGTAATCAACATGATCGAGCTCACCATTCAATGCGGCATTAACCATCCTTCTGGTCAAGGTAAGGTCAATCCGCTTTCCTGTTCCATATCCGCCTCCACTCCAACCTGTATTGATCAGGAAAACACGGGTCTGGAATTGCTCCATTTTCTCTCCGAGCATTGAAGCATAAACATTAGGTTTACAAGGCATAAACGGAGCACCGAAAAATCTTGAAAAAGCAACCTGAGGCTCGGTTACCCCTGTTTCTGTTCCTGCAAGTTTTGAGGTGTAACCCATCATAAACCATAGCATGGCTTGCTCTTTATCGAGACGTGAAACGGGAGGGAGAACTCCATAAGCATCGGCAGTTAAAAACAGAATGGTTTTTGGATGCCCTGCTACGGAGGATGGTTTGATGTTTTTTAAATAACTTAATGGAAATGATGCTCTAGAATTTTCAGTAAACCTGTTGTCATAAAAATCGAAGCGGCCATCAGGGTAAACCATTGCGTTTTCAACCATCGCGCCGTGATTCAAAAAGTCGGTTTTATGCATTACTGCATCATAAATATCAGGTTCCTTTTCAGGATTGATATCAATCATTTTAGCATAGCAGCCAAACTCGAAATTCGATATACCATGCTCACTCCAACCATGCTCGTCGTCACCAAGAAGAGCTCGTGCAGGATCAGCTGATAAAGTAGTTTTTCCTGTACCTGACAATCCCAGAAGCAATGCAGAATCTCCCTGATCGCCTTCATTGGCTGAACAGTGAAGAGGAAGAATCCCTCTGAGCGGCAGCAGATAATTCATAACCGTAAAGAGCATTTTCTTCATGCTTCCCATATAAGCCGAACCAATCACGATCCCAATCTTGCGGTCATAGTCCATAGCCACGATAAGGTCTGAAGTTTTTCCATTTGGAAGCTTTCTGAGTTTTCCTGAATATTTCTCAGCATCAAGTTTGTGATAAGGTAGGGCGAGTAGAAGAAATCCATCATCCGCATAGCAGCTGGTTTGAATATCGGATGGAACCGGTCTAAACATGTTATCTATAAAAAGAGTATGTAAGGCTCTGTAAGTAATCACCTTAACGGGAAGTGCATACCTGCTGTCGGCTCCAATTACCCGGTCAGTTTCATACAATTGCCCAACGGCTTGCAGATGCACTATGGCATCTTCGATGAGCTGATCAAAGGTTTCTTCATCAATTGGAAGATTGTTGGCAGCGGTCCAGTCAATATTCTGTTCGCTGGAGGCCCTTTTAACCATATAAGTATCTTTTGGACTTCGTCCGGTGGATTCCGGTGCTGTCCAGGTAGCCAATGCTCCCGATTGGGTAACCAGAGCCTCGTGATGCTCAGTAGCGGCACTGATCATCTCCATCCGCGAAATATTCGAAAAAACTTTTGGATGCTTTTGAAGCATCTCCGTTACCATTAATTTTGGATTTTTCATAAGCCGTTAATTTATTAAACCATTTTGATAATGAACAAAGATAAAAATTGATCGTTATGTTGTATCATTTTAGCATAAGTCAATGTATTAAACAGCTGTGGATGGAATTGTTTTATATTTGCAAACAAATTAAGAATGGCAAGATTAATTGGAATTGACTATGGCCGGAAGCGGACCGGTTTGGCGGTAACTGACCCGGAGCAACGGATTGCTGGTGTTTTGGGTACGGTAGAGTCCTATGGAATATATGATTACCTCGAGAAATACATTCGTAAGGAGGTGGTTGAGGGTTTTGTTATTGGCTTTCCCCGACAGATGAATTTTCAACCATCTGAATCTGCACCGCTGGTTCAGGCATTTGCCAAAGGGCTAACGAAAAAGTTTCCCGATATTCCGGTTTTCTGGGTTGATGAAAGGTTTACCTCAAAAATGGCTTTGCAATCTATGATTGATGGTGGCTCTTCAAAATCGGATAGGAAGGATAAAGGCAATATTGATGCAGTAAGTGCAGCGATTATACTGGAATCATGGTTGCAACAAAAAAAGAATGAGCGCGAAAGGGAGTTATGATATTACCGGTTTTTGCATTTGGATCCCCTGTGTTGCGGAAAATCGCAGTGGATATTGCCCCGGATTACCAGGGGCTCAATGAGTTGATTGATAATATGTTTGAAACAATGAAGGCTGCTGATGGCGTTGGGTTGGCGGCTCCTCAGGTTGGTTTATCCATCAGGCTTTTTGTTATGGATGCCAGAGGATATGCCGAAAATGAACCTTCGCTGGCAAATTTCCGAAAGGTTTTTATCAATGCCCATATCATTGAAAAAGGTGGCGAAGAGGAAATTATCGAAGAGGGATGTTTGAGTATACCCAATATTCATGAAGACGTACTGCGTCCTGGAAAAATCCTTATCCGGTACGTCGATGCCGATTTTTCTCCGGTGGAGGAGTGGTATGAGGGCATGGCTGCCCGAATCATTCAGCATGAATATGATCATCTCGATGGGATTATGTTTCCGGATTTAGTAAACCCACTCAAAAAAACATTGTTGAGAGGCAAGTTGAGAGACATCTCTAAGGGCAAAGTTGCGGTAAAGTATAAAATGGTATTTCCTTTAAAAAAATAGAATATGCAATTCAGAAAAATAATTTTTGTTGTTCTTTCAGTGCTGTTGGTTTTTGGGTGCGGAAATAATTCAGAGAAAAAGAAGGCCCTCAGCCGGATTGCAGCAAATGAGGCCAAAATTTTTGGTGATTCAACGGCAACAATACCAGATCAGAAAACCGGGATGGACATGATTCAGGCATACACCGACTATTCAACGGCCTGGCCCAAGGATACCATTTCGGCAGAATTTCTGTTTAAGGGGGCGGAAATAGCTATGAATCTTAATCAGTCTGCAATGGCGATTGATTATTACAATCGGATACTGCTCAACTATCCCGGGTTTAAAAAGCGTCCATACTGTGTGTTTCTTCAAGCCTTTATTCTGGAAAACCAAATGAATCAATATGATCAGGCTAAAGCCCGGTATCAGGAATTTATCGATAAATACCCGGATCATATACTTGCTAAGGATGCCAGGGCATCGATCGAGAATATGGGAAAGCCGATCGAGGAACTGATCAAGCAGTGGGAAGAAAAAAATTCGAAGTGATTTTTTCCATTTGAAGTAAGAAAAAGCGTCTATTCTTTTAATAGGCGCTTTTTTTATGGGAATTGAAATCCTGATCTGTTTGGCCGGGTTGGTTTCCGGAATACTGTTCTCCTGTGGTATTCCCGATGGGCATCTTCTTAACTATTTGATTCCGTTATTGATGGCGGTATTTGTTTCCATGTTGTGGAAGCCTAACCGGTTTGGATTTAGTCCTTATCAGGTTATTTTTTCCTTAACAGGGTTTGTTTGTTTCTTTTTTGCCGGCTGGATATTAGTGTCGACCAATAGATTTCAACCTGGCGAGAGTGGAGGGAATCAGCGTGAAATCACTGGGAAGGTGGTAAGCTACCGGGAAGTTACCGATAAATTGGCGCAACTCGTGATTGGGGTAAAAAAGGAAAACAGCGGTAAATTGTGGGAAAGGCGCACCGGCAAAATGGTTTTGCTAATGAAACCTGATCGGTCAGTTACTTTTAATCCGGGGGATTTGTGGCAATTCGGACCCATCACCATTAAACCGGTTTCGTCAATTCCAACAAAAAACGGCTTTGTTCCCAGCAGATACTGGCTTTCGCGGGGTGTCAGGTATGAGGCCAGGCTCCCGGCAGGAAACAGCCACTTAATAAAAACCGGCAGGATGCCCTCTGTTTCTGGATTTTTTAGCCGTTGGCAGCAAACACTTTCTGACCGGATTGACCGGATTGACCTCTCGGAACCCAGTCGCTCATTAGTTAAAGCCTTAATATTCGGAGATTTAAGTGATATTGAAAAGTCTACTATGACTGATTTTTCAAGGGCAGGGATCATACATGTTCTTTCCGTTTCCGGCTTGCATATAGGGATCATTTATTTCATTATATCCTGGTTATTGAAACGAGCAGGATTCCTGGGTGCCAAATCACGGTCTTTGGCGAGCTTGCTGGTTGTTTGGTTGTATACAGGCATTTCCGGTTTCAGCCCTTCGGCGCTGAGAGCAGCCGGAATGATTTCGCTTTTTGAGCTTTCCCGTATTGGCAGGAGAGGAACGCCCGGACTGGAGGTCTTGGCCAGTACCGCCATTATTCATTGTCTGATTGATCCATACACGATTTTTAGTGCTGGTGCCCAGTTATCCTATTTGGCAGTGGCTGGAATCTTTATCTGGAATCCTGTATTTAACCCCCTATTAGCGAAAATGAACCGGTTTGTACGCTATGTTGCCGGATCAATCACTATTTCGATTGCTGCTCAAAGCCTGATTACTCCGGTACTGTTGTTTTGGTTTGGTTGGTTTCCCCTCTATTTCCTGATTGGGAATGTTGTATTACTTCCTTTAATGGTTTTTGCCTTTTATCTCGGACTACTGATTACCGGGCTGGATTTTGTTGGAATATCGATTGGATTGTTATGCAAGGGCATGGATGCCATTATTGCCATTGTAATGAGCGGGGCCAGCTGGCTGGGGAACCTGCCTGGAAATCTTTTCAAACCCGAGGGGCTGGTTTGGTCGGATCTTATTATCTATTATGTTATCGTATTTACGATCCGATCCTATTGGGAGAGTCCTGATCAACGCAAAATAAAACGGATGCTCGCTGGGGTTGGTTTGCTTTTGCTGTTACGGTATGGTGCAATTTACCTGAACATCTGATCCGATTACCACTCCAATGTGCCGAGACCCTGGCGCACAATTTTAACTTCAGGACCTGTACAATCTACAATCGTGGAGGGCACGTTATGTCCAAATCCACCGTCAATGACAAGATCAACCAAGTGCCCCATATCCTCGTGAATCAGTTCGGGATCGGTGGTGTAATCGAGAATAACATCGCCACTGTGAACGGATGTGGTTAGAATAGGATTCCCGAGTACGCGAATAATTTCCAAAATGATGGGATTATCAGGTATGCGGATACCAACCGTTTTCTTTTTGCTCTTTAGTATTTTGGGAACATTGTTGCTGGAATCCAGGATAAAGGTAAACGGTCCGGGCAGGTTCCGTTTCATGAGCTTATATATCGTATTATCAATAGGTTTTGTGAAGTCTGCCAAGTGGCTGAGATCGTAAACAATAAATGAGAAATTTGTTTTGTCGGGTCTCATTCCCTTTATCTGAGCAACACGTTCAATGGCCTTTCCTTTGGTAATATCGCACCCTAACCCGTATACCGTATCGGTAGGGTAAATGATCACCCCTCCGTCCTTCAGAATCTCCACAACCCTGTTAATCTCCTTTGGGTTGGGATTTTCGGGGTAAATCTTACGGATCATTTTTTAGTTTTAGAAATACCTACATAATACAGATCTACTCCTCCTTTACCGCCAGGGCGATCGGAGGAAAAAATCATCAGGTTGTTTGTAAAATACGGTGCCATAAAGGTTACCGGCCGGTATTCATTATTGGCACTATTAATTGTGGGTCCAAAATTCACTGGTTGTCCCCATTCGGTGCCATCGTGCCAGGAGTAGTAAAGATCATATCCCCCAAAGCCACCAGTTCTTTTAGAGGAAAAAACCAGCAAATTGCCATTGATGTAGGGGAACATGTCAATAGAATCGGAATTCAGTATGGCAATTCTCTCAGCCTGGTATAGTGTATCGGCCCTGGCCCAAACCAGGTAATCAACTTTATCGGGGAGGCGGACACGATAAAGATCCAGGTCCTCTCCATCGCGATTTGATGCAAAAACTACTTGTTTGAGTGTAGCATCCAAAGTTGCATATGCGTCATATTGAGGAGTATTCAATCCTTTAAGTCTTGCCGGAGTAGGATCGATTGGTGACATGCCACCAAAACTGGCATCGTTAAAATAAGAAAAATACATTTCCATATTACCAGTCCGGTTACTCGAAAAAAGGAACATATACTCCTGGCCACCAAGAAAGGAGGTGAACGGGCCAAATTCATCGTATTCGGTGTTTGCCATATCGGTCAGGTAATAGAATGGGTACGATTGTCCTTCATAAGCATCGAGCATTAGTTTTCCTGCAGTCTGATCGAAAGCCAGCATAAGTTCATAATCAACCAAATCGTACTTTTTACCCAGTGAATACCGGTTTGAAGAAAAAACTAACGGTAAAGAGTAAGATATGGTTGGCGGACCGCTTGAATTATAGTCGTCATAGGCACTATTAACTGATACCAGATTATAAACGGTATCGGAAAAAAAGCCTTCCTGATAATTGATAACCGGGGTTTTGATGCAGCTGCCAAGAAAGAGAGTGGAGCTTAGAGCGATACTCAACAGTACTTTGGTAATCGTTTTCATATCGATTCTGAATAATACGGTGCAAAGGTATGAATCTGCACAAAAAAAAGAAGGGTAAGCTACTTATATCGCGCCGCTACAACCGCGTACCCTTGCTGCCTTCCGGCCCTGGGGGAGTTCGGCGGGAGCTGGCCGTATAAGACTTACCCTGCTGCAAAGATAGTAAATGTTTTTCCACTTCAGAGATTTTCCAGCTATATTTGCCTTTTAGTAAAGCCAAAATTTGATTATGGAATCCAATCGACCCCTGATCTTGAAACCAGCCATGACTTATGGACTGATTATCGCCCTGATATTTATCATTTTTGCTGTTTTAATCTGGATTCTTGGAATGGAGGGTGTCCGATGGATTCAATGGATAACCTGGGCCGCCTACCTTTCAGTTCTATATTTATGTCTGAAGAACTGGAGGGACCAGTATCTTGGAGGTTATATTCGTTACGGTCAGGCACTTAGTGCAGGTATTCTATTTATGTTTTTTGCTTCTATCATCTATGCCTTTTATAATGTGATCTATATGAAATGGATTGATCCCACGGCGGTTGAGCGGATGCTTGACCTCATGGAGGAGGCCTATTATAAGCAAGGGTTGCCAGAGGAACAGGTGACTGCCATGATGAATTTTGCTTCAAAACTCCGTGGACCCGGTATGCAGTTCTTTTCTGTTATCATCGGTACCACATTTCTGGGAGTCATCTTATCGTTGATCGTTTCTATTTTTATTCGTAAAGAGGGAGATCCATATAAACAAGCAATGTCGGAAATCGAAAACTCTGAAAAGGAATAGTTTTAACCTCCGGCATTATGGATCTATCGATTGTTATACCCCTTTTTAATGAAGCTGAATCTTTGCCTGAATTGCTCCGATGGATCAATCAGGTTGTAGAGAAAGAGAAATTGGCACATGAGATTATATTGGTTGATGATGGCAGCAGGGATTCTTCCTGGGCGGTCATCAGAGGTTTATCAACTCAATACCCGAATATTAAAGGCGTTCGCTTTCAGCGTAATTACGGCAAAGCTGCTGCATTGCAGTGCGGCTTCACCCTTGCCAAAGGCGAGGTGGTGATTACCATGGATGCCGATATGCAGGATAGCCCGGAAGAGATTCCCGGGTTAATCAAAATGATAAAAACAGATGGTTTTGATTTGGTATCCGGATGGAAAAAGAAAAGAAAGGACCCGGTCTCAAAACGCTGGCCATCGAAGTTTTTCAATTTTGTTGCCCGAATAAACAGTGGAATCAAGATTCACGATTTTAATTGCGGCTTGAAAGCTTATCGCAATGAGGTAGTCAAAAGCATCGAAGTTTTCGGGGATATGCACCGGTATACACCTATTTTGGCTAAACGATCAGGATTTGGCCGCATAGGTGAGAAAATTGTTGCCCATCAGGAAAGAAAATATGGGAAAACCAAGTATGGTATGGGTAGATTGTTTACCGGAGCACTTGATTTGTTGACAGTTAGCTTTATTACCCGCTTTGCTAAAAAACCAATGCATCTTTTTGGCTCGCTTGGAATGCTCATGATGTTTTTTGGTGCTTTTGTAACAGCCTGGCTAATCGGAATCAAGATCCACGATATTACCAACCACATAGTGCCCCGGGAAATTACGGCCCAACCGCTGTTTTATCTGGCCCTTTTGGCTGTAATTATTGGTGTTCAACTGTTTTTAGCTGGATTTTTAGCCGAGCTGGTATCCCGGTCAGCCCCCGATCGAAATAAATATCTTATTTCGGAAGAGTTATGAAAACTCTTATTCGCTGGATGCTGCGGTTTTTTCCCCGGCCATTTCTTATCCGGATCAGCTATTTGTTTATGGGCGCGTTAAAGCCTTTTCTAAAAGGGAATCAGGTGGAGTGTACCGTTTGCGGGTCTGCTTTCCGGAGGTTTCTGCCTTACGGGGTAAATTCGAGGTCAAATGTTTTGTGTCCGGAATGCCTGTCTCTTGAGCGGCACCGGCTGATCTGGCTTTATTTAAAAGAACTTTCCGATTTTCCCACCAAGCCCCGAAGACTTCTGCATGTTGCTCCTGAGCAATGCTTTTATGATCGGTTGAAAAAGTTCCAAAATATTGATTATGTGACTGCTGACCTGGAGTCGCCGATTGCAGAATATCATTTCGATCTCCATGAAATACCCTTTACCGATGGTTCTTTTGATATGATTTTTTGCAATCATGTGTTGGAACACGTAAACAATGACCGAATCGTGCTGTCAGAATTCTGGCGCGTATTAAGGCCGGGAGGTTTTGCCATATTGCAGGTTCCCCTGGAGCCACTCCGTGAGCTAACTTATGAAGATCCTTCCATTACAGAGCCCCGGCAACGTGAAAAATATTTTGGCCAAAAGGATCATGTGCGGGTTTATGGCCGTGATTACCCCGATCGTTTAAGGGAAGCCGGTTTTGCTGTTCAGGCGATTTTGGTTTCAACCCGGTTCAGCCCTGAGATGATTAACCGATATCGCCTGGCACCGGACGAAACATTATATATTGCCTCAAAATCCTGATGGATCGTTTTTATTCTTTCATCGTTCCAGTATTTAACCGACCCGGAGAACTGGCTGAATTGCTGGAAAGTCTTGCAAAACAGACTTATTCAAACTTTGAGGTGATTATTATTGAGGATGGCTCAAACTTGCGATCGGATGGTCTTGTGAAAAAATTCTCAGATCAGCTTTCAATACAATATGCCGACCTTCCGCGCAGTGGTCCGTCAATAGCCCGTAACGCCGGAACAGCCATTGCCAAAGGGGATTTTTTTGTTTTTGTTGACAGCGATTGTATTTTGCCGGCTGATTATCTGAATCTTGTTAACAGGTTCCTGGATATTCAGCCTTTGGATTTTTTTGGTGGTCCCGATCGTGCATCAGAGAGCTTCAACCTGAATCAAAAGGCGATTTCTTATGCTATGACCTCCTTCCTCACGACTGGTGGCATTAGGGGTGGGAAAAAGAAGGTTGACCGGTTTTATCCACGTAGTTTTAATATGGGAATTTCTAAAAAAGCCTTCTCTGCTGTTGGTGGGTTCCCGGTTACAAAGATGCATCCGGGAGAGGATATGGTTTTAAGTATCGAGCTGATCAGTAAAGGATTCGCCTCGGGCCTTATCCCTGAAGCCTACGTTTTTCATAAACGGAGAACAACTTTCAGTCGTTTTTTTAAGCAGGTTTTTGGTTTTGGGTATACCCGTTTTGTTATTTCGAAGGTGTATCCTGAAACATTCAAATTGTTTTTTTTAGCACCCACCTTATTTCTGGCCGGATCAATGGCGATGATTTGTATGTCGCTGTTACTGGGATTCGTTTTTATCCTGCCGCTTGGGTTATGGGTAATATTGGTACTCCTTGATGCAACCTTTCGAAACAGATCCGCTGTTACAGGATCACTGGCAGTAATCGCTTCATTGATTCAACTTTACGGATACGGGTCAGGGTTTGTTAGTGCCTGGTGGCAAATAACGGTTTTGAGGAGAGATCGCTACAGCGTTTTCAGCCGTGGTTTTTATCCTGATCGTCCATAGCGGAACCAATCCAGTTAGTCAATTCTTCAATTGCCTGCGGGCTGAAATACCTTATTTGCGGATATCTGTTGTTCCAGGTGATCTGCCTCTTTGCATAGTGGCGCGTGTTTCTTTTGATCAGCCGAACGGTCTCATCAAAGTCAATTGTACCATCATACAATTCGAAAAATTCCCGGTAACCAACGGTGTT
>CAIXKO010000308.1 GCA_903919925.1 uncultured Bacteroidota bacterium | reverse complement strand
GGGCAGAAAATCTTCTGCCCCTACTGATGTGGATCGCCTGAAACCGCGCACCTTAACTGTAACATATTTTCTATTCATTAAAATTATCGGAATTCTAACTATCAAATATATTGCATCAGCCCGGATTGATTCAATGGGTTTTTACCTGTTCATTATGCTTTTTTAACTGATTCACGCGGCTGATTCGCCTATCAGGATAATTAACCGTAGACTTTGCGCAATTTATCAGAAGTCTTACACTGTTAAAGGACATAACTTTGTTTGGAACAAAAACTAAATAATTCTGGAGAATTTATACAGGCAGTTACCCTAAAGCATCCTATGAAAAAACTCATCTTATTACCAGGGTTACTACTTTTGTGTATGTATTTGTCATTTGCCCAGGTGGTTACAAAAACCGGTACTGACCTTTTGGTATCGGGATTTCAGAATCCTCCTGCCGATTGCTGGCCTCATACACGCTGGTGGTGGCCTGGAAATCCGGTTTCAAAAGAGGAGATTACCTTCGAACTGGAGGAAATGAGGAGCCATGGAATTCGTGGTGTTGAGCAAATTACTATGGAGCCGGTTTACGAAAAAGGAAATATTCCCTATTTGTCAGATGAATATCTGGAGATGTTGAAACACACCGTTAAAGAAGCCAAACGGCTTGGGATGGAGGTTTCATTGAACTTTGGCGGTCCGGGCTGGATACTCGGCGGAGACTGGGTAAGTGATGAGGACAAGAGCAAGGATATGGTGCCAACTTCCATTGATCTCACCGGAAATATGCTTTTTAACAGCTATTTGCCCGATGGATTAACCAGAACTAAAAGATCCTGGGAGCATTACGAGCCAAAACTCGATGGTGCGGAAACTTTGCTGGCGGTTATAGCCGGTAAGTTGGAAAAAGATGGAAAGATAATTGAGCAGTCGCTGGTGAACCTCACCAGCCTGGTTTCCGCTAAGAAAATAAGCTGGAGCGTGCCCGATGGAAACTGGAGGCTGATGGCTTTCTGGCTCAAGAATAACGGCATCAGCAATGCAGTCGATCATTTCAGCAAACATGCCATGGCGGAATATTGTGAAACTTTGGGAAGTAAGTTTTACGGCGCAGTTGGCGATGAATTCGGGAAAACAGTGGAATCCCTGTTTGCCGATAGCTTCGAATTGCCTAACCTGGCCAGCGGTATCAATTGGTCGACCGGATTGCTGGAAGAGTTTGAAAAAGTAAAAGGATATAGCTTAACCCGCTATCTGCCTGCAATTTGGTGGCAGGTGGGAGAGATTTCACCAAAAATCAGGTTTGATGTTAATGAATTCCTCCATCAAACCGGTAAAAGCGCTTTTTTCGATACTTTCCTGAGCTGGTGCGAGACCCATCATATTAAAGGCCGGATTCAGGCTTATGGGTTCAATACCGATAATATTGAAGCATCCGGAATGACCCATATCCCTGAAATGGAGATCACTGCGGGTGAAAAAGATATCGCCGACTGGTTCGATACCCGCATCGGGCCACGTAAATATGTATCTTCAGGAGCACATATTTATGGTAGGGAAGTGGTTTCGGCTGAGGTTTATACCTTCATACACTGGGAAAGATACCGCGAAACCCTCGAAGAATTAAAGATTGCCAGCGATGGCTACCTGCTTTCCGGTGCTACAAAATTTTATAATCACGGATTCAATTTTTCGCCTGAGAAAACGGTTTCCCCAACCCGCTCACTGCCGTTTGCAGCTTATATCCAGCCTCAAAATGTTTGGTGGCCCCATTATCCCCGTCTGGCTGAATATATCGCACGATGCTCTTATCTGCTGCGACAGGGTGATTTTACTGCCGATATTGCTTTGTATTCCCCTTTGGCCAATCAATGGTCGCTCAATGTGCTCAATCCACGCAAATGGACCCGTGAGTTTGACTGGGGCGAGCTGGGTAACCTCCTCGTTTCAAATGGATACGATTACGACCTCATCAATGACGATGCCCTGCAAAATCTGGCTCGTATAAAGGATGGAAATATTCATATCCGGAACCAGGAATACAAAATACTTATTCTGCCAAATGTGGAAACCATTCCACTGCAAACACTTCAATTCATTGAGAAGTATGTAGATTCAGGTGGTGTGGTAATCGCACTGGAACGGTTGCCGGAGAAATCTACCGGCTATATCGGTTTCCAGCAAAACGATGAAAAAGTAAAAACGCTCACCGATAATCTGTTCAATAAACCGAAATTGCCCGAAGGAAAATCAGGTAATCCTTATGGGTTGAATGAGCCCAAACCGGGTCAGGGCGTGGTAATGAATTCTTATGGCAAAGGCAAAACCTATCAGATTAAAACCGTGATCGACCGGCAGATATGGTGGGACCGGCAAAGCAGTTCACTCGATCCTTTCCTCAATACGATCCGCAAACATATTGCACCTGATTTTGGGATCGATTTTGCTCAGGAAGGATTGCGCAAAAATGAGGGACTTACCTTTATTCACCGGAAAGTGGCCGGTGATGACATCTACTTTGTTTGTAATATCCAGGATAAGCAGAGCACCATACCCGTGACTTTTCGTACCAAAAACAGCGTGCTCCGGAAATGGGATCCATTTACCGGAGAAGTTGCCCCTATCCTGTGTTATAGTTTTGTAAAAGAAGGCATTAAGGTTCCGCTAAATCTGGCTCCATATCAATCCATTTTTATTGTTTTTTCGCCCGGTGAGCCTGAAGCATATGTAACTAAATCCGACTTTTATGAAATCACCGGGGCAACACCAGCCGGATTTACCGCACTTGCCCGGCAGAATGGTGCCTGCTCCGCCACAGTAAATTCTTCAGGTACCGAACATACCGTAACCTCAGTAATTTCAGGCATTCCGGCTCCTTATCTGATTGGTGATAAATGGAAAATGGAACTAAAGGGAATTGATTTTCCAATTTTCACCAAACAATCCCAATTCTTAACTTCATGGACCGAAGATTCCCTCACACGGAATTTCAGCGGTACCGGGAAATATGAGATAACCTTTAACCTTTCAGCGGATTACATAAAAAGTGACATCAAACTTTTTCTCGATTTGGGGAAGGTCGGTAACATCGCGGAGGTGATTTTAAACAATCAGAAGGCAGGTACGGTTTGGATGCGTGGTCAAAATCCGGAGATAACCAGATATGTCACCACCGGTGAAAATAAGTTGGTGGTTTTAGTTACCAACACCTTGATCAACCGGATATCGGCTATGAAAGCGCCACCGCCTGTGCCTGATGAACTGGTTCCGCGGTTTGGAAAAGGTGCGGTAATTTCAGATATTCCCCGTGAATTTGGATTTGAAGCCCTGCCCGCATCAGGATTGATGGGGCCCGTGAAAATAGATGCTGCAAAAGTGGTTCCGGTAAAGTTTTAATAATTTAAGAAGATCAATTTTAGATAACTAATTTGAATGGTAATGAAAATACTTTCCTTCTCTAAGTCGCTGATATTTCTAACAGTATCATCGTGCTTTGTTCTCATGACTGCCTGTTCGGGTTCCGCGGGACTGGAAAAAGAACAAGCTGAAAAATTAAAAGTTTCCTGGGAACTCCTCGGAAATAAAATGGGAGGAAAAGAGCAGTGCCGCGCCGCTTTTACTTTCGTTAACAATGGCGATATTCCTGCCGGCAATAAGGAATGGACGATGTATTTTAATCAAACCACGATTATGCCAAGGGCGTTTCTGGATTCCACAAAAGGCAGGGTGGAGCATATCAATGGCGACTTTTATCGGTTTATTCCCGGTAAAACTTTCCTGATTCCCCCCGGCGATTCACTGGTTTTGGAATATGGATATGACGGAATCATGCTAAAGGAAGCCGATGCCCCAAACGGGGTTTATTTGGTTTTGCATGAAAATACTGATAAACAGGTGATTATGTTGGTTAAGGACTATAGGGTAAAACCATTTGTAAATATTGATCAGCTATATTCCGATGCTGCCTTTAAGCAAACTATTCCCACGCCAGCTAATGAATACGCCCGAAACCTGGGCATATCGTCAATGCCGTTTGATCAGGTTGGTAAAATAATTCCTACCCCTCTTAAATGTAAACCGGGTATCGGAAGTGTTGAAATATCAGGATCAACCACTATCTATTTCAGTAAAAACCTTCAGATGGAGGCGGATTATCTGGCCACAACTTTTGAAAAAATATCAGGTATTAAACTCGCTAAGCAGGAGGGGATTGGAAAAGGTCCTCAATCCATCGTTTTAAAACTGACCGATCTTCAGGTTAATGGATCTAAAGAAGAAGCTTATCAGTTGAGCATTAGGCAGAAAGATGGTATTTGCATCAGCGGTGGCGATCCTGCTGGCGTATTTTATGGTATTCAGAGTCTGCTGGCATTGCTGCCTTCAACTGTTTTTTCGAAGCAGTCGAACGCTTTAAATATTAATTCGATAGAAATTTTAGATGCTCCCCGGTTTCATTTTCGCGGATTTTTACTGGATCTGTCACGGAATTTTCAGAAAAAGGATGCGGTGTTGAAACTCATCGACCTGCTGTCGTTTTATAAAGTCAATCATTTGAATTTCAGGATCACGGAGGATGAGGGCTGGAGGATCGAAATTAAGGGACTTCCCGAGCTGACTGATGTTGGAGGCAAGCGCGGGCACACGCTGGATGATGCCGCCTGGCTGCCGCCATCATTCGGATCGGGCCCGTTTCCCGATGCTGAAAACAATCACGGAACCGGCTATTATACCCGCAACGATTTTAAAGAAATTCTCACATACGCCAATCAGCGGCACGTGAAAATTGTACCCGAAATTTGTTTCCCGAGCCACGCCCGTGCTGCCATAAAATCGATGGAAGCCCGTTACCGGAGCTATATGGCCAAAGGCGACCAAAAGGCTGCTGAGGAATTCCGGCTGGCCGATCCGCTCGATACTTCTGTTTATACCTCGGCACAGCTCTATCATGATAATATTGCGAACGTTGCACTCGAATCGACCTATCATTTTTATGAAACCGTAATTGCCGATATTAAGGCAATGTATGATGAAGCCGGTGTGGAATTCACCATCCTCAATACCGGTGGCGATGAGGTGGCAGCCGGTGCCTGGGCTCAATCGCCATTATGTCAGAATCTGATGAAGCAACATCCCGAAATCACCAATGCCCGCAACCTCCAGGCTTTGTTTTTTAACCGCGTGCTGGTGATGCTGGCAAAATATAACCTGAAAATCGGTGGATGGGAGGAGATTTCACTGAACAAGGATGATGCTGGCAATGTATCGGTAAATCCGGAGTTTGCGGGTAAAAACGTCATTCCATATGTTTGGGATAATACGGGAAATAATATTGATCTCGGTTACCGGATTGCCAATGCCGGGTATCCGGTCATTCTTTGTAATGTAACCAACCTGTATTTCGATCTCTCTTATAATACCGATCCCCGTGAGCCCGGCCTGTATTGGGGAGGTTATCAGGATGCCCGCGATCCCTTTGTTCTGATACCCTTTGATGCGGTGAAATCAGGAGTTTACGATCAATATGGACAGTTCACCGGTCAGGAGGACCAGAACCCATCGCTGGAAAAGCTGAAGCCGGAAAATCGTAAAAACATTCTGGGTTTGCAGGCACAGCTCTGGACCGAAACGGTTAAAGGGCAGGATATGATGGAGTATTATGTGATACCAAAGTTGTTTGCATTCGCGGAAAAGGCCTGGGCACCAGCTCCAGTTTGGGAATCTGATATTGAGGTGCTTAGCAGGGCCCGTAAAATTGATCAGGATTGGAACGAGTTCGCTAACCGGATCGGTCAGCGTGAACTTCCACGGCTCGATCATCTTTTCGGGGGATTCAAATACCGCATTCCGCTGCCCGGCGCAACTATAGAAAATGGATTCCTGAAAGCAAATATTTCGTATCCGGGCCTCACCATCCGCTACACTACCGATGGATCAGTGCCAACCGTGAATTCACCCATTTATACGGAGCCGGTAAAAGTATCGGGACCAGTAAAATTGAGCGGCTTTTCAGCCAGCGGCAGGGCCGGAAGAAGTGTTGAATTAAAATAGATCAAAAAATGAAAAAAGTTGTACTGGTTGGTTTTGGATTCATGGGGTTAACTCATACGGTTAATATCCTTAAAAATAAGCGGTTGCATTTAGTGGCCATCGTCGATAAAAATATCGGAAACGTCGAGAAAAATCTCGGAGATCCGTCCGGAAATCTGGCTACCGGAAGTATTTCCAGGGAACTTCTGCAAGGAATAAAATTGTATTCCGATCTGGATGAGTGCCTGTTACTTGAAAATACCGATGCTGTTTTTATTTGCGTACATACCGATTTGCATGTTGAACTGGCTGAAAAGGCCCTGAATGCCGGCAAACATGTTTTTCTGGAAAAACCTATCTGCTTGGATATCCGGCAGGGAGAGGCACTGGTTAAGCTGGCTGCGGCAAAAGGCCTGGTTTTAATGGTGGGGCACGTGGTACGGTTCATGCCCGCCTATCAGCAACTGAAACAATGGATCGGTTCCGGCGAATTTGGTGCCCTGAAATTCCTTTCGTTAACACGCTTTTCGGGCGTTCCGGCTTGGGGACAATGGATGGAAAAACAAGTAGCTTTCGGATCATCGGGCGGCGCACTTTTCGACCTGAATATTCACGATATCGACTTTGCACAATCGGTTTTGGGTGAGCCGGATTCAATCAATAGTTACTTGCGTGCGGGAAAACTGAGTAACCAGGATTATGTAAATGCAGTATGGAATTATCATGATTCCGGCATCATTGTTAAAATTGAGGGAGGTAATACTTTCCATTCAACCTTCCCTTTTCAGGCCGGGTATATGGCTCAGTTTGAAAAAGCAAGCGTTTTGTATACCAGTCTGAAATCGGAAAACATAAGCATATCAACCGATGCGGAAACTATCCTTCTTCCGGCCGGCGATGCAAATGATGGATTCAGCGGTGAAGTGGAATATTTTACTGAATGCATGGAATCGGGAACCGCACCGGCTGAATGTACACCTGAATCTGCCTTGCTTACAATCAAAATCTGTTATAATCATTTAAAAACGAATTAAATCAGATAAATTAAATCGCGATAAATAAAAATAGATAAATAAAACACGATAATAATAAAACGAAAATGAAAGAAGAAAAACTAGCCATTAACGGGGGGGCAAAAACAGTTAACCGCAGTTTTCCCTGGCCAATATTTGATGAAGCTGAAGTGAATGCAGTTGCCGATATTATCCGCAGCGGTGAATGGGGAAATCCCAATTGCGACGGGCTTGTGGCGACTTTTGAAAAGGAGTTTGCGGAATTTTGCGGAGCTAAATATGCAGTCAGCTGCGTGAACGGCTCGGTGGCTCTGCGCCTGGCCCTTATGGCTTGCGGCGTTCGCCCGGGCGATGAGGTAATTGTCCCTCCTTATACCTTTATCGCTACCGCATCTATTGTGATGGAAGCCAATTGCGTTCCGGTATTTGCCGATATTGAGCCTGATACCTATAACCTGGATCCGGTGGCCGTTGAAAAGGCGATTACCGAAAGGACCAAAGCCATTATTCCGGTTCACTTTGCCGGGCAAGCCTGCAATATGGATGCTATTATGGCCATCGCCGCAAAGCATAATCTGAAAGTTATTGAAGACGCCTGCCATGCTCACGGCGGTGAATATCAAGGGAAAAAGCTGGGCAGCATAGGCGATGCTGGTTGTTTTAGCTTTCAATCATCCAAAAACCTGACCAGCGGCGAAGGGGGTATCGTTATCACCAATAATAAGGAGATTTATGATATCGTTAATTCCCTCCATAATGTTGGACGCGTGGAGGGTGGCCAGTGGTATGAGCACCATAACCTGGGCTGCAACTACCGGATTACCCAACTGCAATCGGTTTTGCTCTCTCATCAGCTGAAAAAACTGGACAGGGAAACCCGGTTGCGCAATGAAAATGGATTATACCTCAGCTCACTCTTACAGCAAATTGATGGGATTGCACCTTTAACACGCGGTCACGGGGAGACCTTGCATACTTACCATCTGTTTATTTTCCGGTACGATAAATCGAAATTTAATAACCTTACAAAAGCAGAATTTGCTAAAATGCTTGCTGCTGAAGGTGTTCCATCTTTTATGGGTTATCCGGAGCCATTGTACAAGCAACAGGTGTT
>CAIXKO010000307.1 GCA_903919925.1 uncultured Bacteroidota bacterium | reverse complement strand
GAGAGCAAAAGCCTGTAAGTTCCACACTGACAGGCTTTTTTGTTAAGGATCAATATCCATTTCACCTTGAATTGTGGCTTTGGGTTCGTGCAATTAAAAAATAGTTTTTCTCTGTCTCCCTGAAATTCCTCAGGACGGTATAATAAAGGGAAGTTGCATTTTATGGGACATGCTGCCAGTGATCATTACCAAAAGAAAAAATGTGTTTCGACGGAACACTTTTATTCCAAAACTTATCCTATACTTTTACACCAATTACCAATGTTTGAAAAATATCATGCAGATGAAGAAATATCTTGTAGCAAGTTTGATGGCGTTATCCTCCTTGCTTGGCCAAACCCAGTCAAATAGCACCATTCAACATGTTATCTCCGTTCAGGTGGTACCGGCAACGGCTCATATTATTGTTACTGATTCAATTTTTAACCTGACGGCTGAAGTAACTGAGTTCAGTCTCAATGCATCACTTTTGCCCACTTCCTTTTCAAAAAATGCAAAAGCTGAGAAAGTAGCCGCCGGAGGAATTGCAAAAGATGTGGGAATGGACCGCGACGATAGCGGGGGTAATGCCAGCACCATAAAATTGAATAAATGGAAAGTTAAACTGAAAAAAGGATCCAAATATTTTGTTGTCCGCTATGAAGGAAATATTAATTTCTCCTTTACATCGAGCGATGAAGACTATGCAAGAGGGTTCAGCGAATCGCCAGGAATTATCAATGATTCAGGGATATACCTTGCAGGTTCCACTTTCTGGGTCCCTGCGTTCGATGGAAAGCGGGTCACTTTCAAATTGACTGCAACTTTGCCGGCAGGTTGGAAATCCGTTTCACAAGGCGAAAGAACTGCTGAAAAAGTATCTGGCGATCAGCATTCTGACACCTGGAAGTGCGACAGTCCACAAGATGAAATTTTCCTGATCGGTGCACGCTTCACTGAGTATTCTAACAGCATGAACAGTGGAATTGAAGCAATGGCATTTTTGCGCACCCCCGATGAAGCGCTTGCCAGTAAATACCTGGATCTGACCGAGCAATATATGGATATGTACCAAAAGCTGACGGGGCCGTACCCTTACACTAAATTTGCGCTGGTCGAAAATTTCTGGGAGACCGGTTATGGCATGCCCTCTTTCACGCTTTTGGGTGAAAAAATCATCCGCTTCCCGTTCATTTTGTACTCCTCCTATCCGCATGAATTGTTGCATAATTGGTGGGGAAACAGCGTTTATGTCGATTTTAGCATGGGCAACTGGTGCGAAGGGATAACCGCTTACGAAGCCGATCATCTGATCAGTGAACAACGGGGACAGGGTGAAGAATACCGTCGCTCAACCCTTCAGAAATTCACAAATGTGGTAGACTTAACGAATGATTTTCCGTTGAACAAGTTTATTTCCCGTCACGATGCAGCTAGCGAGGCTATTGGATATGGAAAATCGATGATGATACTTCACATGCTCAGGCGAAAATTGGGTGATGAGAGTTTTAAAAAAGGATTTGCCCGGTTTTATGAGAATTTTAAATTTAAAGCTGCCTCGTTCGATGACATCCGGAATTCGTTTGAAGCCGTGAGCGGCACCGGGTTAAAACCATTTTTCAATCAGTGGATGTCACGCACCGGTGCACCTGAAATTGCTATCAAAAAGGCAACAGTTAATCAAGTTGGTGATCAGTTCCACGTTTCAATAACGTTGGCACAAATACAAAACACCGATGCATTTTTTGTGGATATCCCGATTGTTATCGCAACAGGAAAAGGTCTTGAAACTTTTGTGGTGAACATGACAGACAAAAATCAGGATTTTCAGTTTGACCTCAGGAACGAGCCATTAAAATTGGCTATTGATCCACAATACGACGTATTTAGAATTCTGGATCCGATGGAAGTTCCACCAACCTGGTCAAAGATTTTAGCAAGCAGGGAAAACCTGATTGTATTACCATCAAAAGCTGGTGAAAACAAGAAACAATTGTACAAAAATTTCGTAGATCAGTGGAAAGCATCTGATAATGACCAGTTTGAAGTTGTTTATGATAACGAAATAACCAATCTGCCAGCCAATAAATCGAGCTGGATACTGGGTTTTGAAAATATTTTTGCAGCCAAAATAAATGCAGCTATTTCCAACACCAACTCATCGCTGACAGGTGATTCGGTTACTTTTGAAAATAAGGCTACAGCAAAAGAAAACCATAGTTTCGTATTAACCGTTTACAATGAGCAAAATGCGGAATACAACCTGGCTTTTATCGCGCTCGATAAAAAAGAGGCGATTGAAGGTCTCGTAAGAAAATTGCCCCACTACGGTAAATATAGCTATCTGGGATTTGAAGGTGATGAACCGGTGAATGTCGAAAAAGGGGAATGGCCCGTTGTTAATTCACCTTTAATTAAGATTTTTAAAGGTGAGGCTCAAAAACTAAATATGGTGCAGAAAAGAGAACCGTTGGTTACTCTTGCTCCTGTTTTTTCTGAGCAAAGAATGATGGATCACATTAAGTTCCTGGCATCAGAGAAATTGAAGGGCCGCGGTTTAGGAACCCCTGAGCTGGAATCTGCCGCAGATTATATCGCCGGTAAATTTAAAGAGAATGGATTGGAACCGATGGGGACCAGCTATTTTCAACAATTCTCTCATGAATTTCCCGGCAAGGGCCCGATCCAAATGAAGAATGTGGTGGCTATTATTAAGGGTACTGACGAAAAGCTCAAAGATTCACCGGCTGTCCTTTCAGCTCATTATGATCATCTTGGATTGGGTTGGCCCGATGTGCACAAGGGAGATGAAGGCAAGGTCCATCCGGGTGCCGATGACAACGCCAGTGGGATATCTGTACTTTTAGAGGTTGCCAAATCAATGGCTAAAACGGTACAGCCAAAACGAACGATTATTTTTGTTGCTTTTACCGGTGAAGAAGCCGGACTGATTGGGTCCCGCTATTTTGTCAGCCAGTTAAAAAGTTACTATCCGGGTTCTATTATTGCCGACATCAACCTGGATACCGACGGTTCTCTATTCGATAAAAACCTGATGGTACTTAATGGAAATTCAGCCAAAGAATGGAAGTTTGTTTTTATGGGTACCGATATGACCACAGGCATAAAAAGTGAAGTGGTTCAGCAGGAAATGGATGCCAGCGACCAGGTTGCCTTCATTGAAAAAGGGATACCCGCTGTTCAATTATTTACCGGGGCCACTGAAAATTACCACCGTCCTACTGACTCTTTCGATAAAATCGATGGGAAAGGGTTGGTAAAAGTGGCTACAGTTACCAAAGAAGTGATGGCATACCTGGGCGACCGGGATACGCCCTTCGAATTTACAGGTAAGATATCGGGACAGGCCCCTGCTGCACCTGCAAAATCAAAGACAGATCGCAAGGCCTCAACGGGATCCATTCCTGATTTTGCGTATTCCGGGGAGGGTGTTAAAGTTGGGAGCGTAATTGAAGGCTCCTCCGGCGAAAAAGCCGGTCTGCTGAAAGGAGATGTCATTACCTCCATCAACGGCGAAACCGTGAAAAGTTTAAAGGAATATTCCGATATTCTCAAAAAACTCCAACCTGGTGATAAAGTGGAATTAGGCCTTTTAAGGGAGGGGAAAGTAAAGGCTATTTCCTTTGCTTTAGGGGAGAGATAGGAAGAAAGAGGCGTCCGTTCAGGTGTCCTTAACAACAATGATGAGCCAGGCAGTTTTAAAACAAAGTCATTTGAACCGGAAATGGAGCTATTATCGCTCCCCTGCCCTCCCCGTTTTCTAAAGGGTTTGCGGAGATACAATAAACTTCGGATTCTTCATGCCGGGAGGCTATGGAAATATGTGTGCCGTTGGAATGCTTACGAAATAACTTCAATAACAGATCAGGATTATTATTATCCTGCGATAAGTGTGAAAGAAGCAAATGGGTCATAAATGGCGACTTGTGAGCCAGAAAAAGATCTAGCGCCTGGCGGTTTGATAAGTGGCCGTGATCACCACGGATCCGGGTTTTAAGGTATTGTGGGTATAATCCCTTTTCGAGCATCTCCTCATCGTAATTAGCCTCTAAAAAAGCGGCACTGCACATACGAAAGTTCCTTTTAACATCATCACATGCCACACCAATATCGGTGAATACGCCTATTGTGATTCCTTCATAGGTAACAGTAAAGCTGTGCGGATCAACAGCATCATGTTTCTTTGGAAAGGCTGTGACGCTCAGGTCTCCTATACTCACCGGTATATAAGCCTTTACCGGCTTCACAAAATCTTCCGCGATTCCTAATCTGCTTTTTTCATATGTGGAAGGCGTAAGGTAAACAGGTATCTGGTGCCTTCGCGATAGCACTTCCACTCCGCGGGTATGATCGGTATGCTCATGCGTTATAAAGATCGCCTTCACCTTGTTTAAAGAGAGACCAAGGCGCTTCATCCGCTCCTCAGTAATACGGCAGGAAACACCGGCATCAATCAATACAGCCTCGCGTTGGTTGCCAACATAGTAGCAATTGCCATTGCTGCCAGAGTTTATCGATGTTATGTAAAGTGACAAGATGGAGGCAAAGAAACTTAAAAAAACGTTAAAGCCTCCTATCTATGTGCGGGCGTTATAAATTCCAGATTATCTCTAACTCTTTTACCTGATTTGTATCATAATCCCTGGTGCCCTCATCGAGATCATCAAAATCAACCAAATTATTGTGGCGCAACCTTTTATCATCTCTGACCTCATCAAACCGCCAACCGTATAGATATTTTGCCGCCATCCACCGCCTGTGCTCCATCTCGGCGAGAGGAGCTACCAGATCAGGGTTGTTCAGAAAGCTGAAATCCGGACGATTTTGTTGATTCAGGTAGGTTAAGAAATTCCCGACTTGTCCGGTGGCCCTGATTTTTATAAAACTATGCTCAATAACTGATCTGTTATCATCGCGGATTTCCTCGTCCAGATACTGCCAGGGCACCATAGTTGGCTTTGGCAAAGGAACAGGCTCTTTTAGCAGAATGCTCTTGTCAACACTTTTAATATATCCGGAAATGGCACGTTTCAACCATAAACTATGAACTGCAATCGCTTTTCGATCAAGTGCTTCATTAATAACATTTTCATGACTTGCTACCGAGCAAAGAATATCGGTTGTGAAAATATTGTCTGATTCCCGTTCAGCATTTCCTTTAGTAAAATCGTTACTGAACCAGCGTACAATTGGTATTGCTTTCCCGAAAACAACCTGCACCCTTGCCGTATAAGATGTTTGGAGCCGATCATTGTCGCTGCATATATAAATGACATCTACATCGTTCAAGCCATTTTCTTCCAGTGTTGCCGGAGTGATATGATGGGGATTAAACCTGATGAATCGGGTATTGATCAGCTCTGTAATGTTTTTGAACTTCGCCTCAATCCTCTCCTTCGCAAGGTCGGCATCCAGTGAAAGGATGGAGATTTTTGTTTTCTTACCGTTGATAAAGTGACAATTCTGTGCACATTGCTTAAACAGTTCCTCCCCTATCCGGCTATATCCGATAAAAAGAATATGTACAGGAGGATCTTCCCTGGAAGTAACTGGTCTGAAGCGATCGGGCGGGTAATGATGGAAAATGTATCTGGATGCTAATTCATTAATATTAAACAATTTAACATCCTTTTCGGTAACCAGGCCGGCAACCGTCTTATCTGAACCGCAGGTACTCAGAAAATTCCTGATCTCTTCGTAATCTTTTAGGTGCAGCGGGTTCTCAGGGAATGCTATTACCTTTTCTGCACATTCTCTTAATGAGTGAAGCGTATGCTGCAATGGAGCAACTCCCCCGGCATTTTTGCCCGACATTTCCTGATAGCCGGCTAACTTAAGATTTGTGCTATCGACGTT
>CAIXKO010000306.1 GCA_903919925.1 uncultured Bacteroidota bacterium | reverse complement strand
GCATAAGTTATTTCCTCGGTCTGGATAGCAGCGAGCCGGTCGATATGGGCTCCCTGACTTCTTTGGGCTATGGTAACCTCATCGATATTTGTTCCGGGCAGGAGAATAATTTCCAGATTTGCCGGTGCGCTTAATACCTCAATGGTATCTGACTGATATCCCACGAAACTGAATACCAGTTTTGTGTAACTTTCAAGCTTCTGCAGTTCGAATTTCCCTATGGAGTCGGTGGTGGTTCCCACCTGTGATCCGGACCAATGCACGTTTACAGCGGGCAACGGAACTTTGACATCATTGATTTTTTCAGCTACCGTGCCAGAAACTTTTTGAGCCAGTAATGCTGATGGGAAAAGAAGAAAAATAACGAAAAAATAATAAATTCTGTTCATATAAAATTCTAATAATTAATGAATTAGTTTTAATATCCTAAAATTCATTAATTATTCAGATTCTTAAAGGCATTGGAAAAGCCGGTGGCGGTATGAACGAAGATTGTGATAGTTTTTCTAAGTAATGGTTTTCGCCGGAGTGGTCAGACCGGAACTGAAAATAGGGTAAAAGGATTCCTGACTCAGGCGAGACTAGTAAGAAACAGATATTTTTGACAACCATCCCATCATGCGAGGATGTTACCGCATTGAACTTAAGCAATTTTGGCTGACAGCAGCCATCCTCCCCGCAGCTATGGTGCGAATCATCCTTTTCCGATCCGCAGCAACTGCCCCCCTCATTAGCAGCAGGTTTTTCGACAAATTCAATCCGTTCTCCACCGCACCAGACGCAATCGTGCTGAATTACCTGAACTCCGATAGAGCTCCATACGATACTGATTGCGAAAATCGTGGACAGTAGTTTACTAATCATAACATTGCAAAGAAAACAACTTTACCTTTAGTGAAAGGACGGGAAAATGTTAATAATAGGTTAAAACGTATACCCGGAGGAACTTTTAACAAATAATTGACATTCATTCTATTCCATAGCCTACCGATAAATATATATTTGCACGCCTTTGCTTAGCAATGAACATCCGGAGGAAGGATTATTTTCATTACCACAGATTGATCAGGTTGAATAAAACAGGAAGAAATGTTAAACCGAATATTAAAATATTTCCTTGAGCACCGGCTGGTATCGGTATTATTACTAGCCGTTTTCATTGCCTGGGGATTGGTTACTGCCCCGTTCAACTGGAATATTGGATTCCTTCCACGCGATCCGGTTCCGGTGGATGCTATACCAGACATCGGTGAAAATCAGCAAATTGTAGCCACTGAGTGGATGGGAAGATCGCCACGGGACATTGAAAACCAGGTTTCGTATCCGCTATCATCGGCGTTGCTGGGCATTCCCGGCGTGAAAACAATCAGAAGCACCTCGATGTTCGGCATGTCATTCATATACATTATTTTTAAGGACAACATTGAGTTTTACTGGAGCCGATCCAGAATTTTAGAGAAGCTAAATTCGTTACCAGCCGGTACCTTGCCCGAGGGTGTTCAACCCACTTTAGGTCCGGACGCAACTGCGCTTGGGCAGATTTTTTGGTACACGCTGGAAGGCCGTGACCCAAAAACCGGCAAACCCACCGGCGGATGGGACCCTCAGGAGCTCAGAACTATACAGGACTATTACGTTAAATATTCACTTGCTTCAGCCGAGGGCGTTTCCGAAGTGGCATCGGTTGGTGGGTATGTTAAGGAATATCAGGTTGATATAAACCCTGAGGCCATGAAAGCATTCGGCGTAAACGTAATGGAAATTATGAATGCGGTGAGGAAGAGCAATCTCGATATTGGCGCTGAAACCATTGAGCTTAATCAGGTTGAGTATGTGATCAGGGGATTGGGATACATAAAAAATCTGGATGATTTAAAGGTTGCCGTGGTTGCGGTTCGCGATAATGTGCCGGTGAGGCTGGGCGATGTTGCCCGGGTAAGCTTTGGACCCGCAACACGCAGGGGTGGCCTGGATAAAGGTGGCGCAGAGGCAACCGGAGCAGTGGTTGTGGCCCGTTACGGATCGAATCCCATGGAGGTGATTAATAATGTTAAGGATAAAATCAAGGAAATCGCACCCGGCTTACCTTCAAAAACATTGGCAGATGGCACGGTTTCAAAAGTAACCGTTGTTCCATTTTACGATCGTACCGGGTTGATACAGGAGACCATAGGGACTCTGGAATCCGCTCTTTCGCACGAGATACTCATCAGTATCATTGTGATAATTCTTTTATTAATGAACCTGCAGGCTTCCTTTATCGTTTCGTTTTTATTGCCGGTGGGAGTTCTGATGACGTTTATCCTGATGCGTTTATTTGGTGTTGAAGCCAATATTGTAGCACTGTCGGGTATTGCTATTGCCATTGGCATCATGGTCGACATCGGAATCGTTGACGTGGAGAATATTACCAGGCACCTGGAAATGCCTGGCAATCATAAGCTTAGGGGAAAAGATTTACTTCAGTTGATTTATACCGGCACTACGGAGGTAAGAGCGGCGGTTACCGTAGCACTTGCTACCACGATCGCCAGTTTTCTACCGGTTTTTGCCATGGAAGCAGCTGAGGGCAAGCTGTTCAGGCCATTGGCATTTACCAAAACTTTTGCCATTACCTCATCGTATGTTTTAGGCATGGTAGTACTGCCGATGCTGGCATACTATATATATTCTATTCGGTTTGATAAGCAGCGGTTCCGGAAAATCTGGAATTACATTTTAATACTGGCCGGACCGGCTGCGGCGATTTTTCTCGGGGCATGGCCGGCCCTGGCGCTCACCCTGATGGGGATAAACAATCTGCTCATTCAAACTTGGCCGGAATCAAGGAAGCAGATGCCGCGATACATCAATATCGGGTTAACCATTCTGGTAGCGGTGTATTATCTTACAGTTGAGTGGCTTCCGTTGGGGACGCATCAGGGAACCGGAGTGAACTTTTTGTTTGTTGGCGGTTTGATTGGCTTTATTCTGGCTTTGCTGATGACCATGATTCATTTTTATGAGCGGAT
>CAIXKO010000305.1 GCA_903919925.1 uncultured Bacteroidota bacterium | reverse complement strand
CGCCGTGACAGCTGTCCTGAATCCAGTAAGATACTTAAACTCTATGGCCTTAAATCTAACGCTCAATATGAGGTTAAAAATCTCGATCAGGTTAACCTGTTTAAAACCTCCGGTAAAGAGCTAATGGAAAAAGGGCTGAAAATTGAGATCAGCCATAACCCTGATGCCGCGGTTATTTCTTACAAAGAATTAATGTGAAAGTATTAGCAGGAGACAGGTCTGGTAAACCTATTTGCGAATCTCTGGATTTGGTTAATTTTTAGTATCATTTTGTCTAAATTTTTGTCTAAAATGTATAAAAGTTAGAGAATTCCATCCGGTTCAATTATTAAAATTATTGTCTAAACTTGTTTGTACGATTTACGTGTCTTGGCAAAAAAAGCACAACGATCTTTTTAAATGAATATATTACTAAGACATCATGAGAAAATTTATACTCTTTTTTGCTTTAATCCTGTTCAGTTGTTTTTCTCTGGTCCTTGGGCAAAATAAAGCGCAGCAGAGGATTACCGGCAAAGTTACCGATGCAGTAACAGGTGAAGTTTTCCCTGGGGTTAATATAATAATAGATGGTACCCTTATTGGTACCAGTACCGGTCTCGATGGCAAATATTCTATTATGGTGGATGGTCCGGGAACCGTTTTGGTGTTCTCTTTTATTGGAAGCATACCTGAAAAAGTAACCATCGGCAGCCAAAGAACTATTGACGTTGCCTTAAAAACCGATGTAATGGCTCTGAAGGAAGTGGTGATTACTGCTCAAACCAAAGGCCAGAAACAAGCCTTGCAGCAGCAAATCAATTCCAATACCATTAAAAACGTGGTGGCTCCTGACCGGCTGCAGGAGAACCCCGATGCCAATGCCACCGAGGCTATTGGCCGTTTGCCGGGTATCTCCGTTCTGCGGTCGGGTGGGGAAGGTGCCGGATTGGTTATCCGCGGCCTCGAACCCAAATATGCTTCCGTATCGTTAAACGGTATCCAGCTTCCTTCTACCGATGGCTCAAATCGCGGAACCAGCATCAGCGGAATCTCACAGTATGCATTGCAGGGTGTGGAGGTTTACAAATCGTTAACAGCCGATATGGATGCCAACTCCGTTGCCGGAACAGTTAACCTGAAGCTGAGGGAGGCACCAAATAACTTTCATGTAAACGTGATGTCACAAGGCGGCTATAATCAATTGAATAGCTATTTAGGTAATTATAAATTACTCGGCGAAGTCAGTAACCGGTTCTTTAATAATAAGCTTGGGGTATTGGTTACGGCAAACGCTGAAAGAGTAAACCGAAGCATCCAGACCATGAGCGCCGGCTATGGCATCGACTCCAATAATCCTTTAGATACGATTTTACTTAACGCCGTTAGTTTAAATAATATCTCGTCAATTATTTATCGGCGATCGGCCTTATTATCATTGGATTATAAGCTAACTCCCGGTACTACTCTGATGTTTTACGGGATGTACAATAATTCACGGAATGATTATAGCAGCCAGTCAAAAAACTACGGCGTGGGCGGTGCAGGTTCTGTAGGCTATTCCTTTGCTTCGAATCCGGATAATAGGGGCGAAATTCTGCAAACCTCACTTAGCGGAACATCCAAAATTAAGTTTTTGAATATCAAAGCTGATTACGGCGTTGCCTATTCTGATGGTAATTCCACAACCAATAATGCAAGGTCGTGGGCATTTACCTTCAATAACGCTTCTTCTTCCGCTATAACCGATATTGCCCACCGGAAACTAACCCCGTCTGAAATTGTTCCTTTGTTTACCGATAATCCCGATAAACTTTTAGATTGTTGGTTGAATGGAATGAATACCAGCGATAGCCGGATAAAAGATAAAAATATAAATGCTTATCTTGATTTTACCGTTCCATTTAGATTTGGGAGTTTTATTAATGGAAACGTTAAATTCGGGGGGCTTTACCGCGTAAAAGACAGGTTCCGTGATGATCAGGCCGGTTCCCAGGCAACTAATGCAAATGCGAACCAGTTTTCGCCGAAAATTCTTGCCGACTCTTTGGATTGGATCGTGCGAAACTCATCTGCAAATATCTCGGCCGAAGGATTTAGCGGGGCAAAAGTGGAAAACTTCCTCAATGGATCGTTCAATTATGGTAATCTGTTTAGTATCGATCGGTTAAATCAAATTTCAGATAAATGGTCAGAGGTTTCTGATTATTATTATGCCCTTGGACCCGATGTTTATCTTCCTATCATAGGTGAAATCGGGAAACTTGGGTACACCCAGAATGTTCCGGCATGTATGCTCAATGATCAGGATATCACGGAAAAATACACAGCAGCTTATATTATGCCGGAAATTAATTTTGGTAAATATATCATGCTTTTGCCTGGCGTCCGGTTTGAAAATACCGATGCCACGATGAAAGGTTTCTATGCCATACCTCCGACTTATACCCCCCCGATTACGGCCCCGTTAACAGGTAGCGACACAAGTGCCACAAGATCAGACCGGTTTTTACTGCCAATGATCCATCTCCGTATTAAGCCAATGAAATCGTTTTATATGCACTTTGCCTATACTCAAACGCTTAGCAGACCCGATTTTAATTCCATTTCGCCAAATACTTATGTAAATACCGGTTGGGCCCCCTTTACCTATACCTCCTCAAATCCTGCCTTAAAACCTGAACTTTGGACCAATTTCGATGGACAGTTTACTTTTCATGGCAGTAAAGTTGGACTCTTGTCCGTAACCGCATTCTATAAAACCGTTCAGGATAAAATCTGGAACCGTACCTATAAACGTATCAAGGGAGATCCCAAAATTTCACCTTTCCCGGATAATGCAACCATTAATGTATCAGTTTGGGAAAATCATCCGTACAAGGCTTATGTACAAGGCCTTGAGCTTGAATGGCAAACCTCGTTCTATTATTTGCCCAAACCCTTCCGTTTCTTTACTTTAAATGCCAATTATACCTATACGCAATCACAAACTACCTATCCTTATACTAAAATAGTTAACGTTACCCCTCCGGGAGGTGGTCGTCCGGTTGCTACAAGAATCGATTCCACCATTGTGGCTTCCATGCTTTATCAACCCAAAAATATAGCAAACATTTCACTTGGATTCAACTTAAAAGGATTCAACGTGTGGCTCTCTTTCCAGTATAATGGACTGATTTATACTGGGAAAAACTATTTTGGCGTGTCAAGGTTAGATTCGCAAAAAGATTACTTCTACCGATGGGACCTCCAATTGACCCAGAAATTTGCAATCAGAAAGTTAAAAGGATTTGAAGTAGTTGCAAATATTGCAAACATCAGCGATTTTACTGAATCACAAAGACTTACCGGCGATATCCGGCCTACCTACCAGGAAAATTATGGTATGACTGTTGACCTGGGATTACGATTTAAATTCTAATAACCAATTACTAATACTTAATTATTTATTAAAGAAAGGAGATACTAATTAAAGCCTAACTTTTTTTTAAGATTGACCAATTTTATTTAACACTAATTAAAAATCAAGGAGTTTAAAAAATGAGAAGATTCTACATTCTTGCATTGTTGGCATTCCTGTTCATCGGTACCACTTTTGCTCAAACTGTTCTGGTAGTTGAGCCTGGTGTAGGTACATTGAATGCTGCTATTGCTGCAAACGGCGGCACTAAAATCTATGAGCTCAAGGCTGGCGAATGGTACGGATTGGATGCTCCGATCGAAAACATCGATTACCATTTGCAAATCATTGGGAGCGCCCCGGCTGTTGCTGGTGGAAAACCCGCTACACTGCAAACAGGTTCTGATGTTAATGGTGTTGCATTTGATAAAATGTTTGATGCCAAGGGTGACATTACCCTCAAAAACATTTATTTCGTTAATGCGGATCTCACGGCTCAGGTAGCTAACCAATTCCTGGTTCAAAGTAAAACCAATGCCCGCATTATCATCGATGGCTGCGTTCTTCATCCAGCTTGCGTTGCTTTGGGTATTAACGGACAAGGTGGTAACATTAAAACCTATTTTACCAACAACATGGTTATTGACCATGGCCACCAGCTGAGCCCTAACGACGGCCATTTCTTTGCTTTTGATAACACCACCGGAATTGGTCTGGATACACTGGAAGTTCAGAATAATACTTTCGTTTGTATCGGAATGAACCTTTTCCAGGGTAGCTTTGGTGTTAACGTTAATAATGTGGTATGTTTCAACCACAATACTTTCGTTTTTACTAAAAGTCAGATCGACTGGACCACCAAGAAAATGGAACAATACTGGACCAACAACCTGATGTTTGACCTTCAGACACAATCTTATGCCAATAACTGGCAGCCTATGCCTGGTGGTGATGCCGCAAAGCCAAAGCCAAACCTGATTTACGCAGATACCTTAGCCAATGAGGTTCTTCCAAGCACACGTCCAAACTATGTTCAGTTTAATGCTCATTACAGGGCTCAGGGTTTTTATGACCTGATTACCGAATTGAATGTGTTCTCAAAAGCCAATGCCCTACCGGGAGTTTATCTGTATCCTCTGGTATGGCCTCGTGATACTTTAAATTCCAGGGAAGCTCAAATGTTTGGTAGTGCTGATTTTCCGAAATTCAAATATGGCAACACCATTACCGATGTAGATCCTCAGTGGAACGATGCTGACATTTATGTTCATGAAGCTGCTTTTGTAAAATGGACCAGACCAGCTAGTTATATTCATGCCCTTGGTCAACCAGCTGGCAATTATCCTCCTGCAACAGCATGGGATCAGTGGTGGTGGATTCCTAGCGGCGACCTGTCGAACAACAGTGTATGGCCTGTTTTCGACGGTACCTACAAAAATGCCCAAACCCTGAAAGGTGCACTGGAAATGAACGTACCACTCGGCGACTTGAACTGGTATCCTCAGGCTAAAGCTGCCTGGTCAGCTCATATTCCTGAAATCTGGGCTCATATTAAAGCTGGAAATACCAATCAGCTCGATATCGGATTCGCAGGTTTAGGTGCTCCGGCAGTTGAGATGCCAGCTTTATCGGTTTATCCAAACCCAGCCAACAATGTTCTTTTTGTAAATGGCGCAACAAATGCTGCAGTTACCATTTCAACAGTTGACGGTCGCTTGGTTAAAGCCGTTAAAAATGTTACTCAGGTTAACATTTCCGATCTTCCGAATGGAATGTACTTTGTTACCATTAAAGATGGTGAAAACGTTTCGGCTCCCCAAAAGGTGCTCGTTGTCAGATAATCTTCAATATCTATAAAAGATATTAATGTCCTGAAAAGGAGAGTTTTGATTGCCAAAACTCTCCTTTTTTCTTTTCATCTCCTGAAATCCTTCAGCATCATTCAAAAAAAGCAATTATGAAATTCTTATCAATGTTGTGGATAGCCTTAATGTGTGCTATAGTCATTACTTTCTCCGCCTGCAACCACATGACTTTGCAAAAGGACTCCTTAACCATCAAGGTTGATAAGGATTCTGTGCCAATGGGGCGTTCGGTTACTCTGACAGCCCATTTAACACTTAAATCCGGAGGTCCGGCCAGCGATTACCTGCTTCTGCCTTATGTGAATCAACGCCGATGGGGCTCGCAGGAGCGCCCGGATTCGAGTGGAAATGTTACATTTTTGCTTCCAATGCCCAATCCCGGAAAGTGCGAAATTCAAGTAATTGCTATAAAAGCGGAGCCCAAAAACTGGATGGGTACTTCCAAACTGGATTTACTGATGGTGGGAAATCTGATGCCGGATACCGCTCTCTTTTCCAATGAAACCAGCGTTGTTGTGCGAAACCGCAAAATGCCGGTGGCCCCAAACGATGGTAGCTTATTTTGTGTTCAATGGGAGCCATGGTTTATTCATGGACCTATTGCAACTGCCGAAGCTGTTCCGGTAGTGGGTTTCTATGAATCATATAATGAAGATGTTATCCGCCAGCATGTTCTTTGGTTTATGGATATTGGCGTAAATTTTATAATGCCCGACTGGTCTAATCATATCTGGGGGAAAACCCATTGGAATGAAATTGAAGACGGTGCCCGGTCCATTGTGCATGCTACAACCTGTTTTCTTGAAGTTTTGGCAAAAATGCGGGATGAAGGTCTTGTTGTGCCTAAAGTTGCTATTATGCCGGGCCTTAGCAACGGTCCGCCTGCCACCATGAATGCGCTGAATGAGCAACTGGATTGGATTTATCAGAATTATGTTCTAAATCCCCGGTTTAAAGGCCTGTTTCAGGAATTCGATGGCAAACCGCTGATGATTATTCTGGACACCGGAGCCCTTGGCCATAAGCTGGGCACAGCGAAATCCGCTTTCACCGTTCCGTTTTTTGAACAAACCCTGGCCTTAAAGGAAAAGGAGCTTGATGCACTCCGACAATCACTTGGACCTGTAGATGATTCCCATTTTACCATTCGTTTTATGTCGTCGCAAAATCAGGTTACCAGGCACCATGAACTCGGCTACTGGTCATGGATGGACGGACAGCTGGAGCCGTTGGTGACCTACAAAGACGGTAAACCTGAAGCCATCACGGTTACCCCAGCATTCTTTGATCCACTGGGTTGGACCTCTGCCGGTTCTTATGGAAAACGTGGGGGTACAACCTACATTGAATCATTTAAATATGCTATCAAATCCAGACCACGGGTGATCTTTTTACACCAGTTTAATGAATTTGCCGGACAAGCTGAAGGTCAGGGGCTTGGCAAAAACCATGATATATATCTGGATGAAAATAGCATGGAATTAAGTGATGATTTTGAACCCGTTTCGCCATCAGCCTCCGGCTACCGCGATAAATCCGGTGGATGGGGTTTTTATTATCTGAATATGACCCGGGCACTCATGGATGTTTTTCGTCAAAAAGATCACAACAGCACACTCCTGGCTGCATTTGCCAAAGAAGTATCCGATAACACGATCAAGCTTTCCTGGTCAGTGACCGGAGAAATCCCTAAAAGCTATACGGTGGCTATCGGTGAAAAAGAAATTTTTAAGAATATTTTAGAATCTACTTGCGAAATTCCGGTTGCCGGGCTATCCAAAGGCATTCATCTCATTACCATAACCGCTAATAATGTGCATACCCATTACGCTCTGTCATACACTGAACTGGATGAAATTGATAATAAGGAATTACCAGTAAAAGTTATCATAAAGGTTAATTTAAATTAAATGACCAGAATCCTTTTTATACTAAATTCCGATATCATGAGCCTTTATTTTAAAATCCGGATAATAGTTGTGTTGATACTGTTGCTGCCGGCTTCCCTTTATTCTCAATCCTGGAATGTAAACAGCGATAGATGGGTTGCTACTGATGGTTTGGGGCGCAAATTGCCTGATATAACCGAAACAGGAGCTCCTAGAAATAATAAGTTTATTGCCATGTTTTATTGGACCTGGCATACCGATGGCAACGCAACCTTTTCACCGGTAATGAACATTACAGAGATTTTGAAACAGTTTCCTGAAGCTGCAAAAAATGCTGATCATCCTGCATGGAAGGGGATAACTCCGGGTGTTTTCTGGTGGGATGAGCCGTTATTTGGATACTATAGAACAACCGATGAATGGATTTTACGTAAGCATGCTGAAATGCTTGCTGATGCTGGTGTTGATGTGGTGTTTTTTGACTGTACCAATGGCAGTCTTACCTGGAAATCGTCTTATACCGTTTTGCTAAAAGTTTGGGAGCAGGCAAGGCTGGATGGCGTGAAAACACCTCAGATCGCCTTTTTGCTTCCATTTGGTGCCAGCGCTAATGCCCTGGCTTCATTGAATGAATTATATATCGATCTGTATCAGCCACAATTGTACCAGGATTTGTGGTTTATGTGGAACGGAAAGCCTCTGGTAATGGCTTACCCCGAAAGCCTCGTTCCTCAAACCGGAGGTGATGCTGCCCTTAAGTTTACCGCTGCTTCCCCGTTCTATGCGGTTAATGCAACCTGCCCAAGCTGGGGTAATAATGTAGGTAACATAACTTACAAACTATTTAAGTGGAATACAAATTACGCCCAGAGTGTTGCGGGCACTCCGATAGCTGTAAAAACCTTTGTGAATTTTAATGATAATGAGAAACTCAGGCTGACTTTTGATCAACAGCCTGCCGGTGAGTATTTATGGGTGCTCAGCAACGGAACGGAACAGGTTGGCGTATGGAAATGGACCGATAGCAATGATGCCGTGACCAGCTATTTTAGCGGGATTAAAGTAACCGGGAATTATGAAAGTGAAATCTCATATAATCCTGATTTTAACTTTACTGCTCTCACCACAGGAACAAACCATACTCCGGTTGCCGTGCTAAGCCCCATTGATCAAACAGCGGTAAATGCTATGAAAGCTTTCTTTACTTTTCGACCTGGTCAACCTGATTATGTTAGCGGGCCCGGTAGAAATGATCATTGGGGTTGGCTGGAGAATTATCCGCAGCATGGATATGCTCCAAAAGCGGGTGGGGGATTTGAACAGGCAACTGTGGGCGTGGCCCAAAATGCATCAGATGCTAGCGGCGGTCATGCCTCAGGTTTTAACACCCCTCTTACTTACGGCAGAAGTTATACCAAAGCAGCTGGTCAGGATACCCGCGCAAATGCCTGGTTGAAAGGGCTAAACTTTCAGGAACAATGGAGCGGGGCCAATAAACTCAATCCGGATCTGATTTTTGTTACCGGATGGAATGAGTGGATTGCTGGCCGGTGGTTTGATTGGGATGTTAAACCTTTTGCTTTTGTGGATGAATATAGCGCTGAAAAAAGCAGGGATCTGGAGCCCGTAAAATCATGGGGAAACAAAGGCGATGTTTATTATATGCAACTAATTAACAACGTCCGTAAGTTTAAGGGAATGGTAACCCAGGATACTGCCTCAGCACCTAAAACCATTGATATGAACAACACAGGAAGCTGGGCCGATGTTAAACCTGAATACCTTTCCTATAAAGGTAATGTGATGCACCGTAATCATGCAGGTCAGGGAAATGAGCTCATCTATACTAATACCACCGGACGAAATGACCTCGTTTCGGCAAAGGTTGCCCGCGATAACTCTTTTGTATATTTCTTTGTCCAAACCGCCGATAACCTTACCGTAAAATCGGACCCGAAATGGATGCGCCTCTTTATCGATATCGATCGAAACAAATCAACCGGTTGGGAGGGCTACGATTTTGTCGTTAACCGCCTGAATCCGCAGGATTCTGCCCTGGTTGAAAAAAGCCTGAACTCCTGGAACTGGGAGCCTGCTGGCAATGCAGGTTATCAGGTGGATGGAAAAAACCTCGTTCTCAAAATAAAACGTTCCGTTCTTGGCCTAGCCGATGGACAAGGCATCAATATCGAGTTTAAATGGAGCGATAATATGCAGGAAGACGGGAATATCATGGATTTCTATGTGAATGGCGATGCCGCTCCCGGCGCACGTTTTAACTATGTTTACCAGGTGAACTGGTCAGATGAAGGATACCGGTACGCTGAAATTCCGGATGGGGTAAATCATGGATTTAAGTGTGACCAATATGATGGCGTTTTTGATTCTATTCCTTCCTTTTTCGGAAAAACCATTTCAAAAACAACTTATCCTGAAACCATCGCTGTCCCGGTTTCTAACTCCACCGATTTTGCGCTTAAGTACTCCGGATTTGTTGATGTTCCGGCAAAAGATGCCTATATTTTTACGCTCAATACTGACCTCTCCGCTAAACTATATATTGGCAATAAGTTAATTGTTAAATCGGAAAATACTCAGGGAGCCCAAAGGGGTAGTATCAAATTGATGCCTGGAAAGCATGCCGTAACTGTTGAATATATTACTAAAGGACCAAATGCGAAACTGCTTGATATCCTGATGGAAAGCTCCACGATAGCCCGGAACCCCGTTCCGGCTGACAGGCTGTTCAAATTCAATCAAATGCCAGTCATCTCTTTAGTTTTCAATGGAATACAAAACTATTTCAGTCCGATCGATACGGTGTTGGCCGTTCGTTCATCAGATCCGGATGGGAGTGTTTCGAAAGTGAAATTGTTTGATAATGAAGAGTTCATTCTTGAACAAACAACTCCGGAATTTATTGTTAAAGATATGGAAGCCGGCGATCATGCCATGTATGCCATTACAACTGATAATGATGGTGCTACAGCAGAATCAAATGCGTTGAGTTTTGTGGTTAAGCCACCGTTTTCAATTCCTGGTACCATTAAAACGGAAGAATTCAGAAAGGGGAAAAGTGCGGTAATTATTAATTCAACCGATAGTGACGGCGGGTACAGCATCAGGGTCGCATACGGATTTACCGATTATGCTGTAAATGTTCCGGTATCAGGGCGGTATCGCTTCACTTTCCGCGTTCCGTCATCTACAGGATCGAAAAAAATATTAATAAAAACCGGAAACCTGGAAGTTGGTTCGGTTGATGTTGGAAATACCGGAATAACTCAACCGTGGTATGATGTAAGTACTGATATTAACCTGGTGTCCGGAATACAGTTGCTGCAGTTTGATTTTAAAAGCATCATTACCTTGCACCGGATTGAAATCAGCGATGCCTCTGCAGTCGTTGATATAGATAATAGCCAGGCTATCAGGGTGTCACCTAATCCATCGTTAAATGACTTTTTGGTTCAAACACAAAAGCCGGCAGCTGGCATGGTGGTTTATGATCTGGTAGGGAATATAGTTGATCAATCTGCAAAAAAGCAGAACAATTTTACAAGCAGAATCGGTTCAACCCTGCATTCTGGTATCTATTTATTAGTGATAACCAGCGAGGATGGATCAAAACAGACTGTTAAAATCATCAAGAATTAATTTGAATAAACCATGAATAATAACTTATTCAAATCAGGAAAGATTTTATTACTGTTGGCCATTATTATTTTGTTTAACCAATGTGGTCACGGCATTAAAAAGGCACCTGAAAATAAGGTGGAAAAATTATCTCTGAATAGTTGCCCATCTTTCCCATTGGAGGGCTGGGAACGCCATGATCGTCCTGCTTTTCAAGGGTTCATGCATGCATACAATCCTTGCGTGGTTGAGGTTCCTGATCGTGATTATCCTTACCGCATGTGGTTTTTTGGATGGGTTACTGACATCGGTAACACCGACTTTGCCGGAATGGATGCTATCTATTTTGCACGCGGCAAAGACCTGGATACCTGGGAGGTGTATTGTAAGGATGGGAGTTGGGATGCTGGAAAAGACAATAAAAAATGGGCTTCCGTATTGTATTCTTCTACCGATCAGGTGAACCGTTACTTCGAAACTTTTCACGCAGGGGATCCATCTGTTATCTATAAGGATGGATCTTATTTTATGGCATACAGCGCAACATCTCAAGCTTTTACCGATCCGGATAGTCCGGAACCGATTGAGCCTCCCATGTTTTCAAACAAAGCTATTGCCGGATATCCGTCCCGAATGATTCAATGCATTATGGGTGCCACCTCGGCGGATGGTATTCATTGGAAAAAAACGGACAAACCACTGCTGATAGCTGCTGTAGATAATAAATATCCTCCTGATCCTGCCCCTGACCGAATCGGGGATTTTCATCGTCCTTGTTTGCTGTGGGATGTGGCCGGTGGTAAATGGAAGCTTTATTTCGATTATTTTAATGCGCACCTGGCAGGTTGTAATACAGGCTTGGCTGAGAACAACGGAGATTTCGCTACCGGCAAATTTGAGTTTGCGCACTCCCTCGATAAGCCGCTCATCATGGATTGGCCAAACCCGGAAGTGGTACCGATTGGCACCTGTTATGTGGCATTTTCCGATGCCCCGGGTTACACCGATGCCGATGCTCCGGCCGGTAAAGAAATGGATAAAGGCTGGCAATCGCGTCAGTTGCGTATGGCCTGGTCAGCAGATGGTTTAACCTGGGATAGAAAGTACTATATCAAGCCTGATTCCAGGTTAGGCGCAAACCATGTGCCTCAGTCACTGGTTACCAAACGGGAAGGAAAATGGTGGCTCTACCTGTTTTATGGAACTCAGGTGGGATGGAGGAAAACAGGAGTTTCCTATCCTTTTTTTAAGTCTGACGACTACAATTGGTTTTATGATGAAATCCGATATATGAGGCAGGAAATAAAAATACCATGAAAACAAAACTTTCTGTTATGCTTATTGCCCTGATGCTGCCTTTTTCAATGGCTGTTGCAGATGAGCCGCTGTCTGCAGGCACCAGAGTTTTTAACGGATATGATATCTATTCCACCACAATTGTCAAAGAAGGTGCCGTCTGGAAACAGTGGTTCGCCGGCTGGATGACAGCTGCGGATCTACCCTGGGACCGCATGTTTTATTCATTTTCCACCGATAGTGGATCTACCTGGAGCAATCCACAGTTGGCATTTACAATCGAAAAAGTACAGGTAAATGATCCAACAGTTTTAAAGCTGTGGGATTCATTGAACTCCCGGTATTATTATTTGATGTATTACACTTATTATCCAAGTGGTTTTGGCGATCCTACTAACTATATTGCTACCTCGGTGAGTTTGGACGGAATCACCTGGACCCATAATGGAGTGCTGATCGGGCCCGATAATGGTATTGATACTGATGGCGCCTGGTCACCTGCTGCCTACTCTGCCGATTCTACCGGTAACAAAGTGTATTTGTACTTTCATAATAATCATCCCGATGGGCGAATATTCAGGACAACCCTGACTGATGGCGGGCTGAATTTCGATAAAACTTCAACCATTTCGGTTACTTCACCTGGTGGGCTACGCGCTAACCCGGATGTTTCAAGATCGGCCAATGGAAAATGGTGGATGTTCTACAACGGATCATCGGTAACTTCGGATAATAAGGGGAATTTTAATACCTGCAAAATGTATTCCGATGATGGGGAAAATTGGCAGGAAAGTGGCCATAATCCTATTCAGCAGTTTGATACGATGACCACCACCACCCCGTTTGTACTTTGGACCGGCGATAGTACCTATCAGCTTTGGTACGGCTTCGGAACTCCTTCATTTATGGATTTCTCCGTATATCGGCAGAACTATAAACTTCAAACAGAGCCGGTTCTCAACGTGGTTGCTTCGTCAGAAGCATTAAAAGTTATGGAAGCTTCAAAAGCAATCGACCAGGATCCAAATACATTCTGGTCGTCAGTTGGATATGTGGGTTCTCCGGTTCACAATGAATGGATTTACCTCGATTTGGGCCTGGTTAAAAATGTTTCGGGCATAGTTCTTACACCCAGGGTGGTAGCGGGTTCACCCATGTGTTTTCCGGTCGATTTTAAATTTCAAAGCAGCGCCGATGGGAAGGTGTGGAACAATATTGCCGGACAGTCCTGCACAAATTATATGTGCGATTCATCGAACCAGAAATTTGTGTTTGCCACCAATGTTGCCACCCGGTATATCAGGTTCTACGCCACAAAACTCAGCGCTGATTCGTTTGGGAATTTTTATTTTCAATTGGCCGAAATGGGTTTAACTTACCATACCACTTCAATCGAAAACCGCTCCGGGCTGACAGATGGTTTTAGTTTATTCCAAAATTATCCCAACCCTTTCAGCCGTTCCACAAGTATTAGGTATGATCTGGCCATTGAATCAAAAGTAAGCCTAAAAGTCTATGATCTATTTGGTAAAGAAGTGGTTGCACTCGTCAATAAAGTACAGGCACCAGGTGTTTACACTGTGGAATGGAATGGAGCAAACTGCGATGGTGAGGTTATTGCCGGTGGATATTACATCTGCAAATTATTGGTTGATGGTAAAGGTGTTGCTAAGAGGATGATGTTTGTTAAATAGAACCTCTGGCGCCCAATTGCTGGTATTTGTAATTGCCGGTTTTGTAAATTAATCGTTTGATATCTTTATTGTATGGTTCAGATTATGAGAGCAATATGTAATTTTATTTTTATCGCTTTTGTTTATTCCTCTACTTTACTGATTCCTATTCATGTTTCCGCCCAGCAAGATATTCTGACACCCGGGGTGCCATCATCTGCAAAAATCGAAGGAATTCTCGGGCAAAAACTGGAAAATTGTATTGCGAATGGGGTGATGAGCAGAAATTATGCACTTTATTCGGCTCCTTTCAAAAATAAAACGGATGACGGAGGTGGTTTTACCGGTGAATTCTGGGGCAAATGGTTTACCTCAGCAGCTCTTGCATACGCTTATCAACCAACCACTGTCCATAAAGAAATATTGGATAAAGCGGTAGGTGAATTGCTGAAAGCTCAGGATGCTGACGGGCGCCTCAGCAGCTATTCGCGCGCTCAGGAATTCGGGTTTTGGGACATTTGGGG
>CAIXKO010000304.1 GCA_903919925.1 uncultured Bacteroidota bacterium | reverse complement strand
GCCTGATATACTCAATATCAACCATGAGGGGAGCATGGAGATAGCGGTTTTTAAGAAAGGCCGAACGTTGAGTGGAGGGTTGGCTGTGGATTTCGGGTGAGGGGTTATTCATGGTGATTTAAAAGGAAATTGATAACATAACCGTTGAACAGCTTAACGTGCGTTGCCATGGGCAGATGGCCGGCACCTGGGATAATGACCACTTTTACACAGCTCAGCTTATCCAGCAAAGGTTGCATTCCGGACAATGGAACCCAGGTGTCCTTATCGCCCCAAACAGCAATTGCGGGTTTATTGAACAAAGTACCATCAACCGGAATGGATGGTTTTGATTTTGCACTGGACCGGAGCAGTGCTTTTGCAAAACCGCGTTGGTGAATAGCCTTGTAATACTCGTCCGCATCAGCTGGGCCGGGTTCCTGACCATAAGCCGAGCGTAGCATTTTTGTGATCGTTTTGGGCCTTATCATGAATGCATTTCCGAGGCCAGTGGCTATCCACTCAAACGGACGGAAACGAAGGATCGACATTTGGTGCGGATGTTTTTCAGCCAGACTGTTGAACAGGGCGGGATCAACAAACACCACCCGGTCCACCTGCTCCGGACGGGTAATCGCCATGCATTGTACAATTCCGCCACCCATGGAATGACCAACCAGGTTCCATTTTGAATTCGGATGAATGCTGTTGAGAAAATTCCAGAGAAGTGCGGCCCGGTTATCCGTTGATTGGTTGTAATCCGGATTCTTATCGCTATAACCGAAAGGAGGCATATCCACTGCAATTACATTAAAACCGGCTGCCGACAATTCGGGTGCATTGTTTTCCCACGAATAGGTTGATCCTGCCATTCCATGAACCATCAGCACCCAGGGGAGTGAATCGTTGGATACTGCAGCAGGCCAAATCCGATAATGAAGAACCATGTTGTCAATTTCAACAAAAATGCTGTTGGAGAATGGTTTAGATACTGGCAGGCGAGGACTCTTTTTTCCATTGCCAGGAAAGCCCATAGCCTGGCAAAAAAGCAGTATCAAAACAAAAGTCAGATATCTTTTCATTTTACGATTCAGCCAAGCGGTGCGATGAATATTTTGTACGGTGGATATTTTAATTATTCCTGACGATTTTGCTCAGCCAGGTTGCCGCCAGCCCAGGCCACGTTTCAGCGGCAGGGTTTCCTGCACGCACTCCGTATCCATGTCCGCCGGTTGGAAGGAAATGGAGCTCCACCGGGACTTTCTGGTCACGCAGGGCCCCGGCCATCACCAACGAGCTGTTTCCATAAGGATCGTCAGCAGTTTCAAACAGGAACATAGCCGGAGTTTTATCGTTCACTTTGAGTTCAGGGGTAAGGGTTTTGTTGGTTCCCTCATCCAGATACGCCGGATAAATCAGCAGCGCGAAATCGGGTCGGGCGGATAGGTTGTCGGCTGCATCAACCGGTTCGTATGTTTTATCGGAATATCGTGTGCTGGTTCTTGCCGATAAGCTTCCACCGGCAGAAAATCCCATAATTCCAATCTTTTTCAGATTTGGCATGCTGTTCATGAACTTTTCCCTTACCACGCGGATTGCCCGCTGGGCATCCATCAATGCTCCTGCCGGATTGCCGGGCACCCGGTAATGCAGAACAAAAGCGGTGATTCCAATGCTATTGAGCCATTCAGCCACTTCATATCCTTCCAGGTCAATCGCCAGGATGCTGTAACCTCCACCCGGGCAAATGATTATCCCTGCCCCCGTTGTATTTCCTCCTTTAGGCTCAAAAACCTCCATCACCGGGTTTGTCACGCTTTCCACCCGGGTTACATTTCCGCCACGATCGCTGCTGATAATATCGGCTGATTTGAGTTTTGTTTCACCAGGAACCGCACCGGGCCATAGTTGGATCGTTTTTGCCTGCTGGGCAGGAGCAATGGTAATTGTTGCCATAAAGAATACAAAAAGGGAAAAAATCTTAACCCGCTTATTGATTGAATTCATAATCAGTGCCATTTTATGTGGCAAAGATAAAGAATGGAAAGATTATTTGAGCGGGCAGGTGGGGAAGCCTTATTTTGGAAGCTGCTTTTCCCAGAAGCAATCTAGCGACTGATGCAGACCTTTTTGCTGAACCGGCGGCCTTTATCATCGACCACGCTGATGAAGTACATCCCGGCTGGCAGGCTAGCCACAGACAAGACATTCTCTTTGGATCCCGGGACTGCTATCTGGGTTATCAGGGTTTGTCCCTGCAAGTTCATCAGGGTGACACCCCCCCCGGTTCCCGCATCTTCGGGCCAGCTTACCCGGATAAAGTGGTCGGCAGGATTCGGACTGGCGGTGATCATCAGCGGATTCAAACCCGATGGGTTGATTCCGGATACTCCTATCTGGAAAAAAATAGTGACACCCACCTCCCAGGCAGGTTCTGAAGGCTGGAAAAAGGAGAATTTGACGATCGAAGTACCCTCTGCTCCAAAAGGCCGGCAATCCCCAATAAACGATTTTGTATCCGTGGCGCCGGGCTGAATGGTAATGACCATCGGGGATACAAACACAGCCGGGGTATAGCACTCGCCCCAGCAAAAGCTAACCTCTGTACCGTCAACGGTAAAAATCTCGGTTTTTCTTGTCTTAAGGGAAACCGCAACATCGCGATTATTTGTGATGGACAGCTGGAACTCCAGCAGCTCGGTAAGTTTGTTCCCGCTGAGGTAAATGCTATCGTTATTCACTACCTGTTCGCCATACTTGATGGTTAGCTCCTGCGAGAAACCTGAAAACATAGTTAAGATTGTCAAAATCAATCCGGTAAAAATCGCTTTCATCAATGTTTATTTTCGAATTTACTTCATTCTAATCTATCTTCCTTAAATCATCCTGAGCCAGGTGCCGTCAGCCTTATTTGGCCTTTACGGTGACCACCTGAACAATCTCCCTGGTATCCTCCCGGTACACCAGCGCTATCAGGTTGCAATTATCTATATTCCATTTTGCATCCAGGATTTTCGAAAGCCTGCCTTTATAGGTAAACCCTTTTTCAAAGCCGCTGTTGGTTCCAACCTTTTGTCCCCACAATCCGTTTAAAGAGGTCCGGAAAACATGATTATGCTGGTACCCGGGAATGTCCATTGGGTCAAAATCCTCATCCTTCTGCCAGTCAACGATGCTGTCTTCGGTTAGGTAAACCGAGAAGGAAAGGGGTCCGGGTACATTATCCAGGGCGATGATACTGATCTCCGGATTTACAGCATTAAGGCCGGAAAGGTATTCCGGAGTGATTGAGATTTTAACCGGCGAATCACCTTTAATCGCTTCCGCAACCAGCGATGGCCAGGAGGCATAGGGCTGCAGCAGATTGTTGTCAAGTGTTTGGACCGTACCGATGGGGAAAGAAACAAATTCAAAATAGTTTTCCAGCAGGGTACCTTCAGGAGTACGGAAATCGGTGGTGAATTTTCCCGTTAACAGAGGTTTGGAAAAATACCCGAGATGAAAGGCAATTGGTACCAGACGGCTACCATATAATTCCTCCATCCGGCCGATAGCCTGATGGGCTTTTGGGCAGCTCTTACAAGTATGACCGGTAAAATCCAGAACCAGAACATTTTGTGGATTCGCAGATGTTTGTCCACCGTCTTCAGGAACTTCCATGAACGGAGCCTCCACGATATCGCAGGCAAACAGGAATAGAACCAGAAATGAAAACCGTAATGCCTGCAGAATGATTACTGAAGTCCGGTACCTGATATCCGAAACCTGAATCCGGAGACTTGATTTCATATTAGAAACTGCTTGTAATAGTTAATGTTAGCCCGTTCATCGCCGGCATATTCCGGCATACGCCGCCCACGCAGAGGATACCTTCACGCAACTTTCCGTAGCTGATCTGGATCCTGTTTGCATCGCGGGCATAAGCCATGGCAATGTACAGGTAATGAACCCTTTTGTGTTGATCAGGGTTGCCGTAGTTCCATTGGTCGGTCAGGGAAAAGAACCAATGGGGCGATATTGAATACTCGGCGCTCGCCATGGCCCAGTTTCCCTTGTCGTCATGGGTCCAGAGCCCTTGCAGTTCAAGGCGCAGGGCATGTTCATCGTTGGGTTTCCAGGTAAGGTCGGCAACCGCGATGTTTGCAGAAACCATCCCGCCCTTGCCCTCCATCACCAGCTGATTGTAGACCAGGTGCTGGCCGATCAGGATCATCTTGAATTTTGGCGAGAACTTACGTGATATTTCCAGGTTGAAGTCCCTGAAATATTTGTCCTTACCAACTTTCAGAAAATTCGATTGATAGCCCAGTGTGCCGGTAGTGCCCACCGGGGTGGTATCATTGACCGGTTGCCGGTCGATACCGTTCACCGCTGAAATATTCAGGCTGATCAGTGTTCCGTATTTTCCTCCAAGCTTGCTGCCCCGTTTTACCTGATAGTTTATCTCACCCTGCACTCCCATCTCGCCGGCTGGCTGTGAGGAATAAGGGTAGATATTCATCAGACTGTAAATCTGATTCTTAGAAATGGCTGGCAGGTAATTGATCATCAGTTTGTTCAGACTCTCTGAGCGATCGCTGCGAAAACTCATGTTATCGACCCGCTTGGCGGTGAAATTCAAACCCAGCCGGTTTACTGAATAGCTGGCATTCACCAGCAGGGCCTCGCCAGGCTTGTAGATGAAATTGTTATCCGATGAAGGGTCATTGATTTTCCGGGCATATTCTGCATCCAGGCTAAATCCACCGCGGTTCAGGTGAAAACGGGGTGACCAGCCCGCAACATTTTCAGGCAGGTTGTAAATGGGATCCTCATCATTCTGGAACTTGCTCACGAAACTGCCCCCCAGGGTAAGCCGGCTGGCCTTATCGTTCCAGGCTTTAATAAGATCATTGAGTGAAATCTCTCCGTCGATGGCCCTGACAATCCCAGGGCCCAGCCCAAAGAAATACCGCTGCTTTCCAGCCAGGCCCGTAATCCGGACGCCGGCTACGGGTGTTGAACGAACCCTGACTCCGTTCAACGAGTTGTCGACGCCCAGGTTTTTGTCTTCCCAGGCTCGAAGCAATAATCCCGATCCGAATTGTTCATAAAAACTTCCAACCGTAAATCCGAGATCCTCCGACTGATAATCGGCAAAAAGATAGGGAATACCCACTCCGTCATATTTGGGATCATACCCCTGGAGCGTATTAAGATATCCTTCATATCGCAATCCGGCCGAGAATTTTCCATAATCGTATCGAAAATTTGCATACGAATTAGATAACAGCTTCTCATCAACTTTTGGCGCACCGATTAGTGAATCAGGCTGATATATCCGCGCATCGAGCTGAAAATTTCCGCTAAGCCGGCCTTCGGTCTGAGCAAATGAAGACGACATATCGAATAACGCCAGTATCAGGATAACCCGTTTTATCACTGGCAAATGATCAGAATGCCTCATTTCTTCGTGAACTCTTTTATCTTTTTAAACAGCTCTGCTTCATCACCCTCCGCATACGTGGTGTGCTGCCAAACCAGCTTTCCTTCGCCATCGTACAGAAAGGTATGCGGAACATTGATCACATTGAGTGCACGCTTCAAATCGCCGTTAGCATCGAGAACTACCCTGAAATCCCATCCGCGCCCTGCTACAAAGGGAGCAACCTTGGC
>CAIXKO010000303.1 GCA_903919925.1 uncultured Bacteroidota bacterium | reverse complement strand
TGAATTTAAATCATGCGACAAAAAGGACGTTTTCTTTAATGTAACCGACAGTATTTATTCACGCTCCGGGGAAGTCAACACTTTGGGCTGGTCAATGACAAAAGAATCCTACACAACTGCCGCGACCGAAAACTTGAATCATTTTGTTGGTTCCATTTTCCCGATTTTTGGTAATTGCGAAGTGAATTCCATTTCCGTCTTTATCGCTGGCGGTAAAGCTGATGCTTTACTGAATTACCGTTTCACCCTGTTTTTTGTTCCGATAGGCCAGGACGACGAAACCCCGTATGAGCTCCTGACAACAGATATGAAGCAATTGGATTCAGCCGACTTTAATACATGGATCACCATGCCGCTTAGCAAAGATGGAGAATCCGAATTCCTGAAAAAGGGAGACCTCGTTTATGCCGGTATTTCACAGGATAATACTAATCCTGAATACTTGCTCAGGCGAAATCAAGGTTTGGAAATCGGAACCGATAATTCAGTAGAATTGACCGAGTCTCCGACTGTAGCCATCTATGACGGCGGTATCCGGACCGGTGTGGCCGATTATTTTGGTAAACGTAACGTAATGTGCCGCATGAACCTGAATGATCACGGTAACATCAGCGATGGTGTTGACCTGAGAACTTCTTTAGCCAAAATGGAACAGAACTATCCAAACCCGTTCCGTGGTTCAACACAAATTGACTATGAACTGGTTGACGGATCTGAAGTATCGTTCTCCGTTATGGATATTACCGGCCGCAAGGTTATGGATGTAAATGAAGGTATGATGCCGTCAGGTAAGCATACTTTTACCCTGGCAACCAGTAATCTGGATGCCGGAGTTTATTTCTATACCCTCAAGGCAGGGAATTTTGTACAAACCAAGCAAATGGTGATTGTTGAATAATAGAGTGTCTTTTCATGAAAAGGGCCGCCCCTCCGGGCGGCCTTTTTTTTATCTTTTTTAAGTAGCTTTACTGCAAATAATTGATGTTATGGAATTCATCCAGCAAGTAATCGATTGGTACATGCAGAATACCAGCTATTTGACGGTATTTTTGCTTATGATGATTGAAAGTACTGTTTTGCCTATGCCTTCGGAATTGGTTATCCCCCCGGCTGCCTATCTGGCTGCCAAGGGTGACCTGAACATATTTCTGGTCGTTTTTTCAGGTACTGCCGGTGCGCTGGTTGGTTCCCTGATCAATTACGTTATTGCCTACACGCTTGGCCGGAAAATCATTTATGCACTGGCTGATACCAAATGGGCGCACCTGATTTTCATTACGCGCGAAAAGGTTGAAAAAGCCGAAAACTTTTTCATAAAAAACGGCAAAAGCTCCACGCTGATCGGCCGCCTGGTCCCTGGTGTGCGCCACCTGATTTCAATACCCGCCGGATTGGCCAAAATGCCTCTCAAGGCCTTTATGCTCTGGACTTTTGTTGGTGCAGGAATCTGGAATATCATCCTCTCCTTGCTCGGCTATTTTTTCTATTCCCAGCAGGATCTGCTTAAAAAATATTACGAAGAGCTTAAATGGGCGGTCCTATTGTTGGGAGTGGTATTTACTATTTATCTGATAGTAAAAGCGGTGAGGAAGAAACAGGCGAAACGTGAAGCGTGAAGCGTGAAGCGTGAAGCGTGAAGCGTGAAGCGTGAAGCGTGAAGCGTGAAACGTGAAACGGAAAGCGTGAAGCGGAAGAAGGAGGCAGGAGGACGAATCCATTCTTCCGGATCACGCTTCACGCATCACGCTTCACGTATACCGCTGTGCGTTCAACAACAATTCGTAACGAAATCCGGACCCGGTTATGCGTCCCTCCAAATTTTTTTTATCTTTGCGCCGCTTTGTCCTGTGGTGTAACTGGCAACACGTCTGATTTTGGTTCAGAAGAGTCCAAGTTCGAGCCTTGGCAGGACAACATCCACTTTAAATCCCTCCTTTAACAAATGAGGGATTTTTTTTATAAACCAGACCAGGCCTGTAACTATTGCACGGGAATTTGGCAATTTGTTGTTTTACCACCCAATCCCTTATCTTTGTATTCTGGTTTTTAGCCAGATAAAACGGTTAGTATGTATCAGCCAATTACTACAAGCACATATACTTTCGAAAATACAATTAGTGGTAACTATTTGTATGTAGACAAAACTGACCATTTTCATCGGCTTGTGGCAGAACAAAACGGCATTTTCTTCCTCTCCCGTCCACGCCGGTTTGGCAAATCGCTTTCGGTGTCTATCCTGAAAAATATTTTCAAAGGCAATAAAGAGCTGTTTAAAGGACTGAAAATTGATGATATGCCTTACGATTGGAAGAAGTATCCTGTTATCAATCTGAACATTTCGAAAACCGATTGTTCGTCGGCCGAACAACTCAACAAAGGTTTGTCTATTATTTTGCATGATAGTGCCAAAGAATTAGGAATCGAACTTTCATCCGAAACAGAATCGGGTTATTTATTTGGCGAACTGATCAACAAAGCCAAAGACCTCGGTAAAGTCGTCATCCTGATCGACGAATACGACAAACCCCTTGTCGAAAATATATATGCCCCTCATATCGAAGAGATTCGTCAGGTGTTGGAGAACTTCTATATCAACATAAAAGCCTCAGATGAGCACCTGCGGTTTGTATTCATGACGGGTGTAACGAAATTCTCAAAAGTGTCGGTCTTCTCGAAACTGAACAACCTGCGCGATATTTCCATGAGCGAGGCTTTTGCCACCATGTATGGCTACACTCAGGAAGAAGTGGAACATTATTTTGGCGATCGGATAGATGCTCTTGCTGATAAAAACAAAGCTGACCGGATGGAATACCGTGATAAGATCCAAAAATGGTACAACGGATTCCGCTTTCATAAGAACGCCGCAACTGTTTACAACCCGGTATCATTGGGTATGTTTATAAACGAAGGAGGTGAGTTCAGTAATTTTTGGTTCTCAACAGGCAGTCCATCATTTATTTTCAAGGTATTAAAACGTCAGAACATCGACTTTTTTGATACGTTGTTCCGTCCGGTGGATAGCGTTATTCTCGATTCGTTTGATGTGGCCAATATGCAGGCAGCCCCGCTTTTGTTGCAAACGGGCTATCTAACCATCGACAGGGTGGAAATGCTGATGGATAAGCCTGTTTATTATATGCGTTTTCCGAACATGGAAATCGAAACGGCGTTTGAGAAGCATTTGCTAAGTTCGATGGCCGAAAGGAACCTCGAAGTGGTAACCTCGGAAATCATACTGTTGCAGATCGCATTGGTGACAAACAATACAAAGGATATTCAAAAGATCCTCAAAAGCCACATCGCCGCCATCCCTTATGCCAACCGCAGCAACATGGA
>CAIXKO010000302.1 GCA_903919925.1 uncultured Bacteroidota bacterium | reverse complement strand
TTAACCTTATGCGGCATAGTGGACGACCCAACCTCTCCCTTTTTAATTTTTTGTTTAAAGTAACTCGCTGATATGTATGCCCATATATCCCTCGATAGATCAATCAATATAACTTGTATGCGCCTTATGCAATCGAAAATGGCTGCCAGATTATCATAGTGCTCTATTTGGGTGGTAACCTGCGATCGATCGAGATGAAGGATGTTGTTAACCAAATGATTACCAGTTTCTACCCAGTCAATGTCCGGATATGCAACCACGTGGGCATTGAAATTCCCGGTGGCTCCGCCAAATTTGGCAGGGTAGGGAAGGTGCTTCAGAGTTTCGATCTGTTTTTCCAGCCGGTCAACAAAAACCAGCATTTCTTTTCCTAACCGGGTGGGTGATGCAGGCTGGCCGTGTGTGCGCGCCAGCATCGGAATATCGCACCATTCTTCCGACATCGCATTTAGCCGCTCGTTCACCTTTAAAAGTACCGGTAAATATACCTGTTCAATAGCCTCCTTGATCGATAGCGGAACCGCGGTGTTATTAATATCCTGCGAGGTGAGCCCAAAATGAATAAACTCTTTGAAATGTCCGAGGTTTAGCCTGTCAAACTCTTCTTTCAGATAATATTCAACCGCCTTAACATCATGATTGGTAATGCTTTCAATCTCTTTTACCCGTAATCCGTTGTCTGGCGTAAAATTCAGGTAAAGGCTCCTCAAAGCTGTCATCTGCTCCTTCGGGAATTCAATCAACTGCGGTAAGGGTAATTCGCATAACAACAGAAAGTACTCAATCTCAATCTGTAACCGGTATTTTATGAGTGCCCATTCTGAAAAATAGTAAGCCAGCTCCTTTGTTTTCGACCGGTATCGCCCATCCACAGGGGAAATTGCAGTTAATTCCGTGAGATTCATAACCTTAAAAATTAGCCCGCAAAGTTAGGCATTGTAAAGGTTACTACCTAAAAAGTTGGATGAATCCTGCCTTTGATTGAAAAGCTTAGCTTGACAAAAGTTGTAAATCTGGTTAGTTGCTGCTGGTTGCTACAGAAATTATCACAATCCGGAATTTGGGAACTCGCTTTTATGATATATCAATGTCAATACCGGGTTATTGAGAACATTTAAATTGATAGATGGGTAGGCTTGGTGTTTTCAGAGATCTTTATCGGACTCTGCCGGCAATCAAATATAGAATTAACCCTAACTATATTTCCATCAACAGAATAGATGATTTTATAATTTCCTTCCAATAAATATCGGTATTCTTTTTCTCGATTCTCAAGCAGTGGTTCTTTGTTTCCAATGAAAGGGTTATTTTCAAGAAGAAGAGTATTGATTCGCATCAATTACGCGACCGTTGACTGCATCATCTTCTGATTGGTCTATACCGGCATTAAAACTGTCCATTGACATTGGCTTTAACTCCTGTTCATAGATCCTTCTTTTCTCTGTATGCAGAAAATTATCAAGTTTGGTGATAAGCTCTTCGCTGTTAATCCTGAGAAATTCCTGAATTAAGTTGAGCTTTCTTGCCTGTAGGTCCATTGAGAATTTTTTATAATGGTATAAAACGTAATAAATGAAACAAATTCAAGGCTCATTTGAAAAGTAGATTGTCTTCAAAATCTTCTCTCCCATGGTAAACGATCCCCGATACTCAGCTTTGTTTAATTATTCTGTCAATTTCCGAAACGAAATCCTTTGCTAACAAGAATAGCCTGTTTGCGGTCTCATTATCATACAATACAAAGTCATCGTAATCCCCGGTTTGCCGTCTGTCATATAAGTCTGAGAAGAATTTTCAGTACTCCCGAGACACAGTTCCTGTCTGAACAAAGTGCAATCCAAACATTTGCCGTATACCTTTATGAGTAGAAGTATCAACACCTTTCTTCAACAGCAAACCACTAACAGAATAATAACAAGCATAATAAATTCGATTGACTGAAGCATTCCAAAACTCATTCTCCATCATCTTTTCTGCTTCATTCAAAGTCTCAAATGCGCGCTTGATTCTATAATCAATCAAATCCTCCATGTTACCTGTCATAGTAAAACCCCTTCAATCTTAATATTCTTATAGAATGGGGTAATGCTATGACGCGTTTCCCAATCCTGACGGGATAACACCAATGGGCTAATTACTTTGCCGGTATCAAATTCCAAATCGTACAATGGGTATTTAATTCGTATCTCATCCGAATAAGATATCTTCTCCTTGTCCACCAGAATGAGAATGTCGATATCTGAATACTTCTTATTATCGCCCCGGGCAAATGAACCAAACAAAATGATAGTGGCCAAAGGTTCATTACTCCGGACAATTTGTTTAATTCTGGACAATATTTCTCGTTTGCTAATCATG
>CAIXKO010000301.1 GCA_903919925.1 uncultured Bacteroidota bacterium | reverse complement strand
CATTGAAATAAAGACTCAAGACAGCACCGTTAGTGTTACCATGGAAGCCGGAACCATTTTGAAGGATGAATCAGGGCAAACCCTTTCAGGTAACATTTCCGTTGAGATGATTTCTATTGACGTTTCTACTACGGAAGGTATCCAGAATGTACCGGCCCTTTCTCAGCCAATTATTACAGAAGACGGAAAAGTTAGTGCATTGTTCAGCCCTATAGCCTACAGCCGTGTGGAGATCACGGACGATGCCGGGCACAAGGCCGCCACGGTAACTGGTAAGGACATGATTATTATTACAAACCTTAATCCAACCATAATCAATCCCAAAACCAGAAAACCACTGGCCGTTGGAGATCTGGTACCGTCCTACTATTTCGACCGCAAAGATGGATCCTGGAAGTTTTTTGGCCGTGACACGGTAAGCGAAGAAAACAATCAGATCAGGTTGGTAAAGGTGATCAAATCAAAGAAATCAACCGGGGACGAGAATTTCAGCGAGATAACTTATTCTTTTGATGAAGAAACCCCTATGGACATTCAGGTCCTGATCAACTTGCCGGACACAAAACCAAGTTTACCAACCACCTTTAACATTGTCATCAAAGGTATTGATGATGCGGGAGGAACAACGGACCTCTTCTCAAATGATGTGACCGTATTTACTCGTAGAACGGTTTTCACGGTCAACAATATCAGCACGGGATACGTTAGCTATTCCGTTAAACTTACCGGAGCTGAATTAAAAGACGGAAACGGCATCACCCATCAAAAAACGCTTGCAGAACTTGAAGCTGAATTAAAACAGATCACCTTCCTGCTTACTGAAAGTCAGTTCAAAGATCCTGTTTCCGGCGACGGGCCCACCAGGCTTTACCTTCAGTTCTCCTGTGTGCCAACATCCGGGAATCCGCTGTTCATGGATTCTCCCTACCTGCCAAACAGCTTTTACCTGATTTTCAGCGGAACAAATTTTACCGGTGAAACCATTCTTCAGATTCAAGGAGGATCGTTTATAGTGCCCTTCAATCCGATGCTCCAAACAGGAGGAACCTGGCATGCCAAGGTTGTTATGGGCGATATGGAATATCCTAAAGGGCAGGAGATGGTAACCGTTACCAATAACGACTTCTACACAGTCGATGGCAAGGTGTTCTTTTTATATACACCTGAAACAGCTGAAGGTTGCGATGATTTTAAGAAAGCTCTGGGTTTGAATTAAGCTGCCCAATTCAGCAACAATTTTCGGAACGGTATATATTTGAAAAAAAACCAGTTATTTACTAACTGGTTTTTTTTATCGAAAATAATTGATAACAATTTGTTTATGAGGATTTCAGCGATAATTACCATCCTGATTGTAATCTTACTTTTACCTTTTTCCGGAGTTTTTGGCCAAAAATGGTACAAAGCTTTCCCCCAGGAGAGCAATCCAAAGTATGGAATTCGTGACCATTGGGGTGTTGGAGCAAAAGCTTCCACCGATGGAATCGGTTTAGAGGCAGTAAAGAGTATTAGCAGCCGTTTAAATATCCGTTTAGGATTTTCCAGACTAAGGATTCCCTATACATTGGATACCACCTTGCAAGGAATTACGCTGCGTGCGGAAGCCGATCTGAAATTCAGGGGCATAAATCTGACTGCCGATTATTATCTGGTGAAAAATTGGCTCCATCTATCGGCTGGTATCATGCAAAATGGCCAGAAATACAGTGTAAAAGTTACTCCATTATCCCCATTTCCATATGGAGATGTGGACATTCCAGCCACAGAACTTGGTACCGTTGAAGCCATTATTACCCCTGGAATTATTTTTTCCCCTTATGTGGGCCTGGGTTTTGGCAATACTTTGCCAGTAAAACACCGGTTTTCTTTCAACTTTGAAATTGGAACCCTTTACCACGGTGCACCAAAATTCGATTTGTTGGCCACAAATATGCTAAGCCCTATGGCAAGCGAAAATAATATTAAGGCCATCAATTCCGCACTTGCACAGTTTCGCTGGTATCCTATGGTCTGTTTTCAGGTAAATTACCGGATACTTTAATGGCCTCTGGCATCCCACTGAACACCTTTTTAAAGTATTGATTATCTGATCACTAACTACATCAGAAGAACTTTCAACATCAGGAAATTCCGCCCTCATGTTCATTTCTTTCTTAAAACTTCGCAGGATTCGGAATAACAATTTATGGCAAATGGCGTAATTTCATTTGTTAATTGATTGATTAGAAAATGAAAAGCCGAAAAATCCACCTACTTTTTCTCTTAATGCTGCTGAGTTTGTTATCCGGATGCAAAAAGGTTGAATCCGGTTTAGCTGATATCATTTGGCAGATCAATTTCGATTTGGTGACCACTACCTGGGACGTACAATTTATTGATGCGGCAACCGGGTTACCAGTCGGAGCCAATAATAATGACCGGATTGAAGTTACCATTACCGGAGGGGACAAAAATAATATTCTGGATTTGGCCGGTGTCAGGCAAACCAGGTTTTACTCCACCAAAGGAGTTCTTGCTCTTTGTTTGCACCCCGATCGTGCAGTTCCGGACCCACAAACTCCGGTAAAATTTGTCATCCATGCCAATCATGAGGCTTACCTTCCGGTGAACGTTCCGGTAACCAGTTACCATGAAGGAGTTAATCCCATTAAGGTTTATTTGATCAACCGGAGCAATGCGCCGGAGAATGTCGACTTACTCGCGCAAACCCAGGTAGGCCGGATGGTTGATGGGAAACTCACCGATTCATTAACTTTAAAAACTGCATTAAACTATTCTACCTTAGCTATCGCTGCCGGTACTGAGTTTCATGCGGCCAGCGGCGCCCAATTGGCTGGCGACCTTACATTTGCATTTTCTTATTGGGAAGGAAGTACTGTTAACGGATTAAAAACTTTTCCAGGCGGGCAGGTTACCCGTAATATTGTTGGTAATCCGGGTCTCATATACCTGGCTTGCGGATTATATGTGGATATACACGATGCGGACCGGAAATATACCAGCCAGGTTTCTCAGCCGATGGTTTGCAAAGCCATCATTAACAAAGCCGTTTACAATCCGCTGACGAAAGCTAAGCTGGTTGCCGGTGAAACAGTACCCCTCTGGTATATGAATCCTGCAACAGACCTCTGGGAGAACAAAGGCAGTACAATCATTCAAACCATTGATAACAACCTGGTGGCTAATCTGAGTTTGGAATCTACCGGTTTGTATTTAGTGGGGTGGATCGATGAAAACCTCTGTTCTTCATTTGCCGTTTTACATCCAAATACCTTAGCTCAATTTCAGGAGATACCCTATGCTTTTACGATCAGCATTTTTCAAACCTTTAATAATGAACTCAGGTTTATCCAGTCAACAAGCATCAGTGGAAAAGCTACGGAAGATTATGACATTCATTTTCTCCCTGATAATTCCGAATTGGTAGTCCGCTTTGAGCCGTATACCTACGAAAACAGTCCATACTATAAAACGCCTGATCCGGTTTTCCTTGCCGGATTCTGCCAATCGGGTAACCCGGTAAACTTTAGCCTTCAGCCTAAAACCGGAAGTACCTTCAAAAAAATCAAGGTTGTTTTTATTGATGTACTGCACAATAATACCCGATATATTCCTAAGGTTTTTCCGGGATGTTATCGCAAATCAGGCACAACGGTATGGCAATCTGCTTTTGTTTACGGAGGACAGGCGTATATGGTAAACACGATGGAAGGGGACCTTTTCGAAATGGGCATCAACTTTAAAGGAGGGTTTCATCAGAAGCAAGTTACTATAGGCAGTGAAGAGTATACGCTGGTGGAGATCACGCTGGAATAGCAAGATTGGTTAAACAGAAATAATGGACAGATATGAGATATAGAAATACTATAGCAATGGTTGTTTTGCTGATGATCGGCGGAATTACCAGCGGGTGGAGTCAAACCGAAGCTAAAAAAGTTTTTTTTCCACCGGTAGATTGGGCAACAGGCTGGGCTACCGGGTTAAAGGTCAGCACTTTAGGGCCTGGGATCGAGGTCATTAAGTCGATTAATCCCAATTGGAACGCAAGAATAGGATTCAGTTTGCTACCATTTAAGATTAATAAAGAGGTCAAGATTATTAATCTCGGCATGGACATTTCAACAAAAAACAGGTTGGGCGGCATCAATATTCAGGGCGACTTTTTTTTCAGGCCCTGGTTTTACTTCACCGGAGGTGTTTTAGTAGATCTGGTTCGGAGTAAGGTTAACATTCACTTATTGGATACCGTTCAATATGGCGATATCGACATCACACCTGGTCAGATTGGTGATTTAAGTGCCCGAGTAAGACCGGGATGGATAGTTGCCCCTTTCTTGGCAATTGGCTTTGGCAATCCGATGCCATTGAATCGCAAATTATCGTTCAACGTGGAGCTGGGCGCAATATATCATGGGAAACCCGATTTTAAGCTCGATGGAGTAGGAATGATCGTTCCTACAGCCTCGGCTGAAAACGAAATAGCCCTTGAAACTGCTCTCAAGGGCTATCGGTTTTATCCGATATTTTCGTTACAATTAAATTACCGAATCCGGTAAATATTTCATTTCCAGCCTGTTTGAGGTTACTTTCTGGTAATAGTCTCTTTGGTAAGAGAAGTCATTGGAATTGACATTGGGGAAGGCAATTGCGGGCCATCAATGGAAATAGTTCCCGATATTGATGTGGAATAAGTACCAGTTTTAATTAAATTGGTTAAGGGATCGAGCAACAAACTTCCCTCTTTTGCGCCAACCATTTCAAAAGTCATATTCATCCCCTGAATCTCCATGGGAGGTGTACCAGGCTTTTGTGTAACCTGCGCGGTCATTTTAATTTCATTCGCATCTTTGGATGAATTAATAAATTCAAACTTCGAAACCACCTTAAATGCCACCATCTGGTTTGTTTCAGACTCCAGCTCCCAAGGTTTTTTAGTTTCCGCACCAGCCTCCGGGAAAGAAATAATCAGCCCTTCGAGGGTTTTCTGGAATCCCTCGGCACTGGCTGTTGCTCCAACCGCCTGAGCACCCATCTTCATTTGATCACCCAAACTTTCCACAACTTTGTTCACCTTTTCAACAATACCTTCAGGCGCAATAACGTTGGATATCTTTCCAAAAGGAGAAAGTGTGAAAGAATAATATTCATTTAAGAGGGCGACCATACTTTTGGCATAATTGGGAACTATGGTATCGGTTAATGAGTTGAACTTCATCTCTCCCTCTCCTCCAGGGTTGACGGCCGACAAACCGTATTCAACCAAAGCAACACTTAATACCATATCGCCGGAGGCTGTAACCTCTTTCACATTAAACCCATAGGAGCTTTGGCTGGTAGAAGTGGTTGAGTTTGTTTGCCCCATAATTTCCTGAACATTATCCTGTTGCGTACGGACCTCGTATTTGAATTGATCGCCTGCCTTTAACTTATATTGAAGTTTAACTTTCTTAGCTTCAGCAGGGGCGGCTATTGCCAACACCATCGCGATAACGAAAAGAATCCGGGTTGTTTTCATTTTTTGGAATTTAGTATTCAGGATGATTAGTCAGTGAGAAAAGCAAATTGTTACATTTCATCGACGAAGGTCGGTTTTAAATACGACAAATAAAACCGGGACTATCAGCTGCCAGATGAAATCCCAAGATAATAATGGTAGGTACCGGCTAATCGCCAGGTGCGCAAAAATACTCTTGCATACACCATAATTTGTTGCAGAACAAATATAATAATGATTAATCCCGTTGAATCAACCACCAGTGCTGACCTGATGAGGTAAAATCCGACAAAGAGAAGCACCGGAAGGATCCCAAGAAGCAGACCAAGAAAATAGAAAGGAAAAAACCTCTTTATTGTGATTTTCAAACATTTGAAAATAGATTTAAAAACTTTAGATGAGTCCTGCTCAAAAATTCTGGCTTTAGTGAAGTCGGCAAGAAGGAAAATAAAAACAAGAATAACTAAATGAACACTTACACAAACTATCAAGGGTCGGATTATTTGTTCATCGGTTAACCCGGTTTTGGATCCGGTGATCAAAGCATAGGGTAGATACACGATCAAGGCTATTATCAAATGGATGATCGCAAAATATAAGGTCAGCTTCAAGAATCTCCAGAAATATTTTCGTCCGCTGCGGTGAAAGAGTGCACCTGAGAACTTACCCCTCGGGTTGGAAATCCAAGCTAGGATTCCGCCATTCAGATAAACCTGAAGAAGCAGGAAGACGAATACCCAAGGCCAAAAAGCTTGAATATAATAGCTAAAAACCTTTCCTCCACCCGATAGTAGTTCCCTGAGTGCAGTGGCATCAAACCCTTTCAACAGATCATCGGGCAACATGCGGTTTCCGGCCACTGATTGAAACAATCCAAAAAAGGGTACTGCAACCAGCAGTGCGATAAATAGATATGATAGATAAATCAGCGTGATCATTCGAAAGGATTTGGATGCTGCTGAGAAACCATATAGATAAGATGAAATTGCTTTCATGATTTTTGGGATTACGGTTAAACAAATAGTGACATAGAGTGAATCAGGCTTTCCACCAAAAACAGGAACCTGGCTGTCCATTTCAATGCTGGTTTTACTGATGGTTTTAGCGTATAGCTGTTATTGAGGAAATTAGCGTCCAGCAAGATTTTGTTTTGCGGATCAACGCATGCAGAAACCACCCTGGCTGGCTTTTCATAGATTAAGTCAAATACCTTTTCTTTTCCGCCCCAATGTTCTGTAACCTCCTCACCATTATCGAAAGTCACTCGGATCTCAACAGGAATAATGCCATCATCGAGTCGTTCCAACTGAACAACCGACCGGAACATGCCTTCAGCTCTTTTTGGTTCCAGAAAAATCTTGCCGGTGTCCTGGTCAAAGAGACCCCCTTTTTCCCTGGCCGGGCCTACTGTGATGAATCTGACGGCATAATCAACCGAAGCGGTACCAAAAAGAAATTGATCAAAAAACCAATCCAGGTTCTCCCCAAACTTATTTCCATAAGTTTCCGTAACCACTTCATTCACGACCTTAACAAAATCGTGGCTGGAGGGATGCCTAAAAGCCCATCGCTCATAATACTTTTTAAATATACGGTCCATTGTTTCCTGACCGATGATCCGTTCCAGCGTATTCAGCATGGTGGCAGGTTTCTGATAAACAGATGGTCCATAAGTATTACGTGGAAAGCTCCATGAGTTATTGAAGGTAGCCACCAGATTTGGCCGATAGCTTAACAACCATGAAATGCGGGCAAACTCCACATCGCCGATGTGAAAAAATGGAAAATCGAACATGCTTGTTTTTTCGCCATAGGCCCAGTCCATAATACGGTTTTCCCAATACGAGTTTACTCCCTCATCGAGCCAGGGTTCTTCAAATTCGTTACTGGCCAGAATCCCCATAAAATAAGCATGTCCGAATTCATGAACCGTAACCATTTCAGGCATACGAATTTGCTCAGGCAGCATATAAAATGTACCAGCGGTTATCATAGT
>CAIXKO010000300.1 GCA_903919925.1 uncultured Bacteroidota bacterium | reverse complement strand
TTTAAACAGAATAACCCAAACAGTAAGGAATATGATCAGAAAATCAAGCTTAAACGATAAATGATTTTGGTACCAAAGTTCCAACGCTCCTTTATACGGCGATATCACTCGTTTGCAAAACACATGCGGATCTTCGGTAATATTCGCGTAATATTTCTCCTCATCGCGGAAAACAATCGAAGCAATACCGGTAACTCCCGGCTGCACATTGTTGATTTTCGATTGCACCTCCGGTGAATACTTAAGAAAGTCGGACTCCATCTGCGGCCGGGGACCCACCAACGACATATCACCCAGAAAAACATTCACAATCTGGGGCAATTCGTTGATCTTTGTTTTCCGCAGCCAACCACCCATCGGGGTGACCCGCCAGTCATTCTTTACCGTAATACTGCCGCTGCCCAATCCCGGGCTGGCCAAGAGCATGGTGGCAAACTTCCAGATGCGGAATTTCTTGTTTTTGTATCCAACCCTATCCTGAAAGTAAAATATATAACCCTCGCCTGTGAGCTTAAGCAAAATGGCCAACGGAATGAAAAACGGCAACAATATAAGCATTGCAATGAGCGACAATAGGATATCAATCAGGCGTTTAATATATTTATACATAAGCCATTTTTTATCGATTCTTATTTAATGATATGATTTAACGATATTCAATTCTCCCAACTTCCAAAAGATCAGGTTTTCTTCAAACCCACGGTTCATCGAGTTTCCTGCCCAGCAAAGTCAGTAAAATGATTCTGATATCGAGCCAAAAGGCCCAATGCCGGATATACTCCAGGTTAATTCTCACCTTATCGGGATAAAGTACCTCATCATTGTATTTCCGTGGATCGGGCTGGAGCGCCAGAATCTCCTCCTCATCCGAGTATTTCATACTGGCCGGCCCGGTAAGGCCTGGTCGTATGGATAGCAGCAACCGGTCATCACCAGTGAGTTTATCGGCATATCCGGGAACATCCGGACGTGGCCCCACCAAACTCATATCGCCAATCAAAATATTCCAGAGTTCCGGCAATTCGTCAAGTTTATATTTGCGCAAAACGGCCCCAAGCGGAGTAATTCTGCTCTCGCCTTTAACCGATATGGAGCTACCTCCATGGTTTACTGCCATGGTCCGGAATTTATGCATGACAAACAAATGGCCATATCGCCCCACGCGCTTTTGTGAAAACAACACGGGACCTCCCGGCATTTTGATTTTGATCAATACCGCAATCACCACATAAACAGGACTTAACAAAATTAGCCCAACCAGGGCTGAGCTAATGTCAAAAATGCGCTTTACTATCATGCGCGCAAATTTACAATTATGGAATCGAATTCCAAAATGCACTTTATTATATCATGATCAGCAATTCATTTTGATGATGACCTGTTGATTTCGATTTTGGCAACCCAAAGGCCGATGATTTCATGCACAGCAGATTCCATCCTACCGATATTGCCCGATGAAGGAAACCACCAGGTGCTGCTGCGTCCGGTCCCGTGTTTGATGAGATGATTGGTTGGGGCACCAATAGCATTAAGACCCATGCCGCGAAAAAGGAGCAATGCCCTTTTCAAATGAATCGCATCGGTAACCACAATCAGTTGATGATCCGTGCCAAACAATCTTTTGTATTCTCGAGCCTCCTGGAAAGTATTTTCCGGTTTATCCGACAATAGCAGATCAGTGGAATCCACCCCCAATACCATTGCTGCATTAGCCAAAATGCGGGCCTGACTTTTCTTAAGTTTCCCGCCGTAACCGGAACAAACCAACTTACTTCCCGCAATCATCCGGTGCAGGCGGATACCTTCACACAACCTTCCAAGCGCATTTAAACTCAACTGATTGTTAGCCGGCAGATTGGGATCATCGCTGTGCCCCGCACCCAGAACAATGATATCCACATGCTTTTCCAAAGGAATTATACTATTAGTATCCAAAGGTTTAACCCCTTTCTCCAATCCAGCTACCAGTGCCCCAGGCAAAAAAGGGGTCGAAATCACCAACAGCCATATACCCGCACCCAATAAAACCCACCCACCAGCTTTTCTCTTTCTTAATACAATAAGTACGGCCCCAACCGCCACCACCAACCAAAACACCACCAAAGGCATTACCACAGCACCAACAATTAAACGCATAATATCCTATATATCAAAACCTAAACAGCATACAAATATCACCCTGCATCATGGTACCCGAGGAATACCCAATAACCGCTTTTTCCAACTTATCCAAAAAAAATTTGTGTTCATTTGTGAAAACAATTTGTGCCCATTTGTGGATAGTCCTTCATCCACAATGGGCAATTTGAAAAGATTCCCATGGAATCATAAAAGCTTACGGCAAACAAACTGTACCTTATCAATCGAGTATTTAAACTGTGAAATATAGTGATTGATTTCGCTGTAGTTGCGGGCCGATATTACTGCGTTGATAAACCTGATATCCATCCCGGCCAGCTCCTCCAGTTCAAACAGATTGATCATAGCACGGTATTTTTCACTCTGATGGTGATTAACCACCCCGCTCAGCAGCATCGATGCCTCCACCCTGGATTCCACCTTAAACGACCGGAAACCCAGTATACCAGGATGATGCCTGTTATTGAGAATAAAGATCGGCTCCTGATCCCGTTCAAAGGATTGCCTCAAAAAAAAGATATTCCGCTTCAGCGCCAATTCAGGATCAATCTCCGGATCGCACGAATACCGGTCATCGAACGACATTTGCGAACAAACCGATATCAATTCTTCTAAATCTTCCGGCTCATTCACGCGGTAAAACTCATAAGGAAAGAGGTCCTTGGTACTGAAATGGTCATCAATTTCTTTAACAGCATGCATCCTGATTTCAATAAACTGATACCCGTGTGAAGTAAACCTGTTTATTAAAGTCAGATGATTAACAGGAACAAAGGCATTTATCAGAACAGGATTCCACCTTTTGATAATTTCATTTTCAATTTGCTCAAGATTAATTTCATGGTCCTCCTTTGCGTCAATATCCACTATACTACGGCCAAAGAGAGCAGAGTCAGTAAGGTTAAGGTGAAACTCAATCACTTGGATAATACCTCAACCTTTATACGATGTGCGATTTTTCCCGAAAAGAAACGAGCACCAGTCTCATTCAGGTGCAGTACATCTGCAAAAAGTTCCCGATGATTCAAAAAATCGGAATCAGTTCTATAATCCCAAACATCCGTTCCAGTTCTGTCTTTTATTAGTGCTGCCATCCTTTTATAATTATCCTCAGCGGCCAGTAATGAATAAGACGGTGAAATTACTATTATAACTTTGCAAAATTTGGCTTTTGCGAGGTCAATGAAACTTATAAGGGATCTAACTTTGGCATCATCAAAGGAGGCAAGCGTTCTATTTTCATTCTCAATATCTCTATTCCACAGCTTATGAATGGGAATATATCCTGAAGCTTCAGCTTTAACAGGGAAATAGTTGTTTCGTAAGGCTTTATAAAAAGTAGAATTAAAAGGATAACTTTTGGATAATAGTTTTATTCTCTCCTGCCAACCCATCATCAAAACAGTATTTCGTGCTGCCGTATTAACATGGCTAAATGGAAGGAACACTGTCAATCGTGCTTTATCATGATCAGCATCAGTCTTCTCAAAATCAATCGAAAAAAGATCAAGCAAAATAACTTTTGGAGTATATCGCGTTAAAGTCGATTCCAGGATTGCTTTGTGAAAGTAAATATTCTGTCCTCCCAATCCATTATTAAAACACGACATTTGCAGGGAATCTTTAAACACGTCAGGTACATAATGATGCTGTGCCCTGGAAGAACCAAAAAACAATACATCTTCATCAGAGGTCATCAAACTATGAATCAGCTTTTCATTTTTACAGGCGGTGGTACTAAAATAAAACTTCTCAAATGCTTTACCAACAGCAAAATCCATGAATATTATCAGGCCCAGAAAACCAACAATCTTTAATATCGCTGTTCGCATTTTAGACATTTGTCAGAACTTGAAATAAATGAACTGCCCTCCGTCTAATATTCCAAAAAATAGAATAATCAAGATAACCGCAGAATAGGATAAAAATCGAAAAACGAGAAACCTGTTTTGAAACAATAGAATCTTCCCATAAAAAAACTCATCGCACAACTCTTTTATTAATAGAATAACCAAACCCAGACAGGCGTAGATTAGAGTAGTACCATCAATGAATGGTATACCTTGATTGGTAAATATTTTTAAAACAATCGCCGCAGCCTCATGCAAATTGCTAGTGTCTTGACAAGTTAATCATGAAACATAATGCTTCGATAGTTTTTTATCTGCTTTATATTTTGTGAAGCTCCATGTTATTTTCCTTTTATCAATATTGTTTTGACAGCGCCAAGC
>CAIXKO010000299.1 GCA_903919925.1 uncultured Bacteroidota bacterium | reverse complement strand
TTCTGGGAACCGGGAGGGATCTATAACAATATCTATTCCTGGGATTTGAACTATGAGTACAAAACCGGAGTAAAGCTCCGCTTCGTAAGTACCGATCTTGTCCAGGCAAAAGATATCTGGAATTACAGGCGGCTTAAAGACGACAATACAACAACTTTTTTCGGGACCAAAGGCTGGCTTTCTGTTGGCCGGACTTCAGCGGAATCAAATATTCCGGAGATCCAGAAGCAGTTTGAACAGTTTCCTGTGAACAAACAGGGTTGGATAGCTTATGACGGAGACAGAATGGGTAAATTGTTTATTGATGTTGTTCAAGGTGCGGTAAAAGAAACCTGTCCGATAGAAGATGCCATTTTATCAGATTGTGTAAGCCACATGGGCAATATAGCCATCCGTACAGGTCAGAAGATCACATGGGACCCGGTTAAGGGAGAGGTGATCAATAATCCTGAAGCAAATAAATGGTTTATGCGTGAATTGAGGGAACCATACGGTGTTGACTGACAAATAGATAAATGGGACCCCTGAGCTGTGCGTTACGCTTGTAGTTGAGCAGGGCTCTATTAGATACAAATTCGTGGAAACCGATTGAAGAACGTTGACAGGCAAGAGGTCACTGGTTCAACTAAGTGAACTAAGTGAACGATCTCATGAGCCGAAGGCAGTTAAAAAGCCACGGCTTCCGGCACTTCGAAGAAAGTCGTCTTTTGTTTCTGCCAGGTTCTTGCCAGGGAAGACCTATTTTACCCGCCTGTAGCTCAGGTTCACCACCCCGGTAGAAAAGGACTCTGATTTTGCCAGATTCCATTGACTCTCCATCGGATGATCCGGGAACAGCCGGATGCCCTTCCCAAGGATGCATGGGATCATGGCGATGATCATTTCATCGATGAGATCCCGATTCAGAAACCAGGTAACAATCTGGCCTCCGCCAACCAGCCAGATATTCTTCGGTTGACGCGACCGGATCTCCTCAAATTTTGCTGCAATATCTCCCGTTAAAGCGAAGGTATCTGGGGTAGCAGGCCTGAATTCAGGATCGCCTGTCATCACCCGGGTTTCAGTTCCCGTATAAGGCCACTCCATGCCGAATCCCAGCAATTCCTGATAGGTGCTCCGTCCCATTATGATGCAAGAAGTTTGCGCAAGCAGATCGCCATATCCGTGATCCACCTGATCGGGATTGGGCAACCCGGTAAGCCAGTCCAGATTCCCGTCGGGACGGGCTATGAATCCGTCCAGCGAGGCGGCAATATAGAGGATCACTTTGGACATGGTGTTAAGTTTGTCTAAAAATAGGAAAGCTTGTGCTACTTTTAATATCGATTTAAAAAGTTATGCTAACCAGGAAAACCATTGGTTTTGTATTCATTATTCTGCTTTTGACGCAATGTGCCAAAGGGCAGAGTGACATTGAACCCATCATAGACAATGGTGTAATCACCCTTAAACTCGATCTCACGAGGGGAGGCGCCATTTCCTTTATTTCCTTGTCGGGATCGGAGAGAAGCATCGTTAATATTGCAGACGAAGGCCGTTATATTCAGCAGTCGTATTATGCAGGCCGCAGCGTGGACCGCAAGGCTGAAGGGCAGGCGCCAAACTGGTCGCCCTGGAGCTGGAATCCGATACAGGTGGGGGATGCATTTCGCAACCGTGCCAGGATTCTGGCTTTTCAGAAGAAGGATAATGAGTTGTATGTAAAATGTATCCCCATGCAGTGGGATATGAACAACCGGCCGGCTGAAGCCGAGATGGAGCAGTGGACCACTGTAACGGGTTCCGTGATAAAAGTGCGCAACCGGCTCACTTGTCACCGGACCGATCTGATTTATGGCGACAGCACCCTCAACGATCAGGAGCTTCCTGCAGTATATCCCATATCGGCCTTGAAAAATCTCTATACTTATCTGGGAACCAGGCAATTTACGAATGCTCCTGTCAGTCATCCCGAAGTAGTTAATTTATCAAGCGGATTCTGGGGGATTTATAAAGATGTATCTGAACACTGGATGGCATTTGTGGATGAAAATGAGTGGGGCATGGGCATCTATAATCCCCTGTGTACCGGATTTCTGGCAGGCATGTCGGGATCTCCCGGTGGCGAGTCGGCAGATGGATCAACTTCCTATATCGCTCCGGTGAAGAAAGAGATGATGTATAAGAATACTGTTTATACATATGATTATTACATCATTATCGGGACCCTGGGCGAAATCAGAAGCAAGGTGTACGAGCTGCATTAGCGGATCGCACCCCATTCGCTAAGGTTTTTACCGGGGGATCTTCATCAGGTCTCCGCCCTATTTCCCAAGCAGATATTCTCCCACTGAAAAATAGGCGGGGCCTTCGGGAGCCAGACGCGATTCAAAGAGGATCAGCCGGTCGCAAAGGATGTTTTCGGGAAAGGCGGTGCCGGTTAATAAACAAAGAGGCTTATAACTGTTGAGGTTCAAGTGGTCACGCTAGTCCGGCAACCGCTGCCAAAAGCGATTGGCGAAAGGTGGTCATTAGGGTCCGGCGACGACTGGTTTTTCTTATCGGCGTGTCTAGATATGTCACATTTGCCAATAAAACAAGTTTATTGGCTAAAGTGACACTTTACCAATCGCCTGAGCATACCGTCGTCCGAGTTCCAGCATGCCTTTTGTGTTGAAATGCACTTTGTCATCGAGATATGGAGAATTCGGTTCATCACATCGAAGCGGTAAATCATCGGTTTCAACCACAATGGCTCCTTTCAATGCCAGCGAATGCCCTGAATGCTGATCAATGTCGTGCTGTGCCTGCCTGACTTCCCCGCGACCGGTAAAACGGGGCAGGGGTACAGGAATCACATAGCCATACACAAACAGCATATCCTCACAGTGAAACTGCTCACGCACCCGGGTTATGAAATGACGGAAATTTTGGCCGTACGCCCTTGAATTCTCCATCCCGGCGATATCGCGTGCATCGCCTTCGCCCTGCTGCCAGCACATTGCACGGATGCGTGGCTCGTAGCCGGCTTCTCGCAGTTTCTGCAAGCCTGCCTCTACCGTTTGCACAAACTTTCGATATTCGGGTCCCCAATTTGCTGAATCCGAAGTATTGCTGCCCGGATTCCACTGTGCGTACAAATTCGAACCTGAAAGTGCATGTTTGATGATCGCAAGCTTACGTTGGGGGTTTAAACGGTGCAATTCGTTACCCAGGCTCAGTTCTGCCCCAAATTTATCGGGCGTTTCCGACGCCTGGCCCAGGGGTATCCATGTTTCGGAAGGGCCTTTCCCCTGTAACCAGCGCGAATAAAAAAACAGAACCGTGGTATCAGCCTGAAAATCAGAAGGAATATTTTTGATATATCCCTGTCCGGTGGCATTCGACTGACCACCGTAGAGAATTACATCGACAGGCCTGCCTTTTGAAAGCCCATTCGGTAAGGTCACGGAATCGGGCCAGGGGCAAAGGTTGCCATCAGACCTGTAAGACGGACGACCCGCCTTCACTTCGCGGAGGTAATTGCCCAATTTGGCAGCCAAATCATTAACAAGTCCGGGCTTTTGAGCCGCCAGGTCATTTTTTTCGGAAATATCTTCCCGGATATTGTACAGTTCCTTCTTTCCATTCTTGTACCAATAGATCAGCTTCCAGTCGCCCTGCCGGATTACACTGTAGGGTTCCTGGTCGTAATTGTGCGGGAAATGCCAGATAAACTGCCGGTTGCGGGAGTCGACCCGCTTCCCTTTCAACAGCGGAAGGAAGCTCTTTCCATCCTGGACACCGCCAGATACAGCAGATTTTTTCACGCCTGCCATTTCCAGGATCGAAGGAAAGAAATCCTCGATGATCACCGGATTGCCGCAAACCGAACCGGGAGCCGTTACACCCGGCCAGTGTACGATCATCGGATCGCGGATACCGCCCTCATAGGGAGTGATCTTATGACCGCGCAGGGGAAGGTTCCGGGGGCATTGGGAAGGGGAGCCATTATCAGACATGAAGATGATGATGGTGTTCTGCCCGATCTCCAGTTCTTTGATTTTCTGCAGGATATCGCCCAGTGACTTATCCATTCCCTCAATCATCGAAGCATAGGTAGCCTCAAAATCGGTCAGGCCGCGGTCGCGGTACTTCTGATAAAACCGGTCATCCTTCTCCCACGGGGCATGAATGGCGTAATGCGACATATACAGGTAAAAGGGTTTCCCCTGCCGGGAGGCTTTTTCCATCTGGCCGAGCGCCTCGAGCGTCAGAGCCTCCGTAAGGTAAATATCCTGACCGGCGTACTTTTCCAGTCCGGGCACATCCCAGATCCGGTCCTCGTTTCGCCAGGCCGCACTGAAATTGTATTTGCCCCAATAGGAACCCGGTCCGCCCGCGGCATGTCCCGCAATATTCACATCAAACCCGAGGTTCAGCGGGTCTTCACCCGGGGTTCCACTGGCGCCCCAATGCGCCTTGCCGACATGAATGGTGGTGTATCCCGCTTCGCGCAAAAACATCGGAAGGGTTTTCACCTGGAGGGTTTTGTCGATCCCCGGCACCGGACTGATCCCGTTTATGTTCCAGTTGGGGATGATGAGGTCCTTGTGGTTGATGTCGGGTGACTTGTTCTTACGGAGGGTCCAGTTCGTGACCTGGTGCCGCGCGGCGTTCATGCCCGTCATCAGGCTCACCCGGGTCGGGGAGCTGAGTGGGCAGGCATAGGCTTGGGTGAATTTCATCCCCATGGCGGCGAGCGCTTCCATGTTGGGGGTATGGTACCGATCGTTCAACATGGTCCTTTCGGTCCAGAAATGAACCGACGTTTCCTGCCAGCCCATGTCATCGACCATGAAAAAGATGATGTTTGGCTTGTAGGATTTATGTTGTGCCGGACTCATCAAGCCGGACAAACAAGCCGATGACACGAGGATTAATTTCTTCATTTTTCCAATGTTATAACCGCTTCAACAATACTTAATAAGCCTGATTACAATCGAATCATGGTGGCTGCTATTTCATCACGCAGCTTGGGTGATACCTTTACTTGATCGGCAAAGGTTTTCCATTGGCTTACTGTGTTGCTGATATGCTCAATGGTTTCAGCCGCCTTTTTGTTTTTGATGGATTTGCCAATAGTAAGCAAATCGTCCCTGGTAATATTGTCACGTTTGCCATTGATGCTCAAGGCATGCTGGCTTACCCATTGGTGCTTGGGTTGATAGGCATGGCAAATATCATAGGCCGGTGCCAGCTCCCACATTCCATCCTTTTTTAAACGGAAGGCAAAATTCTTGGTATGGTCATCGCAGTTGCGGGCTACTACATTGAATACCATCCTGCGAAATAACTGTTCAGCATCTGGATAGGGTAACTTTAATTCCCGCATTGTTTGAAACAACTGCTCGTAACTGAAACTGGTTACGTGGTTGTAATCAAAATGCTTCATCGCACAAAAGGATTGAACATGATGTTTGGTTGCACCACCTTCCCGATCAAACCGCTTGGTCATAAAATGGGCCCTACCATTTTCCTCCAATAATCTTGATGGCATCATCAGTATACCACAAGCCACCGCCATATTGTAATACGCCATTTCTACCCGGCCATAACCCTTGCTGGCGCCCAACTGCACATCACTCACACCATCCAGCTTTATCAGCCAATGTTCAAAGCCCTTGGGCGCATTTGTTTGGCCGGATTTCAGTTCGCCTGTTTTCTCGTTGTAAGCAATCACTGCCTTGGGTCTTGCGCCACCGGCTGAGGTACCAATGCATACAATTTCAAGAATGGCTTTTTTTTCGTCTTCCTTCAGGTTGGTTACGAATGCTTCTTTTTTGGTGAGCATTTTCCGGGCTATATCCACCAGGCTATCTATTTCTACCGAAAAGGTTCGTTTGCTTTCCTTTAAGGTGGTTGGTTCAAACTCCAGGGCCCCCATGCCACGGGTGCCAATAAAGCACAAGCTCTCAACCGGATTCATACTATCCAGCGGACAACCCTGCCGGGCCAACCACAAGTTGATGAGTTCATTTCCGTACCGGTCGGGCAGCATATCAGCCAATAAGCCGGGTAGGCCTTTGAAAGTATCTAAAGCAGGTTCTGGCTTTTTACGTAAGACGGGGAAACTGAAACTACTTTTGGTTCCACTCACCGGCATTTGTAAGGGAGCTAATTCCCAGCCTTTATTCTTGAATTTGTTATCATATTCAAAAGTGGCATAGCCGGTAGTATCATCCCAGGCTACCGCACCCACTAATTCCCCCCATATTTTTACAAATGCCGTATTCATGAGTTACCAATCTGATTTTACAGGGTCCTGTGTTTTCGTATTTCTTGCTCTTTTACGCTTTCCCTGCTCGGCTTTGGCCAGTGCCAGCGGACTGATGTGCTGCTGCACTTCAAAAGCATTCATTACCTGCAGTTGATCCAGCACACGAAGCACTTGTATTAGGGTAGCCAGGGTAACTGTTTCACCCCGCTCAAGTAAACTGAGGGTGGAACGACTGATACCCGCCTCATGCGACAAGGTATCCTGGGTTTTGTTTTGCTCAAGCCGGTGATGCTTTACAAAAGCCCCGATATTTGCTGCCAGCGCCTGATCACTCATGGAATGCCATAATATGAATGCTTTGTCAGTCATAATTTCAGTTTTCAGCCGATTTTGAATTATATCTCATGCAAATATAGCAACAATCTGGAATTATTTAAAATGGAATCTGGAATAATTGGACAGATATGTATGATTTAGCATTCGCTATACTGAAATAAAACAATTTGTGAATGATATATCACTCACGAACTCGATTTGTCTCAGATTTAATCGACACTGATTTTGCATCCTTTATCCACCTCACCATAATAATCGATTCTGCTCAGTGCTGCTAAATAAACGGCTTTAGTAATGGCAGCCTGGGTAAAATCTATCCTTAAGGTGCCGGAGAAATATTGAGAGATCCAGCTTTTTCCCTCGCCTAGCTGCGTAATTGAGCATCGGGGTTTCATTAACCGAATATTTTTCCAGAACGCTGTTAAAAATAAATTCTAGTTCCGCACCCTGAAAAATTGTGAACAGCTTTGTATCCGCATACTAATCACCAGGAAAAGGTGAGGTGGGTTCAGGGTTTTTAATCAATCCTGCATGAGTATCCTGAGCTCATCCAGGTGATTTTCATAAACTCCCCGGGGAGTGGTTTTATGGCGGACGCAGATTGCAGCAGCTTTTCCGACTACCTCCCCCATCATCCCGCAGGTTCGCATCACGCGTACGGGGCCTAGTCCCTCCTGGCTCACGCTGATATCCCTGCCTGCCATAAACAGGTTTTTTATGTTTCGGCTGTACAATGTCCGATACGGCGCCCAATAAATCCCGGTATACGTGTATTCACTACCGGCTGTAGCTTTTGAAATAAATTCCTGACCTTTCAAATCTTTGTCAAATAATTCATTGGGGCTGTGTACGTCTATGTGCCACGAACAGGGGAAAGCGGGATCATTAAACAACTTCTGCAACCTGAAATCATTGCCGGTTAGGACGATATCCCCGACCAGCCTCCTCGATTCGCGTTTTCCGGCGATGAATGCCGACCACTCCAGCCGATGGCCAGGATAGAGTTTATCCACATTTTTCAAAGCATCCCAAGCTCCATACATGGCTCTGAAGTTCAGGTCCCGGATTAATTCTGCATCAGCAATCGGATCCTTGTCGAACCCGCTTTCCCAGAACCACCCTCCCAGATTACCCAACGGATCCTCCGGACCCCATTGTCCCTTGTACGACTTTCTCCCTGGAAATGGCTTGTCGGTCAGATCAATAGCCCATGGACACCTGGGAAATTGAATAACTTCATCTTCACTGTCAGCTTTCTGTACACTCCATAAATTGGAGACGCCCATTATATTGGAATACGATAGTTCATAATCCGCTCCTGCTAAGTACCCAATCGTTGCATCCCCTGTGCAGTCGGCAAAATATTTCGCACGGATTCGCTTCTGTACCGATGTCAAATTGTTCTGAATGATAATGGCAATGATTTCGCTATTCTCCGCTTCTACTCCAATGGCATGCTCCCCGGTCATGAGGCTGATGCGGGGTTCATTCTTCACAGCTTTTAATTTACGATCGTCGTTATAGTATTGTCCGGCGAGTGCATTCTTTGATGCATTTACCGGCTGAGCGGGATCAGGCGCTATTTCTTCAACAATGTCACCGATATGGGGAAAGGGTTCCTGCCGGGTTTTTCCTTCGGGCCATACCCTGACTTCGGAACTGGCATTTCCTCCCAAAACGGGTCGGTCCTGAATCAGAGCCACTTTTAATCCGTTTCGCGCGGCCGATAATGCAGCACAAGTGCCGGCAAAACCTCCCCCGATAACAACCAGATCAAAACTACCCCCATTCGCCGGCTGATTGGGCAAGCCAAGCAGTTTTCGGCGAAACCGTGTTAAAGGCTCAAGCTGGTTGGAAGGTTCAAAACCGATGTCTTTACAAAACAAAACAGCATCGCAGCGCCCCTCAAAACCGGTCAGATCATGCAGGGCGACAGTCGCTTTTGTATCGACCCTTACCGTCCCGCCATCATGCCATTGCCACGCGGCTCCTTTGGTACCAAAGGTTTCACCGAGGGGGACTCCATTAATCAGCAACTGAAATCTGCCAGGGGCGCCCGGAGCATTCCAGGGAGCCACCCAATCACGTGTGCGCACCCAAACACGGTAAATACCTGCAGAGGGAAATTCGATTTGCGTTTTTGCATCGGCTACGGGAACACCCAACCCGTGAGCCAGTAAATAGGGAGAACCCATCTGATCCATAAACTGCTGATCCAGATTCCACCCGCCAAAATCAGCAAACTGCTCTGCCTCAAGAAAGACAAATTCCCCCGCGACTTTCCTCTTGGTGCCGTTTGCAATCCCGGTAACCCCTCCTGCTAAAAGCAGCAGGGTAGTACTGCCTATTTTTCCGATAAATTGTTTCCGCTTCATAATCTCCTTGTTTATTCCACACTTCCGGTGCATCTCCCGGTTACATTCTGACTAACGATCCATCGTCCCTCCAATTTAACACCTTTCTCACGCTGGCAAACTTCCAGGAGGAATCATCAATGCCGGCAGCCATGCCGGGAACATGCTACATGGTACTACCGATGGAAAAGATTTGTTCTCATTTTGCTTTACACTCCGCTTTGCTGCTGTTTAAAGTTAATAACTTTGTGATTGTCCTGCGATGTTTGCCCGCCTGAACCAACAGCAAATTTGCCATGAAAAAAGCACATATTCTTTTAAATGACCTGAGATTATTCGCGTTATTGTTCATATTCGCCTGCTCAATTCAGGTTACTTCCGGGCAAAGTCCCCTTTTCATTGTCGACAGCTCCTACCTTAACCGGCACGATATTGTATATAAAACACCTGCCTATGAAGGATTTGAAGGCTTTCCGCTTGGCAACGGAGATATGGGCGGCATGGTGTGGAACAGGCCTGCTGGGTTGGAGGTGCAGATCAATAAAAATGACCTTTTCGATAAATCCGGCACTGAATCACTCAACACCCTCAGGGGCGGAGTGCGCCTGAGTATCGATTTTGGCGCCCCGGCATTCGACTGGATGTACCTGGATGATTTTGAAGGGCGGCTATCGCTGAAAAATGCTGAAGCCATTTTCACCGCCCGCACCTCGTTTATGGAAAGCCGGATAACCTCCTGGATTGCCCCTGCTAAGAACGTATGGTTCTTTCAAGTTAAAACCTCTCAACTGGCCGGTCTTATGAACGGCTCAAAAATGCGCGTTTCGCTTGAACGATGGGGCAGCAGGGCATTTCCCGGATGGTACGGGTACATTTCAACGGATACGAAAGTCGGACTGGGTAGAACCCGTACGCTGATTTCCGGTAAGGACATCATCTTGTCGGATGTGTTTAACAATCTTCATTTTTCAGTAGCCTGCCGGATTTTAGGTGACTCATATCAATCTAACATAATCAATTTCAATAAGATAGAACTCGAATCCGGTCAAAGCCGGGCAGACTATGACATCACCATCATGGTATCGATGGTTACTTCAAATGAATCCGACAGTCCAACTGAGGCTGCCATCCAATTACTGAACGATGCCGAAAAACAAACCATACCCAAAGGACGCGAAATTCACCGGCAATGGTGGAATGCTTTCTGGAACCGCTCATTTGTCAATATTGGTGATGATTATATTGAAAATCAATACTATCTGAGGCGTTACCTGATGGCAAGTTCATCAAGGGGGAAATATCCGGTTGTGTTTAATGGCGGGTTGTGGACCTGGAATCATGATGTGCGCAATTGGGTTACCCCGCATCATTGGAATACCCAGCAGCAATACTGGGGTTTATGCGCGCAAAACGACTGCGATCTGCTGCTGCCTTATGTGAACACCTATTTCAGGTTAATGCCTGAAGCAGAAGAATATGCAAAAAAAAGAGGCGTCTCTGATGCCATTTTGTGGAGTGAACCGCACGACTTCTTTGGCAGCATGACCTTCTGGGATCGGGGCGATATGCTTAACAATTTCACTCCCGCGAGTCAGATGGCCGCCCTCTTTTGGGAATACTTTGAGTATACGGGCGATACGGTATTCCTGGCCCGAAAGGCCTATCCATTTATGAAAAAGGCGGCAGAGTTTTATGTTCAGAAACTTCAGTGGGACAGCCTGAAAAGGGAATATTACATTTTCCCTTCGCAGGCATACGAAAGTCCGCGCTCCAATCAATTGAAAAATCCGGTTACCGACCGCAACATGATACTGGCAACTTTCACCAACTGCATGGAAGCGGCCGGGATTCTGAGCCTCGACAAAGAAAAAACAAAACAATGGCAGCACATTCTCGACCATTTGTGGCCGCTTCCATACAGGACCGTTCCTGAACTGGGTGAAATTATTGAACTTGCCTGGTATCCGGATGGGTCGCTGTTTCCGAAAATGGAAGAAAGAGGCAAATGGCTCAACGGAATGAGCCAGAATACTTCCCTGGTGTTTCCCGCCGGTGTGATCGGCATAGATCAGAAAAACACCCGGGAATACAACGCGGTATCTGCCATTGTCCGAAACCATTCCCCCCAGGTTAACGCCATATCTCCCGATCCCATTGTTGCAGCCCGGCTGGGACTTGGCGATGAAGCGTTGAAAATGATGACGAACGGAATCAGGAGGTTGCAGCATTTTCCGCAGGGTTTGTTTTACAATATTGACCATTGGTACAACCTGTCGTTGTATATGGACTCTGTTAACAGTCCGGATATTACCACACAGCGGGATTATATTTACGATGAACGAACACATTATCCAAGTGGAATACCTGCTAAACCATTCATCCAGTGCGGCCTGGAAACTCAAAGTATTTATGGTGCCACCGTGAACGAAATGTTATTGCAAAGCAACGAAAACAAAATCCGAGTGTTTCCGTCAGTGCCCCAGAAATGGCCGGCTGCTTTCAGATTGCGGGCGAGAGGTGCTTTCATGATTTCTTCGGAAATGCTTGGTGACGGCACTATAACAGGAGTTCTGGCTGAAAGTGAAAAAGGCACCATCTGCCGGATGGTTAACCCTTGGCCGGGCAAGCAGGTGGTGGTTAGAATCCTATCCGGGGAAACAGGTAAAGTTATTAAGCATAGTATTGATAATGATTTGATTACATTTAAAACGATTGCCGGCCGGGAATATTTAATTCTTTTGGCTGAAAACAAAGCCGCAGGAAAACAATCTGTTTTTCAATCGCAATCCAATACAGTGATCAAGCGATTTCACGAGGCTTCACTGGGTAAGGAGAAGAATTTTTAGGGGCTGGATCTGACGGTTCAACCGATGATTTTGACCTTTCATTAATATTCTTAGAAAATCAAGACCCATTTACCGGTCATCTTACAAAATTCTCACAACAAATCATTATCAGCCGTGATAAGGCTTCACTTTTTAAAGATTGGCTGCGGGTTGATTGATAATGAAAAATTCTAGTATTTTGTGAAATATTTTTTAAAATAAAAAAACATGATTAAACGAAAAATGTTTATGGTTACCCAATTGTTTATCATTGGATTGTTACTTTCAACGCTGAATAGTTGTGAAAAATATGAAACAACAGGAAAAAAAGAGGTTACAATTACCTGGGAAAATCCTGCAAATATTGTTTCCGGAGAACCATTAAGTGCTACCCAATTAAATGCAACTGCCAACGTAGCCGGTACATTTGTGTACACACCTTCTATAGGAACAGTATTAAGTATCGGGGTAAATCAAAATCTGAAAGTTGATTTTACCCCTACAGATACCGCCAGTTACAATATTGCAAGTAAAACAGTAGCTATTAATGTAAAAATAATGGCCGTAGGTGATAGCTATCAAGGCGGGAAAGTGGCCTATTTTTTTGTTAGTGGGGATCCAGGTTATGTAGCAGATCAAAAACATGGTTTAATTGCATCTGTCAGCGACCTGAGCACCAGTGCAACCTGGTGGAATGGAACGAATACCAGTACAACAGCAATTGCAACAGGTATAGGCTCAGGTAGTTTAAACACCACAGCCATTATAGCCAGTCAGGGAAATACAGGTAATTATGCCGCAAAGTTATGTAAAGACTATACCGATGGCACTTATCACGATTGGTATTTGCCAAGCAAAGATGAACTAAACAAGCTATATGTAAACAAAGAATTAATTGGTGGATTTGCCAGTGGTGGTCGTTATTGGAGTTCAACAGAGAGTGATACTGATAAAGCCTGGAACCAGTACTTCTATAATGGCAATCAAAACAGTAGCACTAAGAATACCAACACTTACGAAGTGCGAGCCATACGCACTTTTTAATTTTCAAAAAATAATGAAACCACCGAAGATTGATTTAATCGCCTTGCTTTTATGTTTTCTGACCATAAATATAAATGCACAAACGCCAAAAGAATTTTTTGTTGAGAAATCTATCCCGGTAAAAGAGGTCACAAATCTAGGCGGATTTTTCGGCGACAGGGTACGTAAGAATAAGGATGCCTATTTAAAGCAATTTCCTATTCAGAGTTATATCGACTTTGTAAAAAGGCAGGACCATACCGCCTGGGACTGGACTCAGGCAGAACAACACGGCAAATGGATTGAATCCTCCATTTATGCAGCCGCGCAAAGCGGAGATGTGGAACTTAAAAAGAAAGTTGAAGACATTTTCTCCCAACTTATTGTATTACAGGAACCTGAAGGATACCTGGGACCCACGGCCAAAGCTGTGCGCACACCCGAAAAACCACTTCGGGGAATGGACCCTTACGAACTCTATTTTGTGCAACATGCCCTCATAACGGTTACTGAGCAATTGAACGACCCAAGGGGATTGGAAGCAGCAAAGCGTTTGGGTGACTATTTCGTAAAATATATCGGTCCCGGAAAAGCCGAATTCTGGCCATCCCCAACCTGGCATTATCCCGAAAATGTGGGCAGGGAACTGGAAGGTCAATCTGAAATTGCCGGTCACTCGGTTCACTATTCCTGGGAAGGTACTCTGCTGATTGATCCCATGTCGCGTTTATATCTGAAAACAGGCGATAAAAAATACCTGGACTGGTGTCTCTGGGCTGCTCAAAACATTGATAAATGGGGTGGATACGCGGCTTTTTCAAAACTGGATGCGGTAGCTGATGGCAAAATCGGGGTAGATGAATTACAGCCATTTGTTCACTCCCACACTTTCCAGATGAACTTTCTGGGTTTTCTCAACCTGTATCAGATCACCGGAGATGCTTCATACCTGCGTAAAGTGAAAGCCGCCTGGGATGATATTGCCCGCCGGCAAATGTATATCACCGGTGGTGTGAGCGTTGCCGAGCATTATGAAAAAGGCTATATCAAGCCTTTGGAAGGCAATATTGTAGAAACTTGCGCCACTATGTCGTGGATGCAATTAACCCAGTATTTGCTTGAACTAACCGGGGATGTGAAGTATGCTGACGCGATGGAAAGACTGACCTGGAATCATGTTTTCGCGGCTCAAACTCAGGACGGAACTGCCTGCAAATACCATACTGCTCCCAACGGTGAAAAACCAAAAGGTTTTTTCAGGCGTCCCGATTGTTGTTCGGCAAGCGGCGGACGTATTATTTCCATGATGCCATCTTTTATTTATGCCGCCGGTGATAATACTGTGTTCATCAATCAGTTTGTACAGTCGACTGCTGACTTCAAAGGAACATTGAACAACAGTGTTCAGATAACGCAAAACACCAACTATCCCGAAACTGAAATTATTGATATTCTGATAAATACAGATAAAAAAACTTCATTTAAACTAAATATCCGCATTCCTGGCTGGTGTAAAAATCCGGCAGCGAAACTTAATGGTAAATTATTGGCCGATATAATACCCGGCAAATATCTGGCAATTGAAAAAGAATGGGTAAAAGGGGATAAAATTGAACTGGATCTTCCGATGGAATTAAAGTGGGTGGAGCACGACAATTTCATGAAGGTTGAAAAGAACAGACTGCCAGGCGGTGAAATCATGTATAAGGGCATTCCTGATCAACAGAATGCGCCTTATGCTTTGATGAGGGGTCCGGTAGTGTATATGATCGATAATGTGTGGCTGCATGAGTCGGTACCAGGCTATCCGAAAAACCCGGGCCAGGATGTGAAGGTCATCCTAAGCGGGAACCCAGTCTACGAAGTGATAAAACTAAAGGACGACAATGTTTTGGCCGGTCCTGCCTACAAAGTTCCGGTTATGGTGAACGGGATGAAGACCGACGTTATCATGCTTCCCTTCTCTAACGCCGGTAAATGGTACAAGGATGCATCACGTAAAGGAGATAAGGACGCGGCAACTTATTCATACGCGATCTGGCTGAACAAATTTTCGCTGTAAAGACCGTTTTCGTCAACAAAATATTCTTTATCCTTCAAATGAGTGATTTCGGTTACCCAGGTCATTTTTATTCCCAAAACCGGGCTAACCTTATAGCTGATTATCATCCCGGGATACATTTCAGGAGATTTATACCCGGAAATTATATCAAATCCCATGTAAGCGGGAGTTATTTTTTTCAGGTTTGCCGGAGAGGAGATAAAATCCCAAATCTCATCAATTGTAGCCGGAACTTTTTGCGTGTAATGGAGCTGGTAGAATCCCATCATAGTGATTGATTACATCAACCAGCTTTTCGGAAATTGCCAGTCCCATTTTCGATCCGTGGGATTTAAAATAGAGGAAGAATCCCCCACCGGGATGAACCAGCAGAGCCGGGTTGTTAACCCCGCAGTTTCTCAGAAAGAATACCATTTTGTGTGGCCATTCAATATTCATTTATTTTCACATCCGGCCCGAAGATGATAAGAATGAAAGGCTCTGCGCAATTAACGGACTAATTGGCCAGACTGAACGGGACTCGCAGGTTGAATGAAATATTCCTGCCTGGGTTAAATGCATTGACTTCTTTTAAGGTTGACAAATGGTCGATGTATTTTTTGTCGAGAAGGTTATTCACCTGAATACTGACCGAAATCATCTGGTTTTTTATCCTGATGTATCCGCCGGTTCCTATATCCAACAGGGTATAGCCGGGCGTGCTGGTTTCATCCGGGGCCGGTTGGTTCTGATTAAAAGCGATCAGGGAATGGAGAGAAAGATAAGCCTTATGGAGAAACAGGAATTTTTCTTTTTCTGCCCTGAGTTCGAACTGCAGTTTATGAGCGGGTATAAACGGCAAAAAATCACCGTTTTCCTGTTTGCCAATCACCGAAGAAAAAGTGGTTTCAAAATGCAACCACTTCACAGATTCCGGATGAATATGAAAATCCGCTTCACCTCCGTATAGTTTGGAATTGGCTTGTTTATACCTGAATATTGGGATTCCAGTTTCTGTTTCACCCCCTGTTGGTGAAATAAAAATGTAATGGTTGATCCTGTTGTAAAATCCCGCCAGGTCGAATGTGATGTTCGTTTTGTGGTAATGAAAACTTAAATCCGTTTCGTAGGAGTTTTCAGGAACCAGATTAGGGTCGCCAAATTCGAAACGCAATTCATGCGGACCTTTGGAGGTCAGTTCTGCCAGGTTGGGCGTTCGATAGCCGGCAGCGATGTTAGCCCTGAATAGCAGCTCATCAGTCAGATTGTAAGTTGCACCCAATGATCCGCTGAAGCTTCCGTAGTATTTGTCGAGTGCAGTCCGATAGGTAATGGAATCCGTCGGATTTCCAATTGAGAGGGTAGAGATTGATTTTCTATCATAGCGAAGTCCGGTCTGCAATTTTAGTTTTCTGAAATATGAATGTTGCAATAAACCAAAAACGGAATAGTTGCTTATGGCAGCATCCGGCAAGAGCTTTGTTTGCCTGTCATTCAGGTTGGAATTGTTTTGATTGAATCCTTGAAAACCAAGGATGTATTCTGAATTTTGATCCGATGGAAGATAGAGTTTAGCTTCATACGAAAGAGTTGCCAGTCTCATCTGAATTTCATAGGTATTTAAATCCCCAAAATGGATCAATTCCGTATTCTGCCAGGCAGAGTTGAGATCCAGCTTCAACTTACCCAGGTAAAGTTTGTTTTGCGAAGACAATAAGTGAGTGTTGAGTTCCTCGTAAAATATCTGGGTTTTTCGTCTCCTGTTGGAAATTCCAGCAATTGCTTCAGGCTCTACCAGGCCAAGTTTTTGATTATTAAAATCATAATATAGTTTAAATGTTCCGATTTTATCGGTAAACCCGGCATTTGTTTTCACCGAATACTCGTTAAAGCGTGAGTTGGGGAGATATTGGCCACCCCCCTGAAGATAATCGGCATTAGACTTTTGACCCACCCTGATTCCGCCGAAGAATTTTTTTGATGCTCCTTTGATGCCGAAGTTATTGGTAATCCCGAGTGAGTTTGAGAAGAGCTGCATGTCATAATTTCCGGCAATAGTTCCAATGGCAGCGGGCTTTTCTTTGATAAAGTTGATGACCCCTCCTATTGCATCGGATCCGTAAAGTAATGATGCCGGGCCTTTGATGATTTCAACATTTTCAATTCCAAATTCGTCAATTCCGAGAGGATGATGATCGGAGTACTGATAATTCTCAAACCGAACCCCATTATTCAGAATCAGAATGTCATTCATCGACAATCCACGGATGACCGGTTTTGAAACCCCGCTTCCCTTGGATATCATGTCTACACCAGGCACACGCGTTAGAACTTCTGCAAAATTCGGTGTGATTTTGATTTGCTCCGGGTCCAGCTTGAGCACTTCAATTTTTACCGCATTTTCATGCTGGGTAGAATTGTATCCTCCTGTAACAACAATTTCATCAACCTCTACAAGTGACAGTTTCAGCATGATGTCAAGTTTTATTGCCTGTCCGTTGAGCTCGATTGTTTCAATCTGAGTGATGCATCCTATAAATGAAAACAGGATTTTTATTTTTCCGTCCGGAAGATTCAGAAGCTCATATTTTCCTGATGCATCGGAAATTGTTCCCTTATTCAAGTCGGGAACGTAGATGGTGGCAGCGACCAGAGGAAGGTTATTCTGGTCGACTATTTTACCGGTTATACGGTTTTGAGCGTATGTGATATGGTAAGACAAAACCAGACAGCAAATGAGAACTAGTTTTTTCATTTTATTGCGTTTAAGATATTGAACAAATTTTCCGATAATACCGCAGTGGGTACTACAGCTCAAATTTGGCAATAAGGCGGGCCACGCAACAATGACGTGAATTCCGATTGATCGGAATAATTTACAGGCCGGTAATGATTCCGATAATTATCTGAAGGGCTATCTTTTTCTAAATCAACTACAGTTACATCCGAGCAGAAGGCTGCAAACTCGAAATTGCAAATGGCACAATTTTCATGATAAGAGCCGTAATGGGACTTGCTTAATTCTAGATAATCAGGATGTTCGTGATAATGCTCTAGCTTGATTGCAGTAGGGAGCAGAAAGACCAGCAATAAGAAGCAGGAAGATATTTTTTTTAATTTCCTGATCATTAAACTGTCTGTTCTTTCATGTTTCCATTTGTTTCGAAAGTTAAACGGAATGGCTGATGAATTGTTCAATGTTGCGAACATTCAGTAAGATGAGCGGCAATGTATATTGTCGGGCTGAGGTCCTTAAGCAGTTTTCAGATGATCTTCGTTGATAATGTTTTTGGTGAAACTCTTTCCATACCATTCGGCTACGTCAATTTCCTCAGTTTCCGCATTCAGCTGATCCGAATGGTGAGGGGGGCTCTTCAATGGCGGCAACTGTTGTGATGAACACCCCGACAATAAAACCACCAATAAACGATTTGCTTTTAATCAAACTGAATAAATTCGAGTTCATAATATTTTTTCTTTAGGTGAGTACTATACTATTCAAATACAACTGTTGGATTAAAAACCGGTAATTTTTTAAAAAATAGTCAATTTTAGATTCATAAGTTGGATATTCCGTTCAAACTTACCATACCCCTGGCCCGATTCACCAGGATCAGCGTTCAGGTGGTGCTGTTCCGGAACCCTCTGGAAGTATGGAATCCCGGTCAATTGCCTCATGATCTTCCCTTTGAGAAATTAAGGCAACCCTACCGTTCGGAACCCCATAATCCCCTGATCGCGGAGCCATTGTACCTGACCGATTTGATCGAACGGCTTGGAACCGGTATTCCTGACATGATTGAGTTGTGTAAAACGGTTGGTTTACGTGAGCCGGAATCTACCCAGGAGAGTCTTTGATAAAGCGACCGGGCTAATTTCATAAACAGCTATTTGGTTCGAGCATTGGAAGCCGGTTTCATCAAGTTGACATATCCTGAAAGTCCACTGTAAGCTTTTTCAAGTTTATGACGACCGTCGATAATTGGGTTGTTCGACTTAAGCCCTGAATTATTATTTTCACAATGGCTTTTAACCAAATTCTTTATTCCATGGGAGAATACGAAAAAATCTTTGATTCAATAAGTTCCGATCAAAAGATAGAGTTCTTGAGGAAAGCGCTGACACGTTCAGAAGCACTGCAGGACCAATTGGTCGCCTACTTTGCCGCTCCAACGAAACGGCGCAAAATAAAATCCGGTTCTTTTGCCGAACGCGTGCAGTCTTACTCTAAGGCCTTCCAAAAATTATTGGAATCGATTGATCTGGAAGACCTTGACTACAGCCAGTGGAGAACTCCCCGCGATACATACATGGAGTATTGGGAGATTGAGATGGAGCTCGCTAAGGAGGAGATCCAGGAAGTTTTTAATCGTACCCGAAAAGAATGCGAAAAACAAATTCTTGCTGGTGACTTACAAGCCTTTTTCACAACTTTCACCGGTGCGCTGGATGGTTGCAATAAGGTCACTTTCCGCGATCCGAATGAAACACTGGCCGATCCTGAAGAAACCTTGTTCGCCCTGTTTGGGGAACTCACCGCAGAAATTGAAGTATATCTGTCAGCTGTGGTACTCAGTTCATCAAAGGTGGTTGAATCAGTTACCAGTGTCGTGCAATGGTTTCTTGAGCAAAACCAGGGGAATTCATCTGCGGTCTATCATGATCGGCTGTGTAGTAAGCTAGCATTAACACACGGAGAAAGCCTGGGTGAGCTTCGGTTCCTGTTTTCGGGACCAAAAGGAGTTGAGCAAAATTTTCCGCGCACTTATCTAACAGTCCTCAGAAACCTCGACCGCTCTGCCTGGATTAAGGAATCGGAGAAGTTCGCGGTGGCTGACCATCAAATTGCAAAAGAACTGCTTGAGTATCAGAGTGAACAGAAAAACGATTCATTTTACCGGAATGCCCGGGTCCTTTTCCCCATTCATCCGAGGGAACTGGTTGATTTTTTGGCTAAGCTGATCGAACCCGGCAAAGATCACGCCCTGGCTATCCAGATCTGGGAATACAAGGTGCTGCATCAGAACCTGTTGAATGACTACGAAATATTGGCTGGTCTGTTTGAAAATGTCTCGCAAAAAGAAGTCTTTCTTACGAAACTGAAGGATAGTTACCATGATGAATTCTACGTTGACGTTTTAGCACATGAAAAACTTTTCGAACGAATCCTTGAATTGGCGAGAGAACGTCTTGTATATCTCCCGAAGCTTGAATTTATGCTGAATCATATTCTTGAAGTCTATCCCCGGGATTGCCTTAAAATTGCCTTGCGCCGGACTGAGAATGAAATGAAAAATTCAAAGCTCAATCGCCACACGTATTCCAGAATCGCCTCCTTGCTCAGGTTGGTTGGTACTCACAAGGAGCTGAAACCGGAGGTACAGCTGTTCGCCAGGAATTTAATGGTCATCCATTCCCGGCGTAGCGCTCTGCGGGCAGAATTAGTGACGGTGGGGTTAATATGAGCGATAGTACAGCCGGCATGAGTCACCTGATGGAATCTTTCAGCAAGAACGGCTAGCCCTTCTTACGATCCATTTGCCCGAATTTATCCGAAACTGCTTTGTAAAAATTCCGGGCCGTTTCAACATCGATCCCGGCTTTGGCGGCATTTTTTTCAATGTCCGGTACCCGGCCTGCGTTAATATCAGGAAGAATCAGACTCATAAAGGGCAGGGGATTCTTTTCGATGTTCCGGGCAATGTCTTCTTCCGTTTCAATTCTCCGGTCAAGCTCAGTTGCGAATCAGAAACTCGTCAATGACGGTTTTTGAAATGCTACTGCTTTTATCACAGGTTTTACTGAAAGGATGGACACTGAACACTTACAAGGTGAAACTGGCAGGTCGTTTTTTGTAGCTCAGGTTCACCACCCTGGTGGAAAAGGACTTTGATTGTACCAGCTTCCATTGACTCTCTTTGGGGGCATCAGGGAACAGCCGGATACCCTTCCCGAGGATGCATGGGATGATGGCGCTGATCATCTCATCGATGAAAGATCAGTAACCTCCATGTCATTCCAGATATCACGGGTGAACTTCCAGGTGCCATCTTTCTCTTTCTTAAGAGTCATCAGATATTTACCAGCGAAATACTTGATTGTGTGATCTGCCAGTAGTTCTTGAGTTCTGGTGAATTCGCCGCTCAAAACAGCACAGCCTTCACTCAAAAGAATTTCGCCGGGTTGCAGGTCGAGCTTCGACTGAACAGTAGTAAAAGCACTAGCATAGGCTGCCACGATTTTATCCTTGCCGGTAATGGTTGGAATACCCGGGATCAGCCAAACAGCGTTTTGGTCAATCAGTGGATCCAAAGAATTTGCATCGCTTTTATTAAATGCAGCCATAAAATCCAACCTCA
>CAIXKO010000298.1 GCA_903919925.1 uncultured Bacteroidota bacterium | reverse complement strand
TCTGAGTATTGAAAATGCTGTTTCCATGCTATCCGAACAGTTCAAACATCTTGAAATCAGCCTGAAGCTTGATCTGTCTAAAGAAATTCCAAATATGCTGGGGAATACCATTAAGTTTGAACAAGTAATTGTTAATCTGCTTATTAATGCCAAAGATGCGGTGGTTGAAAGGAGAAACAACGAGCAAAGTGGTTTTGAAATGATTATCGAGATAAGGTCATACCAGGAAAACCAGTATGTAATAGTTGAAGTTTCTGACAATGGGATTGGTATCGGTAATGATGACATCAACCATATCATGCTTCCATTTTATACAACCAAGGAGCAGGGAAAAGGAACAGGCCTGGGTTTATCGATTTGTTATCAGATCATTAAGGAGATGGATGGAACTATCGAGCTCTCTAGTGACCGGATGAACGGAACACGAATCAGGTTGCTCCTCAATACTCAGTTTAAGAAATAGAATGGGGTTAATACATTAGAATTATCGTGATTATAAAAAGAAAAGCGAGCTCGATATGATGAATGCCGGTACCCAATCAGAAAGTGATCTCAAAAAACTAATTCAGGAGCTTGAAGTTCATCGGGCAGAGCTTGATATGTTTCTTCTCGATGAGCACTGGAAACTTGAGCGCATCATCGAAGGCGCTCGTCTGGGTACATGGGAATGGAACGTGTTGACCGGCGAGATGGCTTTTAATGACCGATGGGCTGAAATCATTGGATATGAATCGGATGAAATTGGATCTTCTGATCTGGAAACCTGGATGAAATTTGCTCATCCCGATGATTTTAAGTTATCTGGCGAACTCATGGAAAAGTACCTCAGGGGTGAGTCGGACTATTACGAGTGTGAAGCAAGAATAAAGCATAAGAATGGTAATTGGATTTGGGTCAGGGTAAATGGGAAAGTCCATAAAAGGGATAAGGCCGGTAATCCATTAACAGTTTTAGGTACACGCACCGATATAACCGCACGCAAGCATTATGAAGATGAGCTTAGGCTCCGGGGTGAGATTCTCGATAATATGGAGGAAGGTGTTTTTTTAATTGGCTCTGTTGATGGAACCATTATTTATGCAAATCCAAAGGCGGAACAACTTTTAGGATACAATCCAAAAGAACTTATAGGAACACATATCAGTTCAGTTTTAGCTCCCGGTGAAAGAAATCCTACTGAAACAATAAGGGAAATCATTCAGCATTTAAAAAATAACCGGATTTGGCAAGGTGAATTGCTCAACAAAAGAAAGGACGGAACCGTATGGTGGGGGCATGTTAATCTTTCAGCATTTAAGCACCCACAATTCGGAAGGGTATGGATTGCAATTGGTCAGGACATTACCGCGCGTAAAATGGCAGAGCAGGCTATGCGGATAAGTGAAGAAAAGTATAAAACTACCCTCAATGCTTCACCCGATGGTATCCTTTTTATTGACCTTAATGGAATCATTACGGAGGTTTCTGAAATCGGGCTTGAATTATTTGGTGCTGACTCCAAGGATGACCTGATAGGAAAGAACTTTAACCGGTTTGTACTTTCCGATGATTTAAAAACAATAAAAGAATTAATTGAAAAGACATTGAATGAAGGATTGGCTCAGAATGTTGAATTTAAAATCAGAAAGAAGAACCAATCATTATTTAGTGCAGAAACCAGTACTACCCTTATTCAAGGCCATGACGGTGCACCTTTATCATTCATGATCATTATCCGCGATATTTCACATCGCAAAAAAATGGAGACCAATCAGGCGCATGCTGACCGGATGGCCAATCTTGGCGAAATGGCATCAGGAATTGCACATGAAATAAACCAGCCTTTGAATATCATTTCGATGGTGATGGACAAAATCTTATTTGAAATTGATAAATCAGATACCATAGATGTTGAATTTCTCAAAAACAAATCAAATAAGATTTTCGAAAACATTACCCGGATCAGAAATATCATTGATCATATAAGGGCTTTCTCGAAAAGCAATGATGATTATATTTTAACCACCTTTGATATCAAGGTTAGTATTGAAAATGCCCTTTCTATGATCTCAGAGCAGTTCAAGAACCTGGAAATCAATCTGGATCTGGAGCTTAATAGTAATATCCCTCCAATTTTGGGTAATACCATAAAATTTGAGCAGGTTATTGTAAATCTGCTGGTTAATGCCAAGGATGCGGTGATTGAGAAGAAAAGTAAGGTCATCGGTGATTTTGATATGAAGGTAGGGATCAGAGCCTATCAGGAAAACCAGTTGGTCGTTGTTGAAGTTTCAGATAATGGAATTGGGATC
>CAIXKO010000297.1 GCA_903919925.1 uncultured Bacteroidota bacterium | reverse complement strand
GAGGCACCTTCGGGCAAACGGCTCCCATCGTTTGAAACATAGGCGTAATCGCCATTCAGCAAATTAAACCGGCCTTCACGCAGCTTCATGAGGTTACGGGCTGCTTCATCAGCCTGGAGAAGCAAGGATTTTTGATTTTCAGCCTTACGTATCAAGGGAATTTTCACGAAAGAAGTATCGGTCCTGACCAAACGAAAAACAGTATCCGGGATAGGCTCGGTATTTTTCCGTAAAGTAAGATCAGGATATTGAGGAAAATCGAATTGTCGCTCACTCAGTTTCTGAGCCGCTTCCTGACTAACAGCAACTTCTGGATTTATTGGAAGGTTAATTCCTCTGATCAGTCCTTCAGCGGTAAGACTTACCCGGGCACCGAATGGTTTTCCCGCTGTTTCAATCCGGTACATTTGCCCCGGGTCCTTCTCAGGATGCGTGCTAACCTTGATTCCGGCAATGGAATACTCCACCGATTCCCGTGTGGGCACACCGGCAAGACCCAAAAACCGCTCGGCGTATGCAGCAAATGGACCTGGTTTTGTAATCTTTTTATTTACAATTACTTCGATATCGAGTACCGTTCTGGGAAGTGAGTAATACATGGCATATTCATTGGCATTCAGGCCGGTTTCCACTTTTCGGACCCGGGTGGTGGAATATATCCCGGTTTGCACGGCACAGCCGAATACAGTCACTAAAATTATCAGAACCAGGGACAATTTCAGATTTTTCATATTGAATAATTATGGATTCGTAAAAATGCTTTTCCAATCGAGCTAACCAGATCTCCAGCAGTAAGAGCCTCTTTTCCTGTGGATTCCGCAGCAATATCACCCGCAAGGCCATGAATAAAAACGCCCAGCCGGGCGGCAATAAAGGGATCATAGCCTTGTGCAAGCAGTCCGGTTAGTAACCCGGTTAATACATCACCGGAGCCTCCGGTTGCCATGCCCGAATTTCCGGTGATATTGAACCAGACCGAACCTTCGGGGCCGGCAACGGCGGTATGAGCACCCTTTAAAACTATAACCAGTTGATAAAATTCAGCTAAATCCTTCAATCTCATTATTCTGGAATAATCATCAGCATCCTCCCCGAATAAACGCTTATATTCTCCGGGATGGGGTGTAAGTATACTATTTTTTGGAACCTGGAGCAAAGAACCGGGATTCCTGGATAAAAGATTTAATGCATCAGCATCCAGGACTAAAGGTACCGGGCTCATCTTCATCAATTTCTGTAACGCGCTCCAGGTTTCCTTTCCGGTGCCAATGCCTGGCCCGGCTCCAATTGCGGTATAAGGGGATAGGTCAGGAATATCAGTCAGAAAGCAGCAATCCTGGTCAGTGATGGTCATGGCCTCAGGAACAGCGGTTTGAACGATGATATTTCCAGCCGAAGGCAACGCTACCGTGGTGAGTCCCGCTCCGGATCGTATACAGGCCGATGCGGCTAGAACGGCGGCTCCCATCTTGCCGTTTGAACCAGACAGAATCAGAGAATGCCCGTAACTTCCCTTATGGCTGAACTTGGTGCGCGGTTTAAGCCAGCTGGAAACATCCTCATATCCGGTAAAGTTCCAGGGCGTTTCTGCCTGGGCAATAAAATCAGGATGCAATCCAATTGGGATCACTTTCCAATCTCCCACAAAGTCCTGATTTTCAAGAAAGAAAAAAGAAAGCTTTGGAAGTTGAAAGGTGAGAGTTTGCGAGGCTTTAATAACGTGGCACCGTGAATTCAGCCGATTATCATCGCCAAACAGTCCCGATGGTATATCTACCGAAATCACCCAGGCTTTTGCAGCATTAATATGATCAATAATTCCGGCGATAAAACCAGATGGCTCACGCGTGAGACCAGATCCAAACAACGCATCTATCACCAGGTCATCGTTTTGAATATGCGGCAAATCCGAATCAGGTTTCAAATAACTGATGGTAAGGTTTTCCTGTTCCGGAAGCCTTTTAATATTTGCTTTGGCATCGGGGGACCAATCCTTATCCGGAGTAGCTAAATACAGGTTTACGCGCCATCCTTTGTTGGAAAGCAATCTGGCAAGTGCGATACCATCGCCACCATTATTACCAAATCCGGCAAAGATCAGGAGTGAGAGGTTAATTCTGTTTTGTGATTGAATCAGGTTGGCAAGGCCAAGGGAGGCACGCTCCATTAAATCGAGTGAAAGTATAGGCTCGTGGCCGATTGTATATTCATCGGCCAGCCTTACTTGCTCCGTATTGAGTACCTTCATAACCCTAAAACTACGCTTTTTTAGTTGATTTTGAACCCGTGTTAAAAGATTTCTATATTTGTAAAAAACCAAATACAAACGAGTATAAATCAATAAATTTCAGAATTATGTTTAAAAAGCATCCTAAAGGTCTGGTTGTTGCCTTTTTCGCAAACATGGGCGAGCGATTCGGATTTTACACGATGATGGCAATTCTTGTGCTTTTTCTCCAGGCCAAATACGGCTTATCGGAGGATAAGGCAGGCAGCATTTACAGCTGGTTTTATTTTGCCATCTATGCACTTGCGCTGGTTGGGGGACTGTTGGCGGATTATACACGCAAGTATAAAACGGTTATCCTTTTCGGCCAGATCATCATGTTTGCAGGCTATGGGTTGATGGCCGTTCCAAATCTGCCATTAGCCATGACTGTGATTGGATTATCTACCATCGCCCTGGGTAACGGATTGTTTAAAGGAAACCTTCAAGCCGTTGTGGGTCAAATGTATGACGATGAAAAGTATACCAAAATACGCGATTCGGCCTATATGATATTCTATATGGGGATCAACGTAGGTGCCTTTTTTGCTCCTTTTGCCGCCACTGGTGTCCGTAACTGGTGGCTAAAAACCAATGGATTTTTGCACGACGGTAGTTTGCCGGCCCTTTGCCATCAATTCATAAACGGTTCACTCAAGGAACCTGAACAACTGCAAACGCTTGCTAATCAAGTAAGTCTAAACGGTCCGGTCTCTGATCTTTCTGCATTTGCAAATTCCTATCTGGATGTTTTCTCCAGAGGATACAACTTTGCTTTCATGGTTGCAGCCGGTGCCATGGTGGTTTCCCTGCTGGTTTACTTGTTTTACAGTAAACTGCTGCCAAACAAAGAAAAGGTAGTAACTGAAAAAACTATTTCATTTGACGATAAATCCTGGGCCATTTTCCCTGCCTTGATGGTTGGCGTATTGGCCGCATTGGGAGTAGCCTTTCTAAAAGCTACAGCAACAGGCAATAATATTGTGGACGGTGATAATATTGCCACAGGCGCGGCATTCGGGTTGTTTGCCACTTTTGTTACCTGGATTATCACGATCTCCCAAAAAGAGGAAAAGCAAAGAGTAATTGCGCTGATACTGGTTTTTTTCGTGGTCGTTTTCTTTTGGATGTCGTTTCATCAGAACGGGCTCACGCTCACCTTCTTTGCCCGCGATTATGTGGTAAAAAATGTTGATCCGTACACCTTCATGTTTTTCACTCTCGAAAACCTTCTTTCGGTAATTGCCTTTATTGCCGGTATCGTATTAATTGTTGGTAAAAACAAAACACTGAACACGAGGCTAATTGGTGGGGCTCTGGCAGTAACTGGCAGCTCGGCCGGGTATTACTTTTTTATGCAGGGAAAAGCTCAGAACTCCATTTCTCCTGAGATTTTTCAATCCTTTAACCCTCTGTTTATTGTTACGTTAACATTTATTGTGATGGGATTCTTTTCCTGGCTCAATAAG
>CAIXKO010000296.1 GCA_903919925.1 uncultured Bacteroidota bacterium | reverse complement strand
TACTTGATGGCTGATGGAAATTGGTTATAAGCCGGCTGACCAGTCGGAATTGGTATCCAGGAACGATTATCATTTTAGTAACGAATTGAATCTGTTCAAGATTCCGAATTTTAAGATATTTCAAAATTTCTTTCATTGACTGACCAACTTCAAGGATCGGCTCCGTTTCATAAGCGTCCCATTGATCAACCCAAAGATTATCAGGGTCCAGCCCAGGGTTTTTGTAAATTTTCAGACCGAGCCAATACAAACTTTCCAGGGAACGTACACTGGTGGTTCCAACAACAGATAGCTTATCAGGTGGGGTTTCCAGTAGGTCTCGAATGACCGGTATACCGATAATTGCGGTTTCTCCATGCATTTGGTGGTCACCGATTGTTTTGGATTTAACTGGAATGAAAGTGCCAGCACCAACATGCAGTGTTATGGGATTGATCCTGACATTATTTGCATTTAACTTTTCCAACAAGTCCTGTGTAAAATGTAACCCTGCAGTAGGTGCAGCAACCGAACCATCGAAATTGGCATAAACGGTTTGATAATCAATTTTATCCCTGGCATTGGAGTCCCGCTTCAAATAAGGCGGTATCGGAGTTTTTCCGAAGAGTTCGATGATTTGCGCAAAAGTGAGATGCTGCGGAAACCATTTAAGATTGATAGTATTGTTACTTTCAGAATCGGAATATTCAGCATACAGATCCACTTTTCCCGACGCAATATTTATAGATAAGGCCAAAGGGTCTCCATTCCATTTTTTTTTGTTGCCAATAATAGCCTGCCAGGTACAGGATTCAGTTTTAAGGAACATATCGGAATATCCTGAAGGAAAAACAGGTTCCAAAAGAAAAATCTCAATGAGAGCCCCGGTATTCTTTTTGAAAAGGAGCCTGGCAGGTATCACTTTTGTATTATTCCAGATCAATACAGAATCAGAAGGCAATAAATCAGGAAGATCTGAAAATTTCCGCTGACTGATGCAATCGTTACGAAAAACCAGCAAGCTGCTTTGGTCACGTTTCTCCAAAGGGAAAAGTGCGATACGCTCCTGTGGCAGGTCATATAAGTAATCTTCAATCCTGATTTCCTTAATACTCATTGTAGTGAATAAAACGGCGGTAAAAATAGGTAACTTTGCGACAAAACACTGACAGATAATGGCGACAGTCAATCCGGGAGACCTGGTAAGGTTTATTGATGAAGTAGGAGAGGGTAGGGTTATTCGAATTATTTCGAAAGAGTTAGCTGAAGTGGAGACTTCTGACGGCTGGGTTTTACCAGCATACATCAGGAAACTTGTTGTGATCCCGGAAAAACTGGCACCTCAGGTTCCGGCAAACCGAATAAAAGTTCAGGAGGTAAAAGAGACAAAGGATATCCAGCTTGAGAATGCGATAAAAGAAGAAACCAGTGCTCCTGCCAGCCGCCTGCCGGTATCAAAACCATCCAATTTGAGAGTTCCGTCCCGAGAGATCGATTTGCATATTAACAAATTGACTGATAAGGTAGTAGGGTTAACGAACACCGAGATTTTATTTTTCCAGCTGGATGTTTTCCGCCGAGAGCTTAATAGTTCAATCAGAAACAATGAACGTGAGATCATTTTCATACATGGAATTGGAAATGGAACCTTAAAAAGTGAATTGCGGAGGGTGGCACAACAGGAGTTTGGCTGGTGCTCGCAGGAGGATGCTTCTTTTAAGGAATATGGGTTTGGTGCCACCAGAATCAGAATTCCACAAAATAAACCTTTTTAATCATTACTTTTGCTCGTGCAGCAGACCGTTCTATCGCTGTTCCGGGAAACTGGGAGAGAGGAAAGTCCGGGCAACACAGAGCACCATGCTTCCTAACGGGAAGGTATCGAAAGGTACGGTAGCGTAACAGAAAAGAACCGTCCTGTGTAAAAACAGGATAAGGGTGAAAAGGCGGAGTAAGAGCCCACCAATTCTGGTGGTGACATCAGGAGTTGTACGCCACATGGGTTGAAAGACCATGTATACCGACTTTTAAGAGCTGCTCGCTCGCTGTCGGGGGGTAGGTCGTTGGAGCAGCCGGGCAATCGGCTGCCTAGATAAATGATAGAAGGTTTCTTGTGAAATCACAGAACCCGGCTTACAGGTCTGCTGCATTTTTTGCCTCATTTGTGTGATGATTATAAAAATTTAAGTAACTTTGGAATCAATTATACAGTGGTCTTTATTTTTTAAGATATTTACTAAAAAAGTCTGAAAGTTGGGGTTACCTTTTTACCATGAGCAGGATCAACAGTTAGTACATTATACTGTAGAAGCCATTCTCGAAGGGCTAAAAACAAGTAATAGTAATGTGCTTGAGTATGTTTACAAGAAGTATTTTCCAATTGTCAGGTTCTTTGTCATAAAAAATAGTGGGACAGATGATGATGCCAAGGATGTTTTTCAAGAGGCAATCATTTTAATTTACAAAAAGCTTATTGATGGCTCCCTTGATTTGACTTGTACATTTAAAACTTATCTGTATTCTGTCGGACGATTATTGTGGCTGCGTCAATTAGAGAAGAAAAAGGTCCGTAAAGAGGTTGTTACAGATAACCAAGTGTTTATCCGCGTTGATGATAATGACTTTGAAGGATTGGTAACGGAACAGGAGCAATACCGGATATATCAAAAGCATTTTCAGCTTTTACATAAAGATTGTCAGGAAATTTTGCGCCTCTTCCTACAAAAAGTTCCACTAAAGGAAATCGCTCAAATGATGAGCATTAAAAGTGATAAATACTTAAAGAAAAGAAAGTACGCTTGTAAAGAAGCATTGATTAAACGAATTCAGAATGACCCTGAATATAAAAGACTTAGAAATGAATACTGATCTTGATCTATCGGAATTGTTCGACAGATATCTGGAGAATGACCTAAACTTCCATGAAAGGCAGGAATTTGAACTGCGTATCAAGGTAGATTTGGCTTTCGCAGAAAGATTCCGTTTACACAGAGAGGTTGATAAAGCACTAATTGAAGTCGATATAATGAATTTTAGACTTCAACTGGAAAAATTGGGTAACAGGAACTCAGCACTAATTGAGGCCACTCCCATGGTAATATCAGAGGAGATCGCTCCTGATAATGATCATACAATACTTGAATTGGATGTTAAGGCTTTGCGTGATCAGTTAAGCATCATTCATGCCTCAATGATTGAAGATGTTGATGCCGCTGAAATCCCCGGTTATGCTGGTATTGAAAAAGCAATTCAAAATCAGGACTCTGTCGAATTAAGTAATGAGCTTAAAGAGTATGATGAGCTGGTTTTAAATGAATTAAGCATTCAAAACCCTGAACAAGCAGACTTAAACCAAAATGTAGATAAGGCTATTTTGCAGGAAGATGTTATGAAACTCAGAACTGCTTTATCAAAAATCGGGGAAAGTGCAATCTCTTCAAAAAGAACCTTACCGGCCCGAACGAAAGTATTGCGAATTGCATCTTCGGCGGTCGCTGCTGTATTTCTTCTTATGATTGCCGGAGCAATTTTCCTGAATCAGAGTGCAACATCGATTACCTCTGACAAAAATTTCTCTAAATTTTTCCACTCTTATGATGGGATTGGAAACCAACGAGGCCCATCAGAAGGATCAAACAAGATTATTGAATACGGTATCCAAAAGTATAATTTAGGCGAATTTTCAACGGCCCTTGAGTTGTTTGAAATGTCGATCAGAGAAGGTAACCATGATGAAACCCTCTTGATGCTTGCTGGAAGTTGTGCCCTGGAAACCGGTGATTATGATAAATCGCTTAGGTACCTTGATAATTGGGACATTAACTCCCCGAATATTGATCAAGTTGATTGGTACAGGATTGGTTGCTACATTAAGAAAAAAGATTTTACTAGTGCAAGAGTTATTTTGAATAAGATATTAGAAGACACAAAGCATCCTTATTATAGTGAAGCCAAAACACTATTAAAGAAAATCCGCAGCGACGTTTAGTTTGCCAAAAGCCCGATTTTCATTTACTAAACAACTTGATGCGAAAGATTGTGGTCCGGCATGCCTAAAGATGGTTGCCGGTTTTCACGGAAAAAAATTCTCAATACAATACTTACGAGATCGTTGCTTTATCACACGTGGGGGAGTGAGTCTTCTTGGTATCAGTGATGCGGCGGAATCAATCGGGTTAAAAACTCTCGGAACAAGGATAACCTTTGATCAGCTATTTAAGGAGGTTCCTCTTCCTTGTATTGTTCACTGGAACCAAAATCATTTTATTGTAGTTGTAAAGGTCAGCAAAAGACGTGTATTAGTGGCAGATCCGGCTTTAGGAATGGTAACCTATACTCTTCAGGAATTCTCGAAAGGCTGGATTTCCGCAACCAAAGATGGGATGGATGTTGGGCTTTGTTTGATCATCGAACCAACTCCGGAGTTCTTCCTGATAGAGGGAGAAAATTACAAAAGAAGCTCATTCAGTTTCCTTTTCAAATATTTCCGTCCCCATAAACAATTCTTTCTGCAGTTATTGGCTGGAATGCTGATTGGATCAATTCTTCTTCTGATCCCCCCTTTTCTTACTCAGGCTGTTGTAGATATTGGCATAAATAATCAGGACGTAGGTTTTATTTACCTGGTTTTAATTGCCCAGTTGGTTCTCATCGCAGGGCGCACCAGCATTGAGTTTATTCGCTCCTGGATTTTCCTTCATATGAGCACGAGAATTAATATCTCTTTGATTTCCGACTATCTGATAAAACTGATGCGTTTGCCTGCACGGTTTTTTGACAGTAAAATGACCGGTGATATTTTACAGAGGATTGGAGACCATTCCAGAATCGAATCTTTCCTAACCCAATCTACTCTTGGAATTATCTTTTCCATTTTTAATCTATTTATTTTTGGAGCGGTATTAGCATTTTACAATTTAAAGATTTTAGGGATATTTCTTTTTGGTAGCATTATTTATATTTCATGGATTTTGCTATTTCTGAATAAGCGACGGGAGCTTGATCAGCGAAGGTTTATACAACTATCAGATAATCAAAATAGCATTATACAATTGATTTCTGGTATGCAAGAGATCAAACTAAATAATTGCGAGAAACAAAAACGATGGGATTGGGAATTTATTCAGGCAAAGATTTTTAGAATTCGTGTCAGGAGCCTGGCATTAATTCAGTATCAGCAAATTGGTTCAGTTGTAATTAATGAATCCAAGAATGTGATTATTGCCTTTCTTGCAGCCAAAGCTGTTATAGATGGACAAATTACCCTTGGTGTAATGTTTTCTATTCAATTTATTATCGGGCAAATGAGCGGGCCAATTGACCAGCTGGTTGGCTTTTTTTATTCCACTCAGGATGCTAAAATCAGTCTTGAGCGTTTATCAGAAGTTCATGATTATCCCGCAGAAAATGAAAATAATGATACCAGGATTACCGATTTGCCGGTGGAATTGGGATATTCAATTGAGAACCTGGTTTTTCAATATGAAGGTCCAAACTCTCCTAAAGTTATCGATAACATCAGCATTAATATTCCATCTAACAAAACCACTGCAATTGTTGGGGCAAGTGGCAGTGGTAAAACCACATTAATTAAGCTTCTGCTTGGGTTTTACCCACCCGTCAGCGGGGAAATCAGGCTGGGAGAGGTTCCTTTGAATTTGATAGATAGCCGTGTATATCGGGGACAATGCGGCGTGGTTATGCAAGATGGGTATATTTTCTCAGACACAATTGCAAAGAATATTGCCCTTGGTGATGAAATTGTTGATAATCAAAAACTTGAGGAAGCAGCTCTCCTTGCCAATGTGACTGAGTTCATTAAAAGTTATCCTCTGGGTTTCAACACCCGGGTTGGTGCAGAGGGGCGAGGGTTGAGTCAGGGCCAGAAGCAGAGGATATTAATCGCAAGAGCGATATATAAAAATCCTGGAATTATATTTTTTGACGAAGCCACCAACTCATTAGACGCAAATAACGAGAAGTTTATCCTGGAGAACCTTAATAAGTTTTTTAGTGGTAGAACAGTTGTTGTGGTTGCTCACCGGTTAAGCACTGTAAAAAATGCAGATCAGATAATTGTTATGGAAAAAGGGAAAGTAATAGAACAAGGTACCCATGATCAGTTAATTAAATTTGGAATGGCCTATTTTAACCTGGTCAGAAACCAATTGGAATTAGGGAATTGAAAAATCAGGATTCAAATATCGAATTGCGCCAGGAGGAAATTCAGGAAATTCTGGGAGTTGTACCGCCTTGGGTGATCAGGTGGGGTTCATTTGCACTGGTAGGGGTGTTTATTTGTCTCTTATCAGCAACGGTATGGTTTAAATATCCCGACCGGATAACCAGCCAACTAACACTCACAACCCCAAATCCGCCAGTGGTCATGAATTCCAGACAAAATGGACGGATAGAACTTTTGATTATTGGTGATACTGCTAAAGTTGTTAAAGGACAACTACTTGCTGTTTTGGAGAGTTCGGCAAATGCCGCTGATATGCTCGAAATTGATAGCTTAATGGATCATTGCCACAATCTTTTGTCAAATCCTGATTCAATTGAATTTTTGATTTTTCCTCAACGCGATTATCAGTTTGGAGAGTGGCAAACATCTTTAGCCTCTTTTTCCAGAGCACGAAAAGAGGTCAATGATTTTACTAGTCAGGGATCAAATCAGGCAAAGATTTTATCGTTAAAGAAACAGAAAAGGGATTTCAAGTTGTTATATGACCGGCAATACCGGCTGCGACAAATCCAGTCGGCAGAGATGGATATTCAGGAAAAGCAGTTTCAGCGGATTGGGGCTTTGCATGATTCGGTTGCAATATCTATAAAGGACTTTGAATCTGGTACTTCGATTTACCTTAAGGCAAAATATGACCTGGAGTATTCTCGCACTGTTTTATCGCAAACTCTGATTCAAATGGATCAGCTTGACATGGAGATTATCCGCAATGAGAAGGAGTTTCTCGAGGTTAGAGATCAGAAATTCAATTCATTAATATTGTCATTTGATCATTTGGCAGGAATCGTATCCAATTGGAAGATGAACTATGCATTTATTGCTCCGATTGATGGTCTTGTTACATTTACCTCGATATGGACCCAAAATCAATACGTAAAACAAGGTGACCGGGTGTTGACGGTACTATCCATGGAGCCAGGCAAGGTGATTGGCAAATTACTATTGCCAATGCGTGGCGCTGGCAAAGTCAAGGCAGGTCAGAAGGTTATTGTAAGGGTTGAGAAATTCCCCTATATGGAATTCGGTTCGTTGCAAGGCAGGGTTCAAAGTGTATCCCTGATTTCAGACCAGGAATTCTACAATGTTGAGATCAGCTTTCCCAAAGGATTGATAACCACCTACAATATAGAGCTAGAATTTAACCAGGGAATGGGTGGCCTGGCAGAAATCATCACTGAAGATTTAAGCTTGTTAGTAAGAATTGTCAATCCTTTACGCAGTATTCTGAAGCGTAATGCTTTACTAAAAACCTGAGATGGAAAAAATGCAATTTATTTTGATCGCTTCCATTGAAAGTAGTAATCTTCCATTGTTTCATTGATGCGAACGGTGTCGATTTTTATTTCAGTCAACATCGTACCATTCCGTGTTTGGATAAAATAAGGAAGAACCATACCACCCACTTTTCTGAAATCTCCAAAAAACGACTCAGCAACGTACGGCATACCATTTATCAGCAGGCCAACATCTGATTTAATTACCAGAAAAGTGTTAACATCGAGGTAAAAGTTCATGATCTCACCATTCGGCTTTTTAATCTGGATCTTGTATGCGTTCTGAGATCCGACATTTACTTTTCCAAACAATTGAATGGTGAATCCTTTTTGACGATAAGAGTGAAGAATTCCATCGAAATCTGCAGATTCTCGAATTTGAGCCAGTTCAGGGCCTTCGAGTGGCAAGGTGTCGGGTGTTGCGAAGGGATTAAATATCCATCCGAACATCCCATCATATGCCTGGGTTATTCTTCCTTCATCCAGATGAACATCAAACCTGTACTTGTTAGGTCTCTTCTGTATAATACTAATTGGTAAAGTATTACCCATTTGGGTTATTTTCCCAATTGAGGTCAGAGTTCTGATCTTTTGCCGTGAGTTTAGTCCTCCTGCCATTTCGTGCCTGGCGAGAATGTCGTTCACTGTTTGACCAAAACCAAACGGGGCAATGACGAAAAAAGCGATAAAAACCAATATGATTGGTTTTTCAATGAAATTATTTTGCATTAGCGTCTAAACTGTGTATTAGTTTATAGATTTCCAATAAACCTGATAATAAACCCTCGGCTTTTGAAAGCGGAAGCATATTTGCACCATCGGAAAGGGCTTTTGCAGGATTTGGATGGGTTTCCATGAATATTCCATCTATGCCGGCAGCGATTCCTGCGCGAGCAATGGTTTCAATCATGGCTGGCTGACCTCCTGTTACCCCGCCAGGCTGATTGGGCTGTTGAAGACTATGAGTAATATCCAGAATAACAGGGAAGCCCCATTTTTTCATGATTGGAATGGAACGAAAATCTACAACCAGATCACCATAACCGAAGGTGGAACCTCTTTCTGTTATCAGTACATTTCTGTTACCTGTATCGATAATTTTATCAATACCGAATTTCATCGCTCCCGGGGAGAGGAACTGGCCCTTTTTTATGTTGACGGGTAATCCAGTTTGCGCTGCAGCCAGAATTAAATCAGTTTGCCTGCACAAGAATGCCGGAATCTGTAAAGCATCAACATATTTTGCGGCGGTATATACTTCACCACATTCATGAACATCAGTAATAACAGGGATATTCAATTGGGCTCTCACATCTGCAAGAATTTCCAGCGCCTGGATATCGCCAATTCCAGTAAAGGAATCGATTCTTGTTCGGTTGGCTTTTCGGTAACTTGCCTTGAAAAGAAGAGGTATACCTAGCCTGCCGGTTATTTCTTTTAGGGTTGAGGCAGTTTCAAAAACGACCTCTCTGTTCTCAACAACGCAAGGACCGGCAATAAGCAAATAGCTTTTTTTGTTTTGAGCAAAGTTTAAAAGAATATCAGAGAAGTCAGGCATAATCATTAGGTATTAAATATTGATAACCGGGTTAGTATTCGTAGCGTTTTCCCCAAAGTTTTTTCATTTTTTCACGTATTTCCTGTTCTTTTTGATTTGCCGCCGGTGACCAAATCTGTGTTCCCTTGATTTTTTCCGGAAGGTATTCATCGTCAACAAACCGGTCAGGGTGATCATGAGGATATTGGTAATCTTTACCATACCCCAGATCTTTCATGAGCTTAGTGGGAGCATTTCTTAGATGCAGAGGTACCGGTAAATCTCCGGATTTCGCAATCAAATCCTGAGCAAAACTGATGGCTTTGTAGGTTGAGTTACTTTTGGGGCTGGTAGCCAGGTACACGGTTGCTTCAGAAAGTATAATCCTGCTTTCGGGCCAGCCGATTTTGTGAACGGCATCAAAGCATGCATTTGCCAAAAGCAAGGCATTTGGATTGGCCAGGCCAATATCTTCTGAAGAAAAAATCAACAATCTGCGGGCGATAAACTCAGGTTTTTCCCCACCTTCGATCATCCTGGCAAGCCAATACACAGCTGCATTTGGATCAGAACCCCTTAAGGATTTAATGAATGCCGAGATAATATCGTAATGGAGTTCCCCATTTTTATCATATAGAGCAATATTTTCCTGAATTCTTCGGGTAACACTGTCGTTAGTGAGAATTACAGGATCTTCAGGTGATGACTGCACAACTAATTCCAATACATTGAAGAGTTTACGGGCGTCACCACCAGAGAATCGAAGGAGTGCTTCTGTTTCGCGTAGTTCGATGGTTCGGGTACGAAGATCGAAATCTTCCGCTAAAGAACGTCTCAGAAGCTCTTCGAGGTTTGATTTTTCAAGTGGCTTTAAAACATAAACCTGACATCGGCTAAGCAGTGGGGATATTACTTCGAATGAAGGATTTTCTGTAGTAGCACCAATCAAGGTAACAATGCCTTGTTCAACGGCAGCAAGTAAAGAATCCTGCTGTGATTTGCTGAACCGGTGAATCTCATCGATGAAGAGAATCGGGGAAGGTGAATCAAAAAACCTTGATTTTTGTGCCTTTTCAATTACTTCCCTGATATCTTTTACCCCGGAATTTATTGCACTGAGTGTATAAAAAGGGCGATTAACGTGGTTGGCAATTATCCTTGCCAGGGTGGTCTTTCCTACGCCGGGTGGTCCCCAGAGAATGAAAGAAGGCAGTGACCCAGAGGATATTACGTTCCGAAGAATGGATTTCTCACCAATTAAATGCTCTTGTCCTACGTAATCTTCAAGTTTTTGGGGCCTCATCCGCTCAGCCAAAGGAATATTGGAGGACATAATATTTATGTAAGGTCAGAAAATTAAAATAAGGTCAAAAATACATAAATTGCGAAGATCACCGTATTTTTAAAATCGATCAACCCAAGTGAACGAAATGAAGTCAAATGCAATAATTCTTTTTCTGGTACTACTTTTTTTCCCATCAGGGCTCTCAGGCCAGAATAAGTATATACCACCGGATCCATATACGCAATGGGATGGGATCACGCACTGGTCGAAGTACCAAATCTCATCACCGGGATTTCTGGGCCCAAATGCTATACCCGTGCCACTAATTCATAAAGGAAATATTCCTGAAAAGTTTTATTGGGCCGGCCAGTATGAACACTACTTTGGCAAGGGAGATAAGACCAACGATTTCAGAATCCATTTGATTATTCCTGTTGCCAAAGGCCGGGTGGGCATTGAGGCTAAATATGTTCCAGTGGAGTTTTTTAGCATGGATTCAATCACCAGCCGTACCCGTCGAACCTTTGATGGCAAGGCTGCTGAAGGAAAAGCACTTGGGGATGTTTATTTCGGAACCATAATCCAGTTGATAAAAGATCATAAAGTTTTACCTGACCTTTCATTTGCCATGTCGTGTAGAACCGCTAGTGGAACGGCCAGAAATTATGCAAGATATACGGATTCACCCGGATATTACCTGGACTTTTCATTTGGTGATTCATACGGCAAGAACATTGGCTTTTTCAGGCATGTGAGGTGGTATGGAGAAATTGGTTTTTATTGTTGGCAAACTTACCTGGATAATTATCCGCAGGATGATGCGTTACTATTTGGTGGAGGCATTGATTTGGATTTCAAAGTCTTCTTTATAAACCAGAGTTTAAATGGATATTCAGGTTACATGAATAATGGCGATAAGCCGCTGGTTTATCGGATTGACACAGGAATAAAGCTGGGAAATTCTGCCATTTTGATTGGTTATGAAAAGGGATTGAGAGATTATCCATTTCAGTGCATCAGAGCTGGTTTTCAGATAAGTGGATTAACAGATCAGTAGTAAATTGATAGAAACCTGTAAATTACTCATACAATGAAAAGATTACTTTTAGTGTTTCTGGTAAGCACGGTGACCTTAACAATTAGTGCTCAGGGTATTTTTAGTTTTGGTCCAAAGATTGGATGGAACAACACACGAATGTCCACGAATTATAATGTTCAGTATGATAATCAATTGAAAGATGGTTTTCAAGGTGGGTTCTTTGCAGGTCTTTGCATAAAAAAGTTCTATTTTCAACCAGAGGCCTATTTTAGTTTTGAACGCGGCGCTCTTCAAACCTCCTTTGGCGACCCGCTGAACTCGGGAAGTCCAATTAATATCAGCCAAACAGTAAATCTCTTTGCAGTTGATATACCGTTATTGCTGGGTTATAAGTTGGTGGACTTAAAGTTGATCAGGTTAAGAATCTGGGGAGGGCCGGTGGTATCATATCTTTTGACCAAGCAATACGGATTGTCGATTAATGGCTTTGACCAGCCGTCAAGGATTGTCCCGGATGATTTTAAAAACTCTGTATGGTCAGCTCAGGTAGGCGCCGGGATTGATCTCTTGAAATTGACCTTTGACGTTGGTTATGACATTGGTTTGCAGAATTTTCTTTCGATCAGCTCTCTGAATAATTTCAGTTTGCGTAACAATGTTTTCTATTGTTCGGTTGGATGGCGGATATTTTAAACTTTCCTCGATTTTAAAAATCCAGGCTGGCATTGAGCCACCTGTATAAAAGCAAGAATATTTTCGAATGGAGTATCGCTTTCTACTGAATGTGAAGGTGCAAGTATTAATCCGCCCAATTCTCCCTGTTTGATTAACCGGCTTGTTTCAGCCATAACTTCGAGTGTTGATCCAAATGGAAGAGTTTTCTGAATGGATAACCCACCGTGAAAGCAAAGTTTTTTATGGTATTGTTTCAGGAGCGAGTGAACGTCCATAACTTCCGGCTGGAAGGGGTTAAAGCAACTCACTCCGGCATCGATAAGATCGGGGAAAAGTTCATCTACATCCCCGCAACTGTGAATCATTACAAATTTTCCAGAGCGTTTTACCCTCTGATACATCTGTATTAAGCAAGGCAAAATAAAGTCTTTCCAAAGGTCATACCCCATAATCAATCCATGTTGCTGCCCCCAATCATCGCCAAAATACACGGCATCAATATCATAGGAGATCGCCTTTTCGATTTGGGCAAGATTGTATCTGGTAATACTCTCCATCAATTCACGAACAAAACCGGGGTTTAAAAAGAAATCAGTTAGAAGGTTCTCCATTCCACGCAGGGTCCAGGCTCTCTCAAAAAGGCTGAATCCGATTTGAAAGACTCGGAACAAGTCTGGTTTAGCTGAGATTTGATCATGAATATTGGCAAAAAAACGAGGGTCATGCGGGTCAGGAAACTGGTATCCATCCAGCGATGGATCTTTAAGAACCGGTTCTATCGGAACGCCAATATCTTTATCAACCGTCCGGTCCCAAACGACTCCAAAAACATCTCTGAAAAGATTATTTGGAAGCTCTTCAAAAAAACCTATATCACTCCCTAGGTTAAGTATATGATTTTCAAGTGGAAAGTCAATATCTTTGACTTGATAATGATTGCGAATCAAATCCGTAGGTTCCTGAGTAAATTTGAATGACCAGGGAACGTAAGGAGGAACTCCTCCGTTAAGGGTCAATCTGATGATTTCGCGTTTTGTCATATTGGGTATAAAGCAAACAATTATTATGAAAATATGTATTAGTTTTATCACATTATCACTTTTACATGCTTGAAATTCCTTTAATAAGTTTGGCACTTTTTCTGGTTGCTTTTATTACTATCGGATTAGGTGTTTATGCCTTGTTGAGCCTAAAGGTTCGGGGTGCCTTTGAATTTAGTCTGTTAATGGTGTCCCTCACTTTTTACATTGCCGGATTTGGCATGGAATTACTGAGTTCAACTGCTGAAGCGATTCTGTTCTGGTTGAAGATTGAATATATTGGGATTACTACTATCCCGGTCTTCTGCGTTGCTCTGGCCATTCGCCTGGCCGGTAATGATAATTGGTTTAACTGGTGGCCATTGAGAGTTTTACTTCTTATTCCTATTATAAATCTTATACTCTATTTCACCAACACCTGGCATCACTTGTATTATACCAGGATAGGTGCGGTTTCCGATATACTCGTCTATTGTCATGAATTACATCTGGATAAAGGGCCTTGGTATTATGTGAACATTGTGTACCTTAATCTGGCATTGTTAACCTCGCTGATTTTGTTTTTAAGAAAGTTGCGTGAAAACTATATTGAACGGCAGCAAGCCTGGATATTGATTATTGGTTCATTAGGACCATGGATAGCACATTTAATTTACCAGGTTCAACTTACCCAAGGATTTGACATCAGCCCGTTTGGATTTGTACTTACTGCGCCATTATTTGCCTGGGGTGTATTTGGAAATCACATGGTTTTTTTGCTGCCAAAAGCTAGAAATTCTGTTTATCAGCTATTTGGTGATGCCGTTTTGATCATGGATAATCAGAAAAACCTTGTTGATTATAATAATACTGCGGGGAGTTTGTTTAAAGGACTTAACCGGAACTCAATTGGTAAAAGCACCAGAGAACTTTTTGTGAAGTTTCCAGATCTAATGAATCTTATTGAAGGGTCAGAAAATCAAAGGGTTCAAACCAAGATAAGCATTGATAAAGTTAGGAGGTCTTTTATTCTGACGAGTTCAGTGGTTAGCACCAGGCGGAAACATGGTTTGGGGATTATAATTGTTTTACATGAAATTACCGACCAGGTTTTTTTACTGGAGAATCTTCGCGAAAATGAGGAGAAATATCGTTTGATATTTGAGAACACCCCGGTTGGAGTTTTGCAATATGACAGTAGCGGAAGAATAACCACCTGCAATGATGCTTTTGTTAAAATTATTGGTTCTTCAAGGGAACTGCTGACAGGATTGAACTTGCTTAATCTTCCGGACAGGACATTGGTTCAAGCCATCACCGATTCATTGAAAGGTCTAATGGGATATTATGAGCATGAGTATCATTCTGTTACGGCATTAAAGGTTACTCCGGTAAGAGGTTTTTTTGCCCCTATTACTTCCAAGGATAGTCAGATTAGAGGTGGGGTGGGGATTGTAGAGGATTTTACAGAGAGGTTTAATGCGGATAGGTTGATCAAATACAGAGAGGAGTTTGAAAGCATTTTAATCACTCTTGAACTGGATTTCCTGAATACCGATCTGGGGGAGATCGACGCTACATTTAACAAAGGGCTGATGAATCTTGGGGCCTATTGCGAAATTGACAGAGCCTATGTTTTTCTCTTTAATTTTGAAAACGGCACCATGAGCAATGCTTACGAATGGTGTAATGATGGAGTGAAGTCGGAGAAACAAAATTTACAATCCATTCCAGTAACCACCTTACCCAAGTGGATGGAAAAACTCTTGAAATCGGAGATAATTTACATGCCAAATGTTTCCGAACTTACTCCGGATTGGATAGCAGAGAGGCAAATACTGGAAATGCAAGACATTAAATCATTGATTGTTGTACCAATCGAAATTGGTGGTGAGTTGTTAGGTTTTGCTGGATTTGACTCTGTGCAGGAGCTTAGGAGCTGGAATAAAGATGAGATTGCGCTGCTAAGAGTATTGGGTCAGATCTTTGCGAGTGTCATCAAAAGAAAGGAATCAAACGAGGAATTAGTAGCAGCACGCGACCGGGCTGAAGAGGCAAGCCGTGTAAAATCGACTTTCCTGGCAAACATGAGCCATGAAATACGTACACCTTTAAATGGTATTTTGGGATTTGCTGAATTAATTCAATCGGAATCTGATGAACCAGTGATCAAAAAGTATTCAGAAATTGTTTTATCGAGCGGAAACCGTTTACTACAGACTTTAAGTCAGATTTTAGATTTAACAAGGGTTGAATCGGGCAAAATGGATTTGATCATTGAAAAAGTGAATGTCGATAAAACGATTGATGATGTGATTTCGCTGTTTTCAGCGGCTGCAAAAAAGAAAGGGCTGTATTTAGAGCGGCAGCATGGAAGGCCCCATTTTACGCTTAATCTGGATGATCAGCTTTTTAGAAATTCTCTAACTAACCTAATCAATAATTCGATCAAGTTCACCAAGTTGGGAGGGATTACTATTTCCACTGGTATTGAATTCAGCAATGGCAGGAGCTTTGGAACTATAAGTGTTTCAGATACTGGCATAGGCATTTCAGAGAAGTACTTCGATTCCATCTTTGAAGATTTCAAGCAAGTTAGTGAGGGTGTTAAAAGGAGTTATGAGGGGACAGGGCTTGGGTTGTCATTAACCAAAAAATTTGTCAATTTATCCGGTGGAACCATCCGGGTGGAGAGCATTCAGGGCTTTGGTGCGACATTTATACTTTGCTTTCCAGATCCTTTGGAAGAGTAATTCTGCAGTGGGAAGTAAGCAGCGGGCAGAGGGTTGCGTGTAGAGTCCGACAGCAAGTTGCCATTTTGCCCCAAACCTAATAACCTGCAAACTATTCGTGCATAGGCATTTAAAGTACCCACCCCCTGGCCCCATAGCCGTCAACCTAAGGATTGAATTTGTTGATAATCTAGCATATGAGATCCCTTTTGTTGTTTATAGTATTAAAGGAGTTAGAGATTCCCGGACCCGTTTTGGATTTCAGCCGATAAACTTCAAGGG
>CAIXKO010000295.1 GCA_903919925.1 uncultured Bacteroidota bacterium | reverse complement strand
GATTTGTATGTATTCTGCAATTTTTCGAATCGATGGGAATTTGAGCAGTTGATCGTCATCTATTTTGATTCCGAAACTCTTTTCAATGAAGTCGATCAATCCCAATTTGCCTAAAGAATCAAGTGTAATATCGAATTCAAGGTGATGATCAGGCAATACATCCATGTCAACCTGGCTTTCCAGAAATGATTTAAGAGCCCGGTATTCTGAACTATCCGGTTCCGGAGCAGCAGTTCTTTTATTTTCCTTATTATCCAGCAGCTCTGCAAGCTTAAATCGTTGAAGCTTAGATAACCGGGTGCGGGGTAAATCGGAGTTTACCAATGTAAATTGCATGATCCGCTTATAAGAGCTCATTTCGGCATTAAAGGGAGATATAACCTTTTCGCGGAAATATTGATTGACATCTTCCACCCCATTTTCGGTCAGATATTGAATGTTCGGGACAATGACCGCATGCAGCATTTCATGGTGCATGAAAACCCCGGCTTCCTTTACTGCCGGAGAAAAACCATCAAGTTTCATCTCCACTTCAACCGGATTAATGTTTTTGCCATTCGGTAAAACAATAATCTCCTTTTTCCGGCCGGTGATAAATAACATCCCGTCTTTATCCAAATATCCCAGATCGCCGGTATACAGCCAGCCATCTTTAACTACCTCAGCGGTTTCTTCCGGCCTGTTATAGTATCCTTTCATGATGCTGGGGCCTTTGGCAACTATTTCTCCCTCACGGATTTCCACAGATAAACCGGGTAAAGCTTGCCCGGTGGATCCGATCAGAACCTTATCTGGCCGCGGAAAAGTGATCATCGGAGCCGCTTCGGTCATCCCAAATCCTTCGAGAATATCGAATCCCAAACCATAAAAGAAGGTGCCAACCTCCTTGTTCAAAGCTGCCCCTCCGGCAATCATATATTGTAAGTTTCCTCCAAATCCCTGGTGAACCTTCTTAAACACCTTTTTGCCCAGGTTCCTGTTTTTTGAGGCCAGTACAATTTTTAGTAAAGTTCTGCCTATTAGGCTTTTGTCGATCTTTACCTTGATTCCCCGATACATCAGCTCGTACAGGCGGGGAACTCCCAGAAACACACCAATCTGGTTATCGGCAAAAGTCTTCATCAGATCCGAGGATTGCATCGATGGGGCCATTGGAATGGTGCATCCTACAAATAATGGGGTCATCATGGAACCCACCAGCGGGAAAATATGATGCAACGGCAGGAAAATCATAACCTCCCGCTCAGGAAGGTAAATCTTGCAGCCAATAACAGCAGCCATGTTTTCATGTATGTTGGTGTATGAAAGCATAACTCCTTTTGGACTACCGGTTGTGCCTGATGTATAAATGATTACAGCTGTAGACCCGTTATCTTCAGGTTCCATCCAACCACTTTCCGCAATCGTGTCATCAGGTGCAATATCCTCAAAAACAATTACTTCTGGCTTGTGAGTGGTTTTCTGAGTGATCTTGACCATCGGCTCATTCATCGCAGAACTGATGAATAGCAGTTCGGGTTGGCAATCGTCGATAATGTAACTCACATCATCGGCTGAGGCCAGAAAATCAATCGGTATCGCTATGCAGTTATTCTGCAACGCAGCATAAAAAGCGTATATCCAGGCCGGTGAGTTCTCGGCATATATGGCAACCTTTGTATAGGCTTTATTATCAAATAACTGAGCAAATTGTTGAACGCTTTTGAGTAACTGGCTATAAGTTACATTTCCCTGGCTGGTTATCAGGGCCTTTTTTTCCGGATACGACCGGTTGATGATTGGTTTCGACATGATTCTTAAAGTTTTTGCCTTAGATTGCCTTATGCATCCCTGAGAACTACTGTCTTAATCTCATGCGGAACATCTTGCTCTCTCATGATCAATTCATAATTACACAAATATATAAATGTTTATATAACGTCCATTGATTTCATTTATTACAGCTTTACACTTTCATCCTTAACCAGGGAAATCACTTTGGAATTGTTGGGATTTGCAGGTTGTTTTATTTAAAAATCAACTAAACTTGGACCCAATTCCGATCAGATGAAAACAGCGGTTTGGTTTTGTATACTTTTTATAGCAATACTTGGTGCTTGCAGTGATGATATGACTTTTGACTCGCAAAGCGGGACTTTCAAGGATTCACGCGATAAGCATCGTTATAAATGGCTCAGGATTGGAGACCAGATATGGATGGGTGAAAACCTTGCCTGGCTCCCCTCGGTGAGTCCGTCGTCCGATAGCTCTGAAACGGACAGTTATTATTATGTGTATGGCTATGAGGGCAAAATTATCAGTAAGGCAAAAACCACTGTCGAATACGCTACATACGGAGCATTGTATAATTGGAATGCTGCCCTAACCGCATGTCCTTCAGGGTGGCACCTGCCAAGCGATCAGGAATGGAAGGATCTTGAAATGTATCTGAGTATGAGTAAATCGGCGGCTGATTCTACCGGCTGGAGGAAAACCGGTTATGTTGGAATGAAATTGAAATCAGTAACCGGTTGGGACCAAAATGTATGGGCCGATAATGCCAGCGGTTTCAGTGCCATTCCGGGTGGAGAACGGTTTTTTATCGGAGGATTTGGCTATCTCGGTGAAAAAGCAACTTTTTGGACGTCATCAAAGTTCCCTGAAGAATTTGTCTGGTACCGGTCGCTGTACTCCGGATATGTCCACGAGTGGAGAGGCTGGTGCTTTAAAGGATCGGGTTTTTCAGTGAGGTGCATTAAAAACAATTAATCTGCAATTTAGAAATATAATAAATGAATCAGAATTCTCAAAACACAATCAGACGATCAGCAAGTGGGTTTGCGGTCATCTTGCTATTTGCCCTCTTCCTTTCATACCCCGGACAGGCTCAGAATAATAGAGACCTCATCTGGCCCCATTTCCGGGGGTTAAATGGAAGCGGAGTGCATGAAACCAGTGGTTTACCAAAGGCGGTTGGACCTGACACCAACGTGATCTGGAAACGGCAGGTTCCGGTTGGATACTCTTCACCGGTTTTGAATGATAAATATATTTTCCTCACTGCAATTGAAGAGGGTAAACTCTTGACAATCTGCTTAAACCGACAAACCAGTGCAACCGTTTGGCAAGCAGAGGCCCCCCGGCCACGAGAGGAACCAATAGACAACCGCAACAACCCGGCTTCACCCACTCCGGCTATCGACGATCAATCTGTTTATGTTTTCTTTCCCGATTTTGGCCTGCTTGCCTATGATTTTCAGGGCCATGAACTATGGAGCCTGCCACTCGGCCCTTTTCATAACGGATATGGAATGGGTGCATCACCTATAGTTGCAGGAAATAAAGTTGTACTGGTTTGCGATCAGACTTATGGTTCCTTTATCATTGCCGTTGATAAGAAAACCGGACGTTTAGCCTGGCAAAAGGAGCGCCCGGAAGCCAAAAGCGGTCATAGTACACCCATCGTTTATCAGCCCGTAAACGGAGAGCTCCAGATTATTATTCCGGGATCTTTCCTTTTGATATCTTACTCAGCCAATACAGGTGAGCGCCTATGGTGGGTGAACGGGCTTCCCTGTGAGATGAAGGCTACTCCGGTGATATATAATGATATGGTTTTTACCCATGGATTTGGGATGCCGCAAAATGACTTTGGAAACCAGTCGGTTATACCTGCCTTTGATGAAGCGCTGACAAAATTCGATGCAAACAAGGATGGATTAATCGACAAGGCCGAGCTGCCTAAGGACGAGCCCTATAACCAGGTAGCGAATATGGATTTGAAGGAGGGTGGAAAGCTTGATGCGGGTGAATGGAACTATTTTAAGGCATCACTGGCCAGCGTAAATTCCATGATGGGAATACGCCTGGGTGGATCGGGCGACAGGACGGATTCCGGTACCGTTTGGCGTTATTACCGCCGTGTACCCCAGCTGCCGTCACCACTGGTGTACAACAACAAATTATATATGATCAATGATATCGGGTTTGTCACCATCTTCAATCCTGCCGATGGAACAGTGATAAAGGAGGGGCGGCTCACAGCAGGAGGATCACAGTTTTATTCGTCACCAGTGGCTGGCGATGGAAAAATCTTTTTTGTTTCTCGCGGAGGCAAGGTAAGTGTACTAAATGCCGATGGTTCCACTGATATACAGGCAATCAGCGATCTGAAGGAGGAGTGCTACGCCACACCTGCCATCGCCGATGGAAGATTGTATATCAGAACGGTAGGTACATTGTATTGCTTTGGGGTAAAGTAGGGGCGTGAACGGTTAGGGGTGAACGGTCAGGGGTGAACGGCATAGCCGTCAACCTAAGGATTTAATTTGTTGATAATCTAGCATATGAGATCCCTTTTGTTGTTTAAAGTATTAAAGGAGTTAGAGATTCCCGGACCCGTTTTGGATTTCAGCCGATAAACTTCAAGGG
>CAIXKO010000294.1 GCA_903919925.1 uncultured Bacteroidota bacterium | reverse complement strand
TACCGGTTGATCTCCGGCTGGGAGGTATCTGAAAGTATTGGACAACCTGAAACTTCCCGGTTGGCTAACGAATGGTTTTCTGCCAGGTTTAACCAGGAATTGGGGATGCTGAACGATCACTTTACAAAATACAGGCTGTCGGAGGCGTTAATGTCCGCTTATAAATTATTCTGGGATGACTTTTCGTCCTGGTACCTGGAGATTATTAAACCGGCTTATGGATATCCTATTGACTTGGCTACCCGCAATCAGGCATTCGTTTTTATGGAGCAACTGATGCTGGTACTTCATCCGTTTATCCCATTTATTACAGAAGAAATATGGCAGCGTGTTGCTTTGAGGCAAGCTGGCGAATCAGTGATGATTACCCTTTTACCACAACCAGCTAGTTTTGAATCAGATTGTATTGAACGATTTGAACGTATGAAAGAAGTTGTAGGGTTTGTTAGAGGGGTAAGGGCTGAACGTAATATTCCCATTAAAAAGGAACTTTCAATTGAAATTAAAACTGGTGATGGCAAGTATGATGATTATCTGGATCCAATTTTGATTAAGTTATTGAACCTCAAATCAGTCTCTTTAATTGAGCAGAATACAACAGGGTCAGCCAGTCAGGTAATCAGGTCAGTGGAGTATTATGTGCCGGTTGCAGGTGCAGTAGATGTTGACGCGGAATGTGAAAAATTGCAAAAGGATTTGGAATACACAATGGGATTTTTGGATAGTGTAAAGAAAAAGCTGTCAAATGAACGATTTGTGAATCATGCACCAGCTCAGGTAGTTGATGTTGAGAAAGCCAAGATGGCCGATGCTGAAGCTAAGATAAAAGCTTTACTTGAGCAGATTGAAGCAATGAGGAATCACAATGAGTGACGAGTGATAGAAGGAGTGCTGAATGACAAATAGATTTGATGGAAATTAACTTATGAAAGACAATTCTTTTTCGTTCCGCGCAAATCCTTTGGAGCAATACCTTCAAAAAGCTTCAAAGGATTTCACGAGGGATGATATTATCCGGTTTATTACAGGAAATGGCATTAAAATGCTGAATTTCAGATATGTGGCTGAAGATGGAAAGTTGAAAATCCTGAATTTTATTAATCATAGTCTGGAATATCTGGAAACCATATTATCGACCGGAGAAAGGGTGGATGGTAGCAGTTTGTTTTCCTATATAGAGGCCAGTGCCAGTGATTTGTATGTGATACCCCGTTTCTCCACTGCTTATGTGAATCCATTTTCCATAATACCAACATTAGATATTTTTTGTTCCTTTTACAACAATCAAGGACTACCGCTTGAAACAGCTCCCGAGTATATTCTCCGCAAAGCACATAAATTGTTCAAAGAACGTACGGGGTTTACTTTCAAGGCTATGGGGGAGCTTGAGTATTATGTTCAAGGGAAAAAGGAGGAATTGTATCCTGCTGAGGATCAAAAAGGCTATCATTCAGCTAGCCCATTTAGTAATTATGAATTTATCAGGTTAGAAGCGATGGACCTGATCGCCCGATGCGGAGGCCGTATAAAATATGGGCATAGCGAAGTTGGAAATTTCAATACGGATGCTGAAAGCTTTGAACAGCATGAGATTGAGTTTTTGCCAATCGATGTTGAGGATGCAGTGGATCAATTGATTCTGGCGAAGTGGATTTTAAGGCAACTTGGTGAGAAATATGCAGTTAACATTAGTTTTGCTCCAAAGATTACCGTAGGAAAGGCAGGATCTGGTCTGCATGTTCACATGTATCTTGAAAAGGATGGCAAGAATGCAATGGTTGAGGGTAAACAACTAAGCGAGACTGCAAAACGCATGATTGCTGGTTTGATGGATCTTGCCGGTCCATTAACTGCCTTTGGCAATACCATACCCACTTCTTACCTAAGATTGGTTCCACATCAGGAGGCGCCAACAAATATTTGCTGGGGAGATCGTAACAGGTCTGTATTAGTGAGAGTTCCATTGGGTTGGTTAGGGGGAATGAATATGGTGGGAGATGCTAATCCACTGGACAAAAATCTTAATTATGAGGGTGTCAGCAAACAAACCATTGAAATCAGAAGTCCGGATGGTTCGGCTGATTTGTACCATCTTTTTGCTGGCTTAGTAGTGGCATCCTTGCATGGGTTAGAAATGGAAGGAGGCTTGCAGAAAGCAGAATCGTTATACGTCGATGTCAATATTTTCCGACCGGAAAATAAGAGAAGACTTGATATGTTAGAAAAATTGCCTGATTGTTGCTATGGATCTGCCGGGATGCTGGAAAAACGCAGGGAGATTTTCGAGAAGGATGGGATATTCCCAGTAAAAACGATAGATAGTTTTATTCGCAAATTGAGGTCATACAATGATCAGGGATTGAGTGAACGCTTGTATGGTAAAACTGATGAAATAAGAACTTTGGTTTATAAGTACTTGCATCATATGTGATTGAGAACATCGGTTTTCTTTAATCGGGCATTTTTTATACTCATATTCAATTCGAATCCGATCAGCAACACAAGCGAATTCACATTGAGCCATATTAGAAAAACGATTAGCGTTCCGATGGATCCGTAAAATTTATTATACTGTCCAAAGTTGTTGATGTATGCTGAAAATCCCACCGAGGTAAGAATGATGAAAAAGGAACTCAGCATGCTGCCTGGCGAAATGAATCGGAATTCACTGCGTTTTGCAGGTGCCAGATAATAGAGAAATGAAATGCTGAAGAATGTTGATATCAGGATGATCAGCCATTTCCCATTTAAGAAAAGTGCGATCAGAAACTTATTTGTGAGGATGTTTCTGGTTTCCAGGAAGTTGATAACAATACCTGAGAATATGATGAGGATAACAGCCACCGAAATCAGCATACAAAAGATAATGATGAGAATTATGGAAACCAATTGACGGTTTATCCATGTTCGGTTCTCAAGGTTGTGATAGCTCGCGTTAAATGCGTTGATAAGTGCCGCTATTCCACCGGTCGCAAAAAACAGGGAGAGGATGAAACCAAAGGATAACAAATCATTCCTTTTTCGCATAACGATTTCCTGGATCGAACTTTCCACGGCATAGTAAACATTGGAAGGCATAAGGTCCCTGAGGGTGGTCATCAGAACCTGCTGAAAATTTTCGATAGGAATATATGGGATCATTGTAAAGAGTACAATGATGGCCGGGAAAACGGCAAGGAAAAAGTTGTATGCAATCGCTGATGCTCTGGTAGCAAGTTTCCCGCTCTTTAAACCTTTGATAAAGAAGGCTGATATTTCATAAAGTGTCAAACCATCGAAACCGGGTAAAACCGTTTTTTGTGCTGTTCTGGCAATCAGCAGCTCCGTTTCTAGTATGGTTCGGATTATTTTCATTCGGATCAGGAGATTGCTTTCAAGCTCAAATCTATAGCCGAAATCTGGTGAGTTAAACCGCCAACCGAAATGAAATCGACACCTGTTAAAGCGTAATCATGGATGTTCTCAGGATTTATTCCGCCGGATGCTTCGGTTTCAATTTGATGATCAATAAGTTGAACTGCTTTTTTAAGTATATCGGGGGTGAAATTGTCGAGGAGGATCCGGTTTGCTGATCCATGCCGAAGGATTTCGCGGACATCATCAATGCTTCGGGCCTCAATTTCAATCTTAAGATCCAAATTGTTGAAGTTTAAATAGTTAATAGTTCTATCCAAAGCTAATTTGATACCACCGGCATAATCGATATGGTTATCCTTGATTAGTATCATATCATACAAGCCCATCCGGTGATTGAACCCACCTCCAATTCTCACCGCTTCCTTTTCGAGGAATCTCATGTTAGGCGTTGTCTTCCGGGTATCTAAAATCCTTGCAGAGGTTCCGCTGATCAATTCCACGAACCTGGCTGTGCGGGTGGCAACTCCGCTCATTCTTTGCATGATGTTAAGCACCAGTCGCTCGGTTTGCAGGATTGATTGTTGTTTACCGGTTACAAAAAAGGCTTTGTCACCGGGTTTTACCCAGGCACCATCAGTGATTAAAACTTCCAGACAAAGCGATGGATCAAAAGATTTAAAAACATTGGAAGCTACCTGAATACCGGCAATAACCCCCTCCTGTTTTACCAACAATACCGCTTTGCCCATTGCATCGGGCGGGATACAGGCAAAAGTGGTGTGATCGCCAGAACCAATGTCTTCTTTTAAGGCATCGGAAATAAACTTTTCAAGGATATGGAGTTCCATTGGTAATAGTTTACATCAAAAATATAAAGAAACTATAAATTGGCGCGGAAATTGTAATTTCATCGGCCTTTATTGATTGTTTTATAGATGGAACAGCCAGATGTAATCAGGTCTCGTGATTTGTTGATTTCTTTTCGATTTCTTCTTGTAGCCTTTATCGTTCTGGTTATTGCCCTGGTTATGGATCCGGTGGCTCACCAGTCGGAACCCGTGAAAATTAATACTGCGCAAATTGAAAGAGGGTTTCACCGGAAAATTAAATCAATGGAGAAAACCTCCATTGAGGCATTGGAAACGGTATCCAGATTTGACTGGCCCACGGTTCTGAATGAAGATCCCGGATTTACCAACCGCTATGCAAATGATAATGATGGAATTGCAATTTTCATCCTAAACCAGGATTCTTTACTTTTTTGGTCGGATAATTCTTTGGTTGTTGAAACCAGGGACCTATTGTCCATGGAAACGAACAGGGTTTACAACCTGTTGAATTGCTCGGTTTACACCCGGGTATACAAATCTGATCATTTCAGAGTTGTTGGGGTTGTTTTTCTAAAAAAATTCTTTCCATATAATAATGAGTTGGTTTCTAATGCTTTTCTTATTGGGAAAGGCATTCCGGCTTCCTACGGAATTAGTGTTGATACTATTCCTGGAGCGATTCGGGTGTTAGATGATCGTGGGCAATTTGCTTTCTCAATTATCCCAAACCAAGAGGTAACATCAAGGTCAACATTACACTGGCTCACACTTTTATTGTATTTAACGGTTTTGATCTTTATTTTGTTTTTTCTGGGAGATGTTATGAGGTTGGCGTACCGTATTAAACCATCGGGCTGGTGGCTCCTTGCGATGGTTGCTGACTTAATGATTGTAAGGTGGTTTTTGTGGTACTTCCGTGAACCTCATTGCGTTTTTAACTTACCACTATTTTCGAAATTTGATCATCAGATCATCTTTCTTGAATCACGAGGTGATATACTGCTGTCAACCATACTGCTGATCTTTTTCTCTTTTTGGTTCACACGTTGTTTCGAGCTGTTTCCTAAAAGAATTTCAGCCTCCAATGATAGTGGTGATAAACGGCTTGTGCAAAGTTTGGCTCTCGCAGGCTGGCTGCTGGCAATCACCGTTTTTTTGATTATTTCCCGGGTTATCCGGTTTTTACTATTTGAAAGAACAGGCCTTCTGGAAATCTATCGGATACTAAACGTTAATTTCTCGAATTTTCTTGATATTCTGGTGATTGCAGGGGTATTGATTGCATTTGTTTTTATTCTAAACCGGATAATAAGCAGGATCAAATTGAAGCTTACCTGGATTCAGGGTATTATTGGACTGGTATTGATGACGGTTCTTGGTTTTGGTATAACTGCCGATCCTGTGACCGGACCTGACTGGAGAAGCCTGGTTTTCTTTATTCTGCTGTCGTCTGTATTGTTGTCAGTGAAAAAGATTTCAAGAGGACGGAATAACCACGGACTTGCAACTGTTATCCTGGTTCTTATTTCAGCGTACATCGTTTTTTCAATTGATCAGGTAAATCAGACCAAAGAATCGGATCAGCACGAATTGATAATTAGTAAGTTGTCATCAGAACATGACCAGATTGCTGAGATGCTCCTGACGCAGATTGATCCGGATATCAAATCTGATTCGGTGTTGGCATTATTAGTTTGTGACCGCAAAATGAAGCCCGACGATCAGCAGGTGGTTATTACCAATTACCTGAAAAATAAATACTTTGGACTCTACTGGAGCCGGTTCGAGATACAAGCTTTTTCTTGTAACGCTACCAGTCGTACGGTAATCCAGCCAGACAATTTGGAAGTTAGGTGCCTTGATTATTTCATACGGGACATGCGCGACAAGGATGGGAAGTTACTTACCGGTACAACAGGATTTTATTATCTCGATAATTTCAATGGAGTAATTGAATATGTGGGGGTTTATGATCATTTTACACCTGATACCCTATTGAAAACCAGTTTAATCATTAATATTTATTCGCGTTTTGTTGCACAGGAATTGGGATATCCGGAGCTATTGATTACCGAAAAAATTGACAGAGACAGTCTTGACCAGAGTTATTCCTATGCGAAATATCATTTGGGCAATCTTCAGCTCACTAACGGGGATTATGATTACAGCCTGACCAGCGATATTTATCCTGGAGAATTGGGGGAAATTGTAAACTTTGAGGCAGATGGTTACAAGCATTGGATTAAAAGAATTGATAACGACAACGAGATTGTGATCAGCAGGCAATCTACCCGGACGAGTGCCAGTTTGATTACCTTTTCCTATGTTTTTGTGTTTCTGTTTTTGCTTTGGCTAATAGTAAATGGAATTATTATCCGGCAACGTGGTTTGAAAGCCCCGGTTTTTGGGTTAAAGCAACGGATTCAGTTCACTATGGTATTGTTTCTTTTGTTCTCATTCGTGCTCATTGGAGGTGGCATGACTTACTATGTGATCCAGCAGTATAAGCAAAGCAACCGTAAATTGATCATTGAAAAAACGGAATCTCTTTTGGCTGATCTTCAAAATAAGCTGGGAAAAGCCAGCATGTTGACAGGTGACTGGAAAGATGAGAGTTTTCGAAGTTTGAATGAACTGATGATCAAGTTTTCTTATGTTTTTAACACTGACATGAATATTTTTGATCCCTACGGTAGTTTGGTCGTTTCCTCACGTCCGGAGGTTTTTGAGTATAATCTGGCCGGTCGAAAAATGAATCCACGGGCCTATTATGTTATGCACCATCAGGGAAAGCCAAGGTTTATTATCAGGGAGAGCATTGAAAGTCTGGGATACTATTCCTCTTACGTGCCATTGTATAATCAGTATAACAAGCTGCTGGGCTACCTCAATCTTCCTTATTTCAGCAGGCAAAGTGAAACTAGCAGAGAGATTTCAACAATAGTGGTGGCGATGGTAAATGCCTATTTTATCCTTATTTTATTAACTGTTTTTCTGGCTGTTGTGCTGTCAAATCAAGTTGCCAGACCGTTACAGTTATTACAGAGCAAATTGGCTGGGTTAAGATTTGGTAATAAGAACCAGAGTATTGAATATCAGAGAGATGATGAGATTGGTAGGTTAGTTAAGGAGTATAACCGTATGGTGAGCGAATTGCAGGCCAGTGCTGAAAAGTTGGCGCGCTCAGAGCGGGAGAGTGCATGGCGGGAAATGGCCAGACAGATTGCGCATGAAATAAAAAATCCACTGACACCAATGAAATTGAGTGTGCAGCATTTGAGGCGGGCCTGGAAAGATGGGGCGCCTGATTTGGACGCACACATCGACCGGATGACCAACACGCTGATTGACCAGATTGAAACATTAACAAATATTGCCAATGAGTTTTCCAAGTTTGCACAGGTTCCGGGAGCCCATTTCCAAGCAATAGACCTTACACAAAAAATCCAGCGAATCACCCATTTGTTTGAAGGCACTTGTAAAGTTAACCTTCATAAGAACTATAAAACTTCACGGGAAGTTATTATTAATGCAGATCCTGAGCAGGTAATACAAGTATTTAACAACCTTATCAGAAATGCTATCCAGGCAGTTGCAGAAGGTATAGAACCCGTAGTAGATATTTCCATTGATACCAGTGAGGACACAGTAACAGTTAAAGTTTCAGATAATGGAACAGGAATAAAGGAGGAGCTTCAGGAGAGGCTTTTTGAGCCAAACTTTACAACAAAGTCTTCAGGGATGGGCCTGGGGCTTGCAATAGCCAAAAAAATCATGGAGGGATCGGGCGGAAAAATTTGGTTTGAAACGCAAAAGAATCAAGGGACCAGTTTTTACCTGGAATGGCCATTGATTAAACCGGAATGATCTACCAGATTGTTAATGATGTAGTGTCTTTGTTACTAATATTGAAGCTCCTGTCGACAACATAAAACTCATAAAGGAACTCATTAAAAGGCAAAGGGGTTGAACCCGAATATGGGTATTCAATGGTAACAGAGATATCAGCAATCAGGGTTTTGTTTTGTCCTGTTGGAGTTAAATCCGGAATCCTGTATTTTTTCAACCCCCCAGGAGCCGGTATTTGGGTGAGTATTCCATTTTCCTTTTTGAATTCCTGAACGAACAAGTTATAATAAAAGGCACTGTCTTTGTTAAAAGGTCCGACAGTATCGGTGAGTCCAAGGCCAATATCCCCATTGCCATCAGTGAGGTGAAAAGTTAGGGTTACCCTTTTAACAGGATTGTCTAAAACGTCGGTTGAATCTTTGGATAATAATGAAGTAAAGCTTATTACAGGTTCATCGGGATAATCCACAACTTTTCTGCAGCCGGCTAGTACCAGCAATATTGCAAGACATTTGACGGGTATTGATAAACGGAACTTCATATACATCATTTTTCCCGGAAAAATATTTGAATCGGAACGCCCGTAAAATTAAAATTTTCCCGGATTTTATTTTCCAGATAACGCTTGTAAGGTTCTTTTATGTATTGAGGAAGATTGCAAAAAAATGCAAATGATGGAGTTTGGTTCGGAAGCTGTGTAGCGTATTTAATTTTGATGAACTTTCCTTTATTTGCGGGAGGTGGATAAGCAATAATAAATTCCTGAAGCAGTTCGTTCAGCTTATGTGTCGGGACTTTCTGCCGCCGGTTATTATACACTTCGATTGCTGTTTCGAGTGCTTTTAATACTCGTTGTTTTGTAACAGTTGATGTGAAAATGATTGGAACGTCGGTATATGGTGAAATCCGTTCCTGAATTTCCTTTGTAAATTTTTTCGTGGAATGGGTATCCTTCTCAACCAGATCCCACTTATTAACCAGAATGACCACCCCTTTTCGATTACGTTGGATATTGCCAAAAATTGTAATATCCTGGGCTTTAACGCCTTCGGTGGCATCAATCATCAGGAGGCACACGTCTGCATTTTCAATGGCACGTATTGATCGCATAACCGAGTAGAATTCAACATCTTCTGAAACCTTTGCTCTTTTCCTGAGACCGGCTGTATCGACCAGGAAGAAATCGAGTCCGAACTGTTGATACCTTGTATGAATAGAATCTCTTGTAGTACCGGAAATCGGGGTGACAATATTTCTTTCTACCCCGATCATTGCATTGATAAAGGATGATTTACCCACATTAGGGCGCCCAACGACTGCAAATTTTGGAATATCAGGTTCATCTTCAAAAACAGCTCTGACGAAAGCCCCGGTTACTGCATCCAGCAATTCCCCGGTTCCGGTTCCGTTAACAGCAGATACCGGAAAAATCTCACCCAATCCGAGGCTGAAAAACTCATTGGCTTCCATGAACCGCTTATTATTATCGGCCTTATTGACAGCCAGGAAGACCGGTTTTTTTATTTTTCGCAAAATACCGGCTACCACCTGATCGAGATCAGTGATTCCGGATTCTACATCAACGGTGAAAATGATAACATCAGCTTCCTCGATAGCGAGGATGATCTGTTTTCTAATTTCTTCTTCAAAAACATCATCTGAATTTGTAATATAACCACCGGTATCGATCAGCGAAAATTCATGTCCGTTCCAAAAGGCTTTTCCGTAATGCCGATCCCGGGTTACACCGCTTGACTCATGGACGATAGCTTGCCGTGATTGAGTAATGCGATTGAAGAGTGTTGATTTCCCGACATTTGGCCGGCCAACGATTGCAACAATATTTGCCATAATTATTTCTTTCTGTGTCAGAGTTCATACCCAAATGACTTTAGACTTTCGGGTTTGTTTCTCCAATCCTGGGCCACTTTTACAAACATTTCTAAAAATACTTTTTTACCAAAGAAGATTTCAAGATCCTTTCTTGATTGCATGCCAACTCTTTTGAGCGATGATCCCTGATGGCCGATGAGGATTCCTTTCTGTGAATCGCGTTCAACATAGATCACCGTTCGAATGCGTATGATATTGGGTTCATCTTTAAATTCTTCCACCACCGGTTCAACAGAATAAGGGATTTCTTTATCGTAATTCTCAAGAATCGCGCCACGGATAATCTCGGTTACAAAAAAACGCTCCGGGCGATCAGTCAATTGGTCCTGATCGAAATATGGAGGTGCTTCGGGTAATAATTCCAATATTCTGGTGAAAAGGTTATCAAGGTTAAATTTGAGTAGTGTCGAGCATGGATAGACTTCGGCTTTTGGAAAGATCCCGTGCCATTTTTCCACCAAAGCTTCCACTTGTTGCTGGTTGCTCAGATCAATTTTGTTGAGGATTAACAGCAGGGGAACTTCTGATTTTTGTACAATAGACAGGATATCTGGATTTTTGTCAGAAGTTTCCTGAACATCAGTTACATATAAAAGAATATCCGCATCCGACAGCGCAGAACGGGCTGAGCGTACCATGGCTTCCTGAAGTTTGTAAGCAGGTTTGATCATTCCGGGTGTATCGGAATAAACAATCTGATAATCATCGCCATTGACTATGCCGAAAATACGGTGCCGGGTGGTTTGTGATTTAGCTGTAATAACAGAAAGCCGCTCGCCAACCAGCGCATTCATCAAAGTTGATTTGCCTACATTTGGGTTCCCAATAATATTTACAAAGCCGGATTTCATGATTGTTTCGTTTGTCGGTTAGTCAGTGATCCAATGAAGTTCATTTGCTGGTAATTGCCGGAGAGTTTTGCACGCTTCTCCGGTGATTTTTGGTGACTAAATATTTTCTACTTATGCATTTTGAGCCATCCAACTTCTTTTGGTGTCATTAGTCTCCATTTCCCACGAGCCAGTGTTTTTTTGGTTAACCCGGCAAAATAGACACGGTCGAGTTTGATTATTTCGATTCCCAGGTGCTCAAATAGTCTTCTGACTATCCTGTTTTTCCCTGAATGGATCTCAATTGACAGGTCTTTTTTTGAAGAGGAATCGAGAAAAGAGATCGCATCCACTTTCATCAGGCCGTCTTCCAGTTCGATACCGTTAATCAGGGAGGCCAACATGTCCTCAGACACATTTTGAGCGGTACGCACTTCGTACACCTTTTTAATTTTATACTTAGGGTGGGTAAGTTTACTGGCAAGATCGCCATCATTGGTTAGAAGAAGAACGCCGGTGGTGTTTCTGTCGAGACGGCCAACGGGGAAAATCCGTTCATTTGTGGCATTCTGCACCAGATCCAGAACAGTTCGGCGGCCTTCAGGGTCATCGGTTGTGGTAAGGGTATCTTTTGGTTTATTGAGCACAATATACACTTTCCGCTCATTTCTGATGGTTTTCCCATTCACTTTAACGGAATCTCCCGGATTAACCTGAGTTCCCAGTTCCGTGGTTTTTACACCATTTATCTCTACAACACCGCGGGAGATCAGTTCATCTGCATCGCGCCGCGAGCAGATTCCTGAAGAAGCAATATACCGGTTAAGCCGTACTTTTTCAGGACGGGCTGTTTTGTATACATCGAGAGGTTTCCTGTTCACGTTACTTAAATTATTGAGTTTGCAAAGGTTGGCAAAAAAAAGTTCCCTCTGGCAAAGTTATGAGGAAAACTCAATATCTTGCCGGTCCTATTATCATCTTATGACACTTATCAAATCAATTTCAGGTATACGTGGCACCATTGGAGGCCGCTCCGGTGAAGGGTTAACCCCATTAGACATTGTTAAATTTTCAGCTGCTTTCGGAACCTGGGCCATGCACCAGATTCCAGCCAACGGAAAGCGACCACTAATGGTGGTTGGCAGGGATGCCCGCGTTTCCGGTAAATTGGTGGATTCAATTGTGTGTTCAACACTGAATTCACTTGGGATTGATGTGGTGAATGCAGGTTTGGCCACAACACCAACAGTAGAAATGGCTGTTCCGTTAACAGGAGCAATAGCAGGAATCATACTCACTGCCAGTCACAACCCGGGCGAGTGGAATGCTTTAAAATTATTAAACAGATTTGGAGAGTTTATTTCCGGCAAGGAAGGCGAGGAAGTCCTTCTATTGGCTGGTCAGGAAATGTTTGAGTTTGTTTCTGCAGATCGTCTGGGCACCTCTTCTGACAAGGATTTTTTGCCATACCATGTGCAAAAAGTTATGGAATTACCTGATGTAAACTGCGAGGCGATCCGGCGTGCAGATCTGACAGTGGTTGTTGATGCAGTTAATTCAGTTGGTGGGATTACAGTTCCATTACTTCTTGAAGCTCTGGGGGTACGAAAGGTGGTCCTGCTGAATTGCATACCTGATGGGAAATTTGCCCATAATCCCGAGCCATTACCTGAGCATCTCGGCAAGCTTTCTGATGAGGTTGTAAAAAGCAAAGCAGATATGGGGTTCGCAGTGGATCCGGATGTCGATCGTTTAGCTATGATCAATCAGGATGGCAGTTTTTTTGGTGAGGAGTACACACTGGTAGCCATTGCAGATTATATACTTTCAAAAACCAAGGGCAATACTGTGTCCAACCTTTCGTCGAGCAGGGCACTGAGGGTTGTAACAGAACTTCATGGTGGGCAATATCTGGCAACACCGGTAGGAGAAGTTAATGTGGTGAACGGAATGAAGCAAACAAATGCAGTCCTTGGCGGAGAAGGTAACGGTGGTGTTATATTTCCAGCTCTTCATTATGGAAGGGATGCTCTTGTGGGAATAGCACTATTTCTTTCATATTATGCAGAAATTGGCAAATCAATGACAGAAATACGTGCCGGATTACCGTTTTTTGAAATGGCTAAAAAGCGTATTGATTTACCTGCAGGGACTGATATGCAGCGGATTTTTAGTCAAATTCAATTGAATTATAAAGGGTTTCCTTGCATTACTTCTGATGGTTTAAAAATTGAATTTCCTGAGGGTTGGGTTCACCTTCGCAAATCAAATACTGAACCTATTATTCGTGTTTATTCAGAGGCCGGATCACTTAAAGAAGCTGAACAGCTCGGGAACCGGTTTGTTCAGGAAATCCTCGATTTTGTTAAGAAGTGTTAAAATATCCTAATTGGGAAAGTATTGCTTTATCATACGGGTTGCTTAGATTAAGTTTGTAACCGGATAATTATTTCCAGCAATCTTATTAATCCAATTTGTTATGAAAAGACGTTGGGTCTTTGTGGTAATACTTTTAGTGGTTCTGGTATCTGTTGTAATCTACAGTGCAACCCGGAAAGAGAAAAGCATTATGATTAAAGCGGTGGTTGAGTCCGGAAAATTCGATGTTCTGGTCAGCACCACCGGGGAACTACAAGCTTTAAATTCTGTTGATATCCGGGGACCGGAGGGGTTGAGAGAATCAAGGGTACATAATGTTAAACTGGTTGATTTGATCCCTGAAGGCAGTGTGGTTAAAAAGGGTGATTATATTGCCAGTCTTGATAAAACGGAAGCAACCACAACGCTTCAGTCGATGGAAGACCAGATTGAACGCGATGAAGCAACATTGCGCCAAACTCAGCTTGATACCACAATGAGTTTGCGGGACTACCGCAATCAGATTAAAGACCTGGAATACGCTTTAGAAGAAAAGCAGATCATCTTGGACCAATCCAAATATGAGCCGCCAGCAACTATCAGGCAATCAGAGATGAACCTTGACAAAGCAAAAAGGGCTTATGAACAGGCAAAAACCAACTATGCATTGCGGAAAGAACAGGCGGAAGCATCAATGTTAAAGAGTGAGATCAATGTCAAACGTCAGTACCAGCAGCGAAATGAATTAGTAAAAGTATTGGATGCTTTTATTGTATATGCGCCTCAGGATGGGATGGTAATTTATAAAAAAGAGTGGGGTGGAGCAAAACGTAAGGTGGGTTCGCAGATTTCAGCCTGGGATCCGGTGGTGGCTACCCTCCCGGATTTATCAAAAATGATTTCAAAAACTTATGTTAACGAAATCGATATCAGCAAGATCAGCGTTGACCAGAATGTGACAATCGGAGTGGATGCTTTTCCTGAAAAACAATATACCGGAAAAGTTACGGAAGTTGCCAACGTAGGAGAGCAACTGCCAAATTCGGATGCTAAAGTTTTTGAAGTTATCGTTCTGCTAAATGAAACCGACACTACCCTTCGTCCGGCCATGACAACGGTTACTCAGATCCGTACCAATTCTTATGATAATGTAAAGTATATACCGCTGGAGGCCGTTCATTCAACAGATTCTATGTCGTATGTTTATTTGACATCTTCCAAAGTGCGGCAGATAATTGATTTGGGCGAGGCCAATGAGAATTTTATCATCGTAAATGAAGGAATTGACGCAAAAACGGAAGTTTTTCTAACTGTTCCGCTTGATGGTGATAAATGGGAAATCAAGGGCTGGGATATTTACGAGAAAGTTAAGCAACGGCGGATTTTAGAGGAGAAGAAGAAAAAGGAAGAAATGGAACGCATGCAAAAAGAGCAGGCAGAACGTGAAAGGTTGATGAGAGAGCAGGGTGGTAACCAGGGAATGCCGATGTTTGACATGAAAAATATGACCAAGGAACAGCGCGAGCAGATGCAGAAAATGATGAAAGATGGCGGCGGTCCTGCACGGATGATGCAGCAGGGAGCAACTCGTGAAGGTGGCGGCATGCAAAGGGCTGAAGGTGGAGCGAGCCATGGTGGCGGCGGAGGCGGAATGAGAATGCAGACACAACGCTAATTTAAAAATTATGTTCCGACGTTATTTACATGATATTATTATTGCGGTAGAAGCCATTTTAGCCAATAAGCTGAAATCTATTCTTACGGCACTCGGGATAATTTTTGGAGTTGCTGCTGTAATCAGTATGCTGGCAATTGGACAAGGGGCTCAGAAAGAGATCCTTGATCAAATAAAACTGGTAGGTGTTAATAATATTATCATTGAACCGATCATTGACCAATCATCCTCCGGAACTTCGGAGGAAGGGAAAAAGGAATCCAAGAAATTTTCAAATGGGCTTAACTTATTGGATGTTAAAGCAATACAGGAAGTTATTCCCACTGTTAGGGCTGTTAGTTCTGAAGTTCAGCTGAATTCCTTTGTTCAACATAATCAGATTCGCCGGCCTACTGTTCTGATGGGTGTTAGTCCTTCCTATTTTTCGCTTTTTAATCTTAGCCTGGAAAAAGGCGACTTGTTTAATGCAATACACGAAGAAACGGGACAGGCAGTTTGTGTAATTGGGTCAAACGTTGCTGCTTTGCTTTTTCCAGCTGAAAATCCTTTGGATCAATTTGTAAAAGTTGGTCATAACTGGCTGCGGATAATTGGAATTTTAAATCAGAGAGAAGTGATGGTTGCTTCATCATCAGCTGGTCTTGGAATATCCAATACAAATGACCAGGTTTTTGTACCATCGAAAACTATGCTTATCCGTTATTTGAACCGTGCTATCGCTAATCGAAAGATGGGAGAAGTTTCCAGTACCATGCAGATGTTTGGAGGTATGGGACGCGGGATGATGTTTGCTCAGACGATGACCACAGGATCGGATCAGGGCACAACTGAAAACGTTAATTATAATCAGTTGGACAAAGTAGTTGTGCAGGTATATGAAACATCAGAACTTAAGACTACCACCGAAATAATGACCCGCATGCTGATGCGCAGGCATAACGGAGTGGCAGATTTTAAAATTACGGTTCCGGAGCTTTTGCTCAAGCAGGAACAGCGCGCCAAAGACATATTCAATATTGTACTCGGAGCAATTGCAAGTATTTCCCTGATAGTAGGAGGTATCGGAATTATGAACATCATGCTTGCCTCTGTGATGGAGCGAGTCAGGGAAATTGGAACCCGGCAGGCGATTGGAGCCTCCAGAAAAGACATCGTTGTTCAGTTTCTTTCCGAATCCACATTAATCAGCATTGTCGGTGGCTTGATTGGGGTTGTTTTGGGTATCATCCTTTCAGGGCTGATCACGCAATTTGCAGAAATAAAAACCATTGTGAAGCCTTTTTCGGTAGTTATTGCCTTTGGAGTTTCGGCTGCTGTTGGGATAATATTCGGTTACCTGCCGGCAAAGAGGGCTTCGGAGCACGATCCGGTTGAATCACTGCGGGCATCATAAAATATCAAGGATAATAAAGATCTTATCACATGAGAAAAAACTTTGTTGCACTTATTACCAGCCTTTTGTTCCCTTTGCTCCTTTCGGCCCAGGTATCTCAAATCACGCAATTGGACTTGCAGGATGTAATCAAGCTGGCGCAGGAAAATTCGCTCGATGCACTTTTGGCAAAACACCGTTTCCGTAGCAGTTACTGGTCTTTCAGGTCCTATCAGGCCAATTACCTGCCATCCTTATCGATGCAGACTGATATTGTAGACCTCAGCCGTTCGATTGTTAAAGATGTTGTACTTGAAAATGGTGAGTGGGTTACAAAGTACGCTCCCTCAAACCGGCTGAATTCAAGCGTCAGCCTGGAAGCCAGTCAGAATATTCCCATTACCGGTGGGCGGATATACGTAAGTTCAGAACTCGGCCGGCTCGACCTTTTGAATGATGATCCTGCCTCCCTGATGTCAACACCGGTGAGTATAGGATTGGTACAACCATTGTTTGGGTTTAATAAGTTCAGGTGGCAGAAAAAGATTGAGCCATTGAAGTATGAGGAGGCTAAGAAAACCTATTTAAGTAACATGGAGGATGTCAATCTTAAGGCCGTCCGGTATTTTTATGATCTTGCCTTAGCACAGATGAATGTTAAGACATCGAAGTTTAATGTTGCCAACAACGACACTTTATATCAGATTGCAAAAGGACGTTTTGAGCTCGGCATGATTGATCAGGGAGATCTTATGCAGATGGAGTTAAACTTATTGACCAGTACTGATCTCCTTAATAAGGGCATACTTGATCTGGAAGTTAAGAAATCGAATTTGCGTACTTTTCTTGGATTTATCGATAAAATCAATATTGAGCTTACCACCACATTGGATGTGCCTAAACTAAAAGTTGATGTAGATCAGGCCATTCAGCATGCCCGTGAAAATAACCCCACCATGCTCTCGATGCAATCATCGATTCTGACGGCTGAGCAGAATGTTGCACAGCAGCAGGCAAATGCGCGATTCACGGCTAATCTGATGGCCAGTTATGGTTTGACCCAGAGAGCCAGTGATCTGCCATCAGTATATAAAGATCCTCAGCAATCCCAGCGGTTGAATATTGGAGTTACCATACCCATTCTTGACTGGGGGATGAGGAAAGGACAAGTAAAAATGGCCACATCGACTTTGGAACTGACCAAGGTGAATGTTGAGCAGCAGAAGATTGATTTTGAACAGCAGGTGTTCCTGGATATCATGCAGTTCAACATGCAGGATGAGCAGCTGGTGCTTGCAGCCAAAACCGACACTATATCGAGAACCAGATATGATATAACCAAGCAAAAATTTATGCTTGGAAGTTTGGATGTTCTGAAGCTCAACGATGCACTAGCGCAGAAAGACAAGGCTATTACCAATTACATGAGCGCCTTGCGTACCTACTGGAATTATTTTTATAATGTCAGGAAGACAACCTTATGGGATTTTGATAAAAACCTGCCATTGGAGCAGAGTTATGACGACTTGATACGATAGATAATTAGATGATTTGAAAGAGGTGATTCCGATTCAGGAATTGCCTCTTTTTTTCAAATAATTCCATTATATTTGCGCGTTCAAATTGGAACGTATTATATAAGAATAATTTAAATCGGAAAAACATGCGTAATAAAGGAGCGATCAAGCTGGTAGCTATATTGTTAGCATTGGTTTGCGTCTACCAGTTATCCTTCACCTTTGTGACAGCCCGAATTGAAAGAAAGGCTGCGGAATATTCCAAAGGAGACCCTACGAAGAAGATTTTCTACAAGGATTCACTGGCTGGGGTGCCGGTGTACAATTTCCTTTGGCTGAAAAAGTACACTTATCGTCAGTGTCAGGAGCGGGAGTTTAACCTTGGTCTCGATCTGAAAGGTGGGATGAACGTGATGCTGGAAGTATCGGTAGTTGACCTGGTAAGGTCTTTATCGAACAACTCTACCGACAGTACTTTTGCCAGAGCTTTGGTATTGGCAAAACAAAGGTTGGTTTCGAGTCAGGATGATTATGTTACGCTGTTTGGGAAAGCATTTGAGGAGATTGACCCAAATGCGAGGTTGGCAGCGATTTTTAATACCATTCAGCTTCGCGACAGGATCAAATACAATTCCACCAATGAGGAAGTAATTGCTGTTTTGCATGCTGAAACTAAAATTGCAATCGACAACTCGGTAAAAATCCTCCGCGCCCGTATTGACCAGTTTGGCGTTGCTCAGCCCAACTTTCAGGAAATGGGAACTGCCGGACGTGTAATGATCGAATTGCCTGGTATTAAAGACCATGAACGGGTTAGAAAATTATTACAGGTATCGGCAAAACTTGAGTTTTGGGAAACTTATGAGAACAGTGAAGTTTATGGTTTTTTACAAGATGCCAATAACAAGTTAAAAGACCTGGAAACGGTTGCTGCGAAACCAGCGGATACGATCGCAAAAAGCGCAGATAAGCCTGCGGAAGCAACAACCCCGGCTGATACAACAAAAGCCAATACTCTTTTAGATAAGTTAGAGAAAGATACGACCAAAGCAAAGGATGCTCAGAACATGGAAGCATTCCGCAAACAGAATCCTTTGTTTTTCCTGCTACGGCCAAATGCCGACAACAATGGACAGCTGCAGTCGGGTCCAGTTGTTGGATATTCGCATTTCCGTGATACCGCTGCCGTTAACAGAGCTTTGGCTTTGCCACAGATAAAAAGCATTTTCCCATCAACCATGAAGTTGTATTGGTCTGCCAGAGCTATTGACGGGAATCCGGAGATGTTTTCGCTGGTTGCTATTAAAGTTTCAAACCGTGAAGGCAAGCCAGCACTGGATGGGGCTATGGTTGTAAATGCCAGAAGCGATCTCGGCGGCACCGGCAACAAGCCAGAAGTAACTCTTAACATGAACGGTGAGGGAGCAAAAATCTGGCAGCGTTTGACCAAAGAAAATATCAATCGTTCTATCGCAATTGTTCTTGACAATTACGTTAGATCTAACCCTACCGTCCAGAATGAGATCTCCGGCGGACGCTCATCAATCTCCGGTGGAGGAATGACCATTGAGGAAGCACAGGATTTGGCCAATATTTTAAACGTTGGCCGCATGGATGCTCCGGCACAGATTACTCAGGAAGAGATTGTGGGACCATCCCTTGGTAGGGAAGCTATCAACTCAGGTTTACTATCTTTTATCCTGGCTTTCATCCTGGTTCTGCTCTATATGCTTCTTTATTATAATCAGGCAGGCTGGATCGCCAACCTTGCGCTGGTATGTAACGTGTTTTTTATTATGGGAGTTCTTGCCTCATTGGGAGCGGTTCTCACTTTGCCTGGTATCGCCGGTATTGTACTAACACTGGGTATGGCGGTTGACGCCAACGTTATCATCTATGAGCGTATCAGAGAGGAATTGCGGGCCGGCAAAGGTATGAAGCTGGCAATAAAAGATGGATACAAACATGCTATGTCGGCTATTATCGACGGTAACGTCACAACGATCTTAACTGGTATTATACTTTATGTTTTCGGTTCAGGTCCGATCCGCGGTTTTGCTACTACTTTGGTTATTGGGATCCTGACTTCTTTGTTTTCAGCGATTTTTATTTCACGATTGGTTTTTGAAGCCCTTCTTGATAAAGACAAAAAGATTCTTTTTGGAAATAAGTACACCAATACTTTTTTGGTGAATGCCAACCTGCAGTTTATCGAGAAAAGAAAGTATATGTACATTCTCTCTGCTGTATTAATGCTGATTTCCGTTGGTTCTCTTGCTTTCAGGGGATTAAATCTTGGAGTAGATTTCAAGGGGGGAAGAACCTTTACCGTTACTTTCGATCAACCGGTAAATATTCAAAGCCTTACAAAAAGTATAGAAGAAGCTTGCCAGGGAGTTACTCCTCAGGTTAAGATTTTCGGACCTACGAATCAGGTTAAAATTATTACTCCGTTTATGGTAGATAACCAGGATCCCAACATTGCCAGTGTTGTTGACCAGGCTATTTTTGAGGGATGTAAATCTGCTTTGGCTCCCGGAACGGATTTGAAAACCTTTCTTTCGGTTAACCGCAGGGATAGTCAGCTTGTTGGACCAACCGTGGCTAAGGATATTATGAGAGGTGCGGTTTTGGCCGTATTCTTTGCTTTGATTGTGATATTCCTATACATACTGGTTCGTTTCAGGACCTGGCAATTTGGATTGGGTGCTGTTGCGTCACTTTTCCACGATTCTGTAATTGTATTGGGAGCCTATTCACTTTTATATAGTATTATGCCTTTCTCGATGGAAGTTGACCAGGCATTTATTGCTGCAATCCTTACCATTATTGGGTATTCCATAAATGATACGGTGATTGTATTTGACCGGCTAAGGGAGTATACCACGCTTTACAGGAAACGTGGACGGCATGAGCTCTTTAATCAAGCTGTTAACTCAACCCTTGGACGTACGCTAAATACGGCAGGAACTACACTGATCGTTTTGATTGCCATATTTATTTTTGGAGGACCATCGATCAGAGGTTTTGTGTTTGCCTTGCTGTTTGGAATTGCGTTTGGTACTTACTCATCGATCTTTGTTGCATCTGCAATTACATACGACTTACATCGGCTGCGGCAGAAAAAATTAGGGCTGCCCGAAAATGAATAACAAAAATAACCCCGGATTACCACCGGGGTTTTTTTATATCTTTGCAAAAAACTGGACAAATGGGCGGAGGAGAGATTATCGTTGTTTTATTGGCTGCTTTGTTGCTTTTCGGAGCCGATAAGATGCCTGAAATAGCGAAAGGACTGGCCAAAGGCATGAGGGAATTCAGGAAAGTATCGAATGATATAAAGAGGGAATTTGAGGAGTCGACTCAGGAAATCAGGAGTGATATCAACGATGTTACAGCTGATGTTCGAAAGAATGCCGAGGAGGCCAATAAGAATGTACGGAGTTACATAGATGAATCGGAAGTTGCCAAGGATATCAAAGACATAAATAATGATCTGAAAGGTTAATGATTAACTTTTTTTAACAGATTCCCGCTTGTTTGGTCGTTTTACGAAGGATTTCAGCCCTGTCAAAATCGTATATTTGGGGCAAATTCTGTTCTATGAAGAAAGTTTTACTGGGACTATTCCTTTTGCTTACGTTTTTACCCGTTCATAGCCTCAACGAAAAGAAAAGGCTTTCCGCAGTTCGGTCTGCAACCAAAATCAGCATTGATGGAGTATTAAACGAACCTGTTTGGCAAGGTGCCAATACTGCAGGTGGATTTGTAACTTACTCACCTTCTATGGGGTTACCTGAAAGCCAACGGACTGAGGTGAAAGTTGTTTACGATAATAAAGCTATTTATTTTGGTGTAATTCTATACGATACTGCACCTGACAGCATTATGCGTGAGCTTACTAAACGTGATGACGTAACAGAGGGAAATGTTGACTGGTTTAAAATTTCCATCAATCCATATAACGATGGACAAAATCTCTTCCAGTTCGAAGTTTCAGCCGCAAACGTTCAGGGTGACTCTAAGCGATCTTCAGCGTCGTCAGGTGGGGGAGAGCAAATGTATCATCATGGAGATCCTTCCTGGAACACAGTCTGGTACAGTAAAGCAAATATTACAAAGGATGGCTGGGTTCTGGAAGTGGAGATTCCCTTTTCGGCTATTCGTTTCCCAAAGCAGGATGTTCAGGTTTGGGGCATAAATTTTCAGCGGACTGTTAGGCGTACGCGTGAAACCACAACATGGAATCCGGTTGATCGAAATTTTGGAGAAGAAAGCCAGGTGGGAGAACTCTTGGGTATCAATTCCGTGAAATCACCGATCAGACTTGAATTGTATCCTTTTGCGGCTGGGTATTATCAATTTTCTCCTGAGGGTAATGGGTTCTCCTATGCCGGTGGAATGGATCTTAAATACGGAATCAACGACGCCTATACGCTTGATATGACATTGATCCCTGATTTCGGACAACGGAAGTCGGACAAAATTATTCTGAATTTGACTCCTTATGAGGTTCAATATCAGGAGAACAGGCAATTTTTTACCGAAGGTATGGAGTTGTTTGATAAGTCCGGGCTTTTTTACTCCCGTAGAATTGGGAAAACACCAAGAAATTATGACGGCGTGTTGGACCAACTGAAAGGTGGAGAGTCGGTTTTGCAAAATCCTGAGGAGGCAAAATTAATCAATGTGACAAAGATCTCGGGACGAAATACAAAAAATCTTGGTGTTGGTTTTCTCAATGCCATGACAGCCAATACTTATGCCAAGATTGCTGATGTTGAAGGTAAACAACGACGGGTATTGACTGATCCTTTCAGTAATTATAATATGATTGTACTGGATCAGGTGTTTGGCCGGAATTCCTATGTTAACCTCACCAATACCAACGTGCTTACTCCATCTACCACGCGCATGGCCAATGTGACAAATGCTTCAATGAAATTGAGAGATAAGGCTAACCGGTTCGGCGTTTCGGGTAGTGCTGCTGTCAGCATGATTTATGATTCCTTATCAGGGAAGCCGATTAACGGTCACTCTCTGAAATTTGGCGCAGGAAAATATGGAGGAGCATTTATTGCGGCTTATAATTTCGGATTGATATCTGACAAGTATGATCCAAATGACATGGGTTATTTGAGAAGTAATAATTATATAGGGAACGATGTTACTTTGTCCTATCGGTTCCTGGAGCCATTTTGGATATTAAACAATCTCTCGAACAGTTTGGAAGTTGAATACAATATGATGTATAGCCCGAGAGCTTTTTCTGAGTTTCATTTTGGGTGGTCAACAGATGTTTTATACAAGAATTATTGGGATACTCGAATTTCATTGGAGTATAGTCCTGTTGAAACGCATGACTATTACGAGCCACGGGTTGCCAACCGATTTTTTGTACGGCCTTCCTATTTCTTTTTTGAGATCGGCGGGTCGAGCGATTATCGGAAAAAGGTAGCTTTTAACGCAGGTTTTGTCTATTTTGAAAATGCCCGCGATAATAAGATTCTACAAGTTAATATCTCTCCGAGGCTTCGGCTGAATAACAAATTAAGCATCTTCCCATCATTTGAATTTGAAACAGATAAGGCAGATCAAGGGTTTGTGACTGAACAGGAGAATGACCAACTTGTTTTTGGACAGCGTGATATTAAGACGGTTACGAATTCTATAACAGGTTCGTATGTTTTTAATAATAAATCTGCTTTAAGTATGTCATTGCGTCATTACTGGTCGCAGGTGAACTATTTGCAGTACTATTTGCTAGATTCAGAAGGTGGATTGCTGGATTATCCAGGATTTACCGGGAATGAAAATTTGGATTTCAATATTTTCAACATCGATCTTGAATATTCCTTGAACTTTGCGCCAGGCAGCTATCTTACGGTTGTATGGAAAAATAATATATTGAAAAGTGATGCTATAGAAAATCAGGAATTTTTATCATACTTCGATAATCTCAGGGGAACCTTGATATCCCCCCAGACTAATTCATTTTCAGTTAAAGTTATTTATTACCTCGATTATAAGCGAGTTTTGCCTGGTAAGAATCCCTGATTATTTCCCGCAACCGATTAATCCGTTACTTTTACGGAAGAAAGATAAAATATATGATCAGGGTTCAGGAAATCAGAAAATCATTTGGGAGCCTTGATGTTCTTAAAGGCATTGACCTGGAAGTTTCATCGGGAGAAATAGTATCGATTGTTGGTCCGAGTGGTGCTGGGAAAACCACACTGCTTCAAATCATCGGAACATTGAACCGGCCTGATTCCGGGCAGATTTGGATCAGAGATACCTTGATCAGTATGATGGATGACCGCAAACTGGCTGCATTCAGGAATCGCGAAATCGGGTTTGTATTCCAATTTCATCACTTACTACCTGAATTCACTGCAATTGAGAACGTATGCATTCCAGCTTACATATGCAAAACCCCTCGAAACATCGCTGAAAAACGGGCCAAAGAGCTTTTGGATTATCTGCGGTTATCAGATCGCATGGAACATAAGCCGGCTGAACTATCAGGCGGCGAGAAACAACGGGTTGCGGTGGCACGCGCATTGATGAATAATCCCGCTGTTATATTAGCTGATGAGCCTTCAGGAAACCTGGACTCAGAGAATCAGCGTGAGTTGCACCAGCTTTTTCTGCGGCTGCGCGATGAGTTTCGGCAAACCTTTGTCATTGTTACTCATGATACTACCCTTGCCACCCTGTCGGACCGGGTGATTACCATGCGGGACGGAAAGATCGTTGATCATTGACGTATGACGATTCTTAGAAGGGAGGAAATCGGGGATTTATTGGAATACAAGCATAATCAGTATAATCATCAGGATTTCATTTTAGCTGATCCTTTACAAGTTCCACACTCATTTTCGGTTAAGGAGGATATTGAAATTGCTGCTTTTCTGACCGCGACAATAGCCTGGGGGAATAGAGTTTCGATCATCAAAAGTGCTAACAGGATGATGGATTTGTTGCACAGGTCACCTTATGATTTTATTCGATTAACGGGTTCAGACGACATTGAAGGAATAGGAAGATTTGTTCACCGGACCTATAATACTACTGATTTTGTGTATTTTATCCTGGCGTTAAAGAGGCTTTATTCCGATTATGGTGGACTTGAAACCGTGTTCACCGAGGGATACAAGTCAGGCAGTATTTTCAATGCAATAGTAAGATTCAGACGGATTTTTGTTAGTGCAGGTTTCCCGGGGCACGCTGCGAAGCATGTTTCGGATGTAGAAAAGGGTTCGGCTGCCAAGCGTCTGAATTTGTTTTTAATGTGGATGGTCAGAAAAGATGTTAGGGGTGTCCATTTCGGTTTGTGGAACGGGATTTCTCCCGCCGATTTGATGATACCTTTGGATACGCATGTTGGGCGCACCGCCAGATCGCTTGGATTACTTACGCGAAAAACCAATGATTGGCGGTCGGTCGAAGAACTTACAGCGGAATTAAGGAAGTTTGATCCTGAAGATCCATGCCGTTTTGATTTTAGTTTATTTGGGTTAGGGATATTTGATCATTTTTGATATGTCGAATGCATGGTTTCAATTTAAGCAGTTCAGAATCTCACAGGACCGTACAGCAATGAAAGTGGGCACGGATGGGGTTCTGTTGGGAGCCTGGGCCGAATGTGATCAATGTCATAATATACTGGATGTTGGAACAGGAACCGGATTGCTAGCGCTGATGTTAGCCCAGAAAAACCCGGATGCTTTGGTTTATGCTATCGAAATTGATTTGGACGCAGCCTTGCAAGCCGCAGAAAACGTAAAAGCATCAGTTTTTTTAGACAGAATCAGGGTTGTCCACGCAGATTTCCGGTGCTGGGAACCTGATTCAACAACAAAGTTCGATTTGATTATCTGCAATCCTCCTTTTTTTACAAAGTCATTAAAGAATCCCGACAATCAGCGGGCAATTGCACGGCATGATGAAGAACTGCCCATAGATCTGCTGGTTTTTCGGTCCATGGATTTCCTGAACGATAACGGAAAACTCGCCATGATTTTGCCGGTAGGCAGGTTTAAGGAAGCAATTTTGATTGCTGAGGAAGCGGGGTTGCAGCTTCATCGGATACTGAATGTTCGCGGCAATCAGGATGCACCGGTTAAGCGGGTTTTACTTGAATGGGGCATGGAAAAGCGGGCTTTGAAAACTGCTGAATTATTTATAGAAACCGGAGTTCGCGGAATATTTTCCGAGGAATACCGAAGATTGACAGATATGTTTTATCTATAATTGGTGATGAATGTCCCTAAATTTCTTCTTCCTGCTCAATAAATTGAATTCCGTATTGTTCCAGTTCCCTCAGAATCGGGAGGTAGAATTCGGGCGTTGTGGGCACCTGAACTCCGGAAGCACGGATTGAACCGTTCAAAACCAGACGGGTGGCAATGGCAAGAGGAGTGCCAACAGTAATAGCCATGGCTGTTTTGCGTTGGTCACTACCCATAACCACGAGTGAGGATTTGTGTTGAAAAGTTTTTCCTTTGAGTTGATAATCAAATACATGTTGCATTACTATCATGTCCTTGTCATCAGGCTCCAGTTTCCATTTTTCTTCTAGTTTGTGCTGCAGTATCTGAGCAGGAGTGGCATTGCTGATCCCAACCGGCAATTGATCAAAAAGTCCCAGCCAGCTTAATTTTTCCATAATCGCTCCTGTAGCAGGGATGTTAAGATACGCCCCCAATCGTTCAGTAATTGTTCCGCTTTTGCCAGCTGGCAGGAATGAATCGGTGAATTCGTACCATGTTTGATCTCTGGAATAATCCATTGTGTAACTATCATCAGTCATCCCAAGCTGAACGAAAACATTCCAGGCTTCGCAAAATCCCGGACGTCTCATTGTTCCCCGAATCATTGTTTTGATATCAGGAAGGTTATAAACAATTCGGTATTGAAGAGAGTCCCTGTTAGGGTATACTTCGAATTCGCCAAGATCCAGGACGGTGGTTTTTTCAACGGACCGGAAAAGCTGATGATAAGGAATATATTTATACTCTCCGCCGCGGATGTACATAGATGTTCCTTGCCCGGCGAGCACAACATTCCGGGGGTTCCAGGTAAATTTATAATTCCATGGATTGGTATCCGACTCAGGGGCAATTAAGCCACCCGTATAGGAGCGAAACCCCGTAAGTTTACCTCCCCTGGCCCGGATTGCATCAATTACACGCATCGCCGACATGTGATCGATGCCTGGGTCCACGCCTAATTCATTAAAAAACAGTAACCCTTTCTGCCTGGCCTGATAATCGAGGCGGCGGACTTCCGGGGAAACATAGGAGGCAGTCAGCATGCTTCGTCCGAATTCTAAACAAGCTTCTGCCACCATGGGGTGAAAACGAGCTGGAAGCATTGAAATTACCACATCGGCTTCCTTTATATGCCTGGATTTATCTGATTCATTGAAGATATCGAAAGAGACTGCAGATCCGAGGGGATGGCCGTTAACTTTTTTTTGTGCCCCTTCCTGATCAATATCACCCACTTTTATTACCCAGTCCTCACTTTCTGCATGAGAGAGCAGGTAATCGATCAAACTCGACGTGCTTAATCCTGAGCCCAGTACCAGAATCCGTTTCATTGTTTTTGAAATATGCGGTTGTTTTGCTAAAGTAAACAATTGCGTTGGTATGAAAGCGTTTTGATCAGGTCAACTACCGGATAAATTTTATCTTTGCTTAAACCGATTAAATAAGGATGGCATTAAACGAACCTCTGGTGGATACGCCGCTGATGAAGCAATACATGGCGGTTAAGCATAAATATCCCGATGCAGTATTACTGTTCCGGGTAGGAGATTTTTATGAAACTTTCTCAGAAGATGCTATAAAGGCATCTAAAATCCTGGGCATAACCCTTACGCGGAGGGCCAATGGAGCAGCTACTTTCGTTGAGCTAGCCGGATTTCCCTTTCATGCTCTTGATACCTATCTTCCTAAACTGGTGCGCGCAGGAGAACGGGTTGCTATTTGCGAGCAGCTGGAAGATCCGAAACTTACCAAGAAAATAGTTAAGCGGGGTGTGACTGAACTTATCACCCCCGGAGTCTCGATCAATGATCAGATTCTTGAGCATAAGGAAAATAATTTTCTGGCAGCAGTGCATATTGAGCGTCAGGCAGCTGGCGTTTCATTTATGGATATCTCAACCGGCGAATTTGTTACTGCGGAGGGATCATTTGAATATGTTGATAAACTATTGAACAATTTTTCGCCTAAAGAGGTGCTTTTTGAACGAGGTAAAGAGAAGTTGTTTGAGAGCCATTTTGGGTATAAGTTTTATACCTACAAGCTGGATGATTGGATTTTTACAGCGGATTCAGCAGAGGAGCGGCTTTTGAAGCAGTTTGAAACCACCTCACTGAAGGGATTCGGAATTGCTAACATGCTGAATGCTACCATCTCAGCCGGAGCGATTCTCCATTACCTTGATCTGACTCAGCATGAGCGAACTAAGCATATCCAATCGATATCGAGGATTGAAGAAGATAAATTTGTGTGGCTCGATAAATTCACCATTCGAAATCTGGAGCTTTTTCAATCGATCAATGAAGGTGGCAAAACGCTGATAGATGTTATTGATCAAACTATATCCCCGATTGGAGCCAGGATGCTTAAACGATGGATGGCATTACCATTAAAAGAGATCCAACTATTAAATGAACGGTTTAATGTGGTGGAGTACTTCCTCAAGCATCCGGATTTCCGTGAACATATTGAAGATCAGATCAGGCACATTGGCGATTTGGAACGGCTGATCTCCAAAGCAGCGGTGGCCAGAATCAGCCCCCGGGAGGTTGTTCAGCTTAGATTTGCATTGTCTGCAATTGAGCCGGTAAAGCTTGCTTGCGAGTCATCTGATGATGCCACTCTACGGAGGATCGGTGAGCAACTCAATCCATGCAGAACCATCCGTGACCGGATAGAAAGGGAACTGGTAGTGGATGCCCCCAACCAAGTCGGAAAAGGGAGGGTGATTGCCTCAGGGGTGCTGTCGGATCTCGATGAACTCCGCGATATGGCTTTCTCTGGTAAAGATTATCTGGCTAACCTTCAGGAACGTGAAAGTCAGCGGACCGGCATAACCTCCTTAAAAGTTGGATTCAATAATATTTTTGGATATTATTTTGAAGTAAGGAATTTGCATAAGGAAAAGGTGCCAACGGAGTGGACCCGAAAACAAACTTTGGTTGGAGCTGAGCGGTATATTAATGAGGAACTTAAGGAGTATGAAACCAAAATTCTGGGAGCCGAAGAGCGGATTTTGGAAATCGAAACACGGTTGTTTAATGCCCTGGTTGTAGCATTATCTGACTATATCACTCCCGTTCAGCTGGATGCACGCCTGATTGCAACACTTGATGTGCTTCGTTCATTTGCGGCAATTTCAATATCAAATCGTTACATACGACCGGCCCTTACCGAAGAAAACATTTTGGAAATCCATCAGGGCCGGCATCCGGTGATCGAAAAGCAATTGCCAACCGGTGAAATGTATATTGCCAACGATCTTTATCTTGATACCACCACCCAGCAGATAATAATTATCACAGGGCCTAATATGGCGGGTAAATCCGCGTTGCTCCGACAAACAGCGCTGATTGTATTGCTTGCCCAGATTGGCTGCTTTGTGCCCGCAGAATCGGCTACGGTGGGTATAGTGGATAAAATCTTTACCAGGGTGGGGGCCTCTGATAATCTTTCTTTGGGCGAGTCCACTTTTATGGTGGAAATGACCGAAGCTGCGAGCATTATCAACAACTTGTCTCCGAGATCTCTCATCCTGTTTGATGAATTGGGCAGAGGTACCAGTACTTACGATGGAATATCCATTGCCTGGTCTATAGTGGAATATATTCACGAGCATCCTACTGCCAGAGCAAAAACTCTGTTTGCTACGCATTACCATGAATTGAACGAAATGGAAGCTTCTTTCAAACGGGTTAAGAATTTTAATGTGTCAGTCAGGGAGCTCGACAACAAGGTTATCTTCCTGCGTAAACTGATCAGGGGAGGCAGCGAGCATAGTTTTGGGATTCACGTGGCCCGGATGGCAGGGATGCCGAAATCGATCGTTGCCCGGTCTAATGAAATTCTAAAGGAACTGGAATCATCGCACCGCACTGAGCTAACCCGTGAGCCGGTCAAAGAATTGGCACAGCATCGTGAGGGTTTTCAATTATCCTTTTTCCAGCTCGATGATCCGGTTCTGAAACAGATACGTGATGAGATTGCCAAGCTGGATATCAATAATCTGACTCCGATGGAGGCTTTGAATAAGTTGAATGATATTAAGAGGATAACGGGGTTGAAATGAAAGAAATGTGCCAATGTGCTAATGTGCTAATGTGCTAATGTGCCAATGTGCTAATTTGCTAATGTGCTAATTTTAGGAGGTGAAGGGTGAAGTAGTGTGGGTGTGGCAGAGGAGGATTTCAATCTATGAAAGAGAGGTTGGTTCAGTTGATGCTTTTTTGGGGATTGGGGTTGAGCTATTTTGGGCAGGACCAGAAACCGTGCTTGATCGAAATCGGCAAAGAAGACTTGAAACGGAGTAAGTCGAAATTGTCTGAAGTGGCTTCTTCCATTCGGTATATCAAATTAGAAACCAGGCCCGAAGCTTTGATGGGAGAAGCTAATAATTATTTCATTATAGTTTTTGATTCAGGTATTGTGGTTAACGACTGTCAGAATAAGGAAAATATTCTGTTGTTCGGGGTGGATGGTAAATCCTGGCTGTTTACTTATGAAATTCGCAGGGAGGTGACACTGATAAAACCGGGGTAATGATGACTGACCGAACCGGGAAACTGATCGAAAAACTCGATATGACCAAACAGAACCAGCCAGGAACCTATGGGTTTCATCCGCAGGGTAACCGATTTGACCAGTCCGGAAGTGATATCCTTTTTTCGTATTTGAATTATGAGCATTGGGCAAAATTTGTACCTGCCGGATCTGAACCCTGGCAACCTGCTTATGAGATCAAGGTTCCGGTTCCATCATTACCTTCAAAGTTATGCGGAATGAATAC